>NZ_JBMMKS010000003.1:0-310558 GCF_058630515.1 Vibrio sp. HM8-C
AATCCTTAAACGGGTTATCTATTCGCTTTGGCTTTTCTGACGATGGCTTTCACCATGCCGTTAAAGATAAACAGATGTGCGGGCATCATGGCAAACCAGTACATCAGCCCCCAAAAACCTTTGGGATGCCACCATGCGGTGACGTTCAACTCGCGCTTATCTCCATGATCTTTAATCGTGAATTCTAATCGCCCTAATCCCGGTCCTTTCATGCCGAAAAACAATGACAAAAATTCATTAGCTTCGCAACGAATGACTTTCCAAGAATCGATATAGTCTCCGACTTTAAGCTCAGGACCTTCGGGGCTACGGCGAATTGGACGTCCACCACCGAAGAAGATGTCTAACCATTCACGAGTGCGCCATAGAATATTGGCAAAGAAATAACCTTCTTCTCTGCTGCCGATGGTTTTAATGATCTCCCACAGTTCGTGGCTAGATAATTGAGTTTCAATGCTTGCACCCGCTTGTTTTGGATAATAACCAAAGCCCGGCTGCCACCTTTTTAGTGCGTTAGGTTCAAAGCCCCATACTTTGCTGCGAACGAACGTGCCTTCATGTTCAATAGTGCTTTTGACGGCGTCACGGTATGCAATCAAAATCTGAGGATAGCGAGTTGTCAGCTCGTGGCAATCAGCAATATAGTCATGCTCTAAACCAGCAAGCAGAGCACGTCCAATACTCGAAGGAACGGATGTCACTACACCTAACCAGTAAGATGCCATTTGTGGCGTTAGCAATGATGTTGACCAGAGGCGGAAAGGTTTGTTTGCCAATTCACAAATAACACGGAACTGTTCACGATAAGAGAGCGTATCAGGACCGCCAGCTTGGAAAAGTTGGTGCTCAGTCGGCGACTCTTTTGCCAGTTGTAGTAAGTAATGATTCAAGTTTTCCAGCGCAATTGGGTTGGCTTTGGAATCAACCCATTTGGGCGTGATTAATATTGGCAAGTTGTAGACAAAATCACGCATGATTTCAAAGGCTGCGGAACCCGGTCCAATGATGACACCTGCTCTAAGCTCGGTAATCGGCACTTGGCTTTTTCTGAGAATTTGGCCTGTTTGCTGACGTGCTTTCAAATGCTCGGAATTGCCAGTTTGTGGCTGCAGGGCACTTAAATAAATCACGTGTTTTACCTGACTGTTATCCAGAGCCAGTTTAAAATTATTGGCGAGTGAAAGTTCGTATTCAGCAAAATCGTGACCTTGTGCCATTCCATGCACCAAGAAAAACACCAAATCAAACTGAGGCACCAAGTTCACTGTTGCGTCTTTATCAGCAAGATCGAGATAGGTGATGGTTAATCTTGGGTGAGGTGTTACTCGCGCTTGTAAATAGTCAATGTGACGGGCTGCCGCTGTGACTTGATAGCCTTCATCGATTAATAGCGGTAAAAGCTGGGAACCCACATAACCTGATGCGCCAAGCACAAGTACTTTTTTCATTATTTACCCTTGCATTATGTTGGTTAGATTATGCACTAATGAGTATAATAGCCGCTTAATTTTTCTCTTTCTATCAATCCTTTGTCTCTAGGGGTGTCGTTTGTCTCTGTTATCCCAAGTTTTACTCCATACAAAAGGAGATTTCTTTCGTCGTTTGGTCGCTATCGCACTGCCGATCAGTTTACAGACGTTGT
Organism: Vibrio sp. HM8-C; assembly: GCF_058630515.1. Taxonomy (NCBI): domain Bacteria; kingdom Pseudomonadati; phylum Pseudomonadota; class Gammaproteobacteria; order Vibrionales; family Vibrionaceae; genus Vibrio; species Vibrio sp. HM8-C. The sequence goes on from NZ_JBMMKS010000003.1 coordinate 1,643, forward strand.
TACTTTCTAGCCGAGGATTGGTCGATGTATTGATGCTTGGGCAACTAGGCGAAGCTGAAATTGCTGCGGTTGGTGTTGCTGCGCGTGCGACCTTCGTTTCGACCATCATGCTCATTGGGATATCAGCTGGCGGTGCTCTGCTTTCTGCTCAATTCTGGGGGGCGGGTGACAGAGACGGCGTTAGGGGAAGTACTGCGTTAACTTGGCTGATGTCGATGATATTTGCCTTTTTTACCGTAGTTCTATTCGTCATCTACCCACATGACATAATGGCACTGACTACCGATTCTGAAATCGTCAATGATCTTGGTAGTCAATATTTGGTTATCACGTCATTCAGCATGTTCGCTATTGCTTGTGCAAACAGCATGGCGATAGGTCTGCGTGCGATGCACAAGCCCGGTATCAGTACCTTCTTTAGTGCCATAGGTATTGCCTCAAATGTTGTGTTCAACTGGATTTTGATTTTCGGTAAGTTAGGATTTCCAGCTTTAGGTATTCAGGGTGCAGCTATCGCCACGGTGATAAGTGGCGTTATTGAAGTCGCCTGTTTATACAGTTACCTCTATAGCCGAAATCATCTGCTGGCGTTCCGATTTGCCGATATCGTAAAAGTCTTGGAAATTAGCAACGTCGTTCGTTTTTTAAAGCTTTCTTTACCAACCACGTTTAATTTTCTTGCTTGGTCCGGTGGTTTATTTGCTTACCATGCCATTATGGGACAATCCGGTGTGCAAGGGCTTGCAGCACTCTCCGTTATGACGCCAGTTGAGTCAATTTCACTCAGTTTGCTGATTGGTTTATCAAATGCTGCGGCAGTATTAATTGGTAATCAGCTTGGCGCGCGCAATTATGAAGCGGTTTACTATCAAGCCATTGGTGTGATAGCTGCTAACTTTATCACCGCGATTTTTATGTCTGGGATGCTGTATTTACTGCAAATACCGATTCTAAATTCGTTTAGTGCTCTAACGGAAGAAACGCGAGCTCTGGTTGAAAAATTCATGTTGATTCTAAGCTTGGGTATCGTATTACGTTCAATTCCGATGGTTGCCATTGTTGGCGTCTTACGTGCCGGCGGAGATGTAAAGTTCTGTCTAGGTCAGGATCTTATTGCTCAATGGGTGATTGGTATTCCGCTAGCTGCTTTTGCTGCACTTTACCTAAATGCTAGCCCTGAATGGATCTACCTGTTGTTTTTAAGTGAAGAAGTCGTGAAATGGGTAGGGTGCTATTTCCGCGTAAGAAGTAAGAAGTGGATGCGCAATTTAATCGGAAGTTGAATTTTGGCTACCGAGTTGCTGCATTTTGCAACAACTCGGTACCAGTACGCCGCAAAATACTTCCTACATAAAGGGAATTAGTGTAGATTCTGTCTCCAATTTTAGTCGACGGTGATGATTGATGTTACAGCTGGTAAACCTGAGCAAAGGGTATGTAGATGGTGGTGAATTCCATCCTGTGCTGCAGGGCGCTGAACTAACGATCCACCAAGGCGATCAACTGGCTTTGATGGGTGAAAGTGGCTCTGGTAAGAGTACGCTACTTAACCTCATCGCTGGTTTAGATGTTGTGGATTCTGGTGAAATCTGGTTCCCAGACTTTTCGATGCACAACACTTCGGAATTCCAAAGAACGGCTTATCGCCGTAACAATATCGGTCATATTTTTCAGCAATTTAACCTCCTTCCTACGTTGAATATTGCAGATAACATTCGTTTTTGCCGTCAGTTAAAAGGTTTGCCTGAAGACACGGGGTTATGGCGCCAGATTATTTCAGCATTGGATTTAATGCCTCTATTAGGTCGCTATCCTGAAGAAGCGTCCGGTGGTCAACAACAAAGGGCTGCTATTGCTCGAGCGTTGTATATGGAACCAAAAATCCTACTCGCAGACGAACCGACTGGTAGCTTGGATGAACGCAATGCTGAAGCAGTAATGCGATTGCTAACCACGTTGGCAAGGCAGTTAAAATGTACACTTTTCCTTGTTACTCACAGTGAAAAGGTTGCTCAGCATATGGACGGATGTATTCGCCTCCAAGGAGGACACCTCCATGTTATGGCCCGTAGTTAAGGCGCTACTTGGTCACTATCGTCGGTATCCTTTACAGATCATTCTTGTCTGGTTTGGTCTTACACTTGGTATTTCTCTACTTGTCGGTGTCACTGCAATTAACCAGCATGCTCGTCAGAGTTACGAAAGCGGTGAAAAGCTTTTTGCCAACCCTTTACCTTACCGTATTCGCACTAAACACGTAGCCAACAAAATCCCTCAAGGTTTTTATGTCCAATTACGCCGTGATGGTTTCCATCAATGTGTGCCATTCGACAGCTATCGTTTCACCACCCAACTTGGTACAGACGTAACATTACTCGGCATAGACCCAGTAGCGCTGGTTCCAGTAATGGGGCAAAAGTCACTCAATGACATCAAAGCGTTGAAACTGATGCAACCACCGTATCCGGTAATGGTTGGGCAAGAGCTTGCAGCCCACCAAGGTTGGGAAGACGGAGACATGATTCAACTGCATGACGGCTCTCAACTTGGTCCGTTAGTGATAGACCATCAAGGGATGGTAAGCGGTACACGTTTAGTTGCAGATATGTCTCTGGTTCGTCAGTTAAAGAAAAGTTCAGGATTTTCTGTAATTGCGTGCGGTCCTATGCCTGACGAGAAACTTGAAAGACTCGCGAACAGCTTGCCAAACGGCATGCTTTTAGTTCGTAGCACTCGTTCAGAATTAGAATCTCTAACTAAAGCATTCCACATGAATTTAACGGCGATGGGTATGTTGTCGTTTTTAGTTGGTTTATTCATTTTCTATCAAGCCATGTCGCTTTCCCTGATACAACGTCAACGCTTAGTTGGCATGTTGCGTCAGACTGGAGTGAACGGCTGGCAGTTAGCCCAAGCGTTAATGATCGAACTGTTGGGCTTAATTATCGTCAGTTGGATTTGCGGTAATGGATTAGGTTTATTACTCGCGAACAAACTCATCCCTTCCGTATCGGTTAGCCTTGCTGACCTATATAACGCCAACGTCGGTTTATCGATCGAGTGGGATTGGGAATGGAGTAGCTACAGCTTCTTTATGGCGGTTAGTGGCGCTTTAGCCTCTTGCGCTTGGCCGCTGGTTCGTTTGTTAAAGTCTCAACCAATTCGTTTAAGTACACGTCTCTCGCTTGCAAGATTTGCAGGTTCGGAATTTAGCATTCAGGCCTTTATCGGTGGAGCGCTGGCTGTTGCTGCGATCGCTATTTACCAAGCGCCGAAAACTCAATCTTCAGGCTATACGATTATTGCTTTAATGCTGGTGAGTGCTGCGCTATTTACCCCATTTGTTATCTGGAAACTTTTTAACAGCTTCTCCTACACTCTTCGTTGGGTGAAAGCTCGTTGGTTCTTTGCAGATGCTGCGGCGAGTATGAGTTATCGTGGCGTAGCAACTATGGCTTTTATGATTGCGATGGCTGCCAATATTGGTGTTGTGACTATGGTTGGAAGCTTCCGAGACACAACGGACAAATGGCTTAACCAACGTCTTGCTGCAGACATGTACTTGTATCCGACTAACAGCTCCGCTTCGATGATCAGCAGTTGGTTAACCAATCAACCCGATGTTAAGGATGTTTGGTGGCGCTGGGAGCGCGAGTTTCCATCCAATAAAGGGACGCTACAAGTTGTCAGTACTGGCGAGACAGAAGGTGAGTCTAATTCGCTGACGGTCAAACTTGGTGTTCCAAGCTATTGGTATTATTTACATCATTCGAAAGGCATCATGATCAGCGAGTCGATGGCAATCAAGATGAACTTGAAGCCCGGCGATAAAGTTGATTTGTCTGAGCCGCTAGGTCTTGATTGGCAGGTTGTCGGTGTTTATTATGACTATGGTAACCCTTACAACCAGATTTTAATGTCTCATGCTAACTGGCTTAATGCCTTTGCGGGTACTGGAGACGTTGCTTTAGCCGTTGTTCTAAATAAAGACGCTGATGGTGAAAAGGTAACTAATCGACTCAATTCTGTGTTCCATCTTGATGCGGAACGGGTTATTGATAACAGTACAATTCATCGTCAAGCGATGCGAGTATTCGACCGTACATTTGCTATAGCCGATACCCTTGGAAATATCACTTTGCTTATTGCCGTTTGCGGGATTTTCTTTGCGACTTTGGCAGGAGAGCTTTCTCGTCAGAAACACACTGCATTGTTACGTTGCCTTGGTGTATCGGGCAAAGAGTTAGTTATTCTCGGTGCATTACAGTTATTTGTGTTTGGTTTGATATCACTGTTAATCGCCTTGCCTTTAGGATTAGCTCTAGCAAAATTGGTGATTGATGTAGTGATACGGCAGTCGTTTGGTTGGACAATGGAACTTCAATTGATGCCAATGGCCTATGTGAAAACAGCCATCCTTTCAATGTTGACTTTGATTGTTGCCGGAGCGTTACCAATCATTCGTCTCGTACGTAAAGCCCCGATGAAATCATTAAGGGATGCTCTGTAATGAAGGTAAGAGTAAGTCTTAAATACCTGATTGGTTTCCTGATTCTTGCCGCGATGGCTTCTATCGCAAGCATCATCTTTCGTGAATTCCAATTTGAAGATGATGAAGTACTAAACGACGAAGTGAGCTCTATCTTGTCTGTCGATGCCAAGCATGCGTATACGCCTGTGTTGCCTGACAATCCTGTTATTCTGCCGGCAGACTTTTCCTTCCATCCTCAGTATCAGCACGAATGGCTGCATCTATTCGCCAATGTACATGACAAGCAAGGACATACCTATTCAGTGCAATGGAGTTATTTCCGCATAGCTAATGATGTGAGAAATGATGAGTTGGGTTGGTTAAACTCGCAGCTTTATTTCTCTTATACCGTTGTATCGACAGATAAAAAGGTTTGGAAAGAACAGCGTGTCGCTCGCGGCGGTATTGGTCAGGCCGGAATGAATACACTCCCGCTCCGCATGTGGATAGACGAGTGGACATGGCGTTCGTTGGGGAGAAATCCTTTCCCTGGTCACTTAGATGTAAAAACAGATACCTTTACTGTGTCGCTATACAGCGACATGACGGGGCCATTTGTATTGCCTGGGGATAGAGGTTACCAGAAGAAACACGCGGTAGATCCTGTTGCGACCTATAACCTACAAGCACCATTTCTCGATGTTTACGGCCAACTGAAATTGACTAAAGATAGTGACCCTATTGCGATTGAAGGTACGGCTTTCATGAGCAAAGAGTGGGGGAGCGGTTTAATTAGTGACAAACAACAAGGTTGGGATAGGTTTGTTATTAAACTCGATGAAAACACATCTTTAACCGTGAACCGTTATAGGCACGAGAGAGAACTGCCATATACATTCGGTACTTTGTCTTCAAAAGACAATACGGTGGTATTAAACAGTGAAGATATGGTTATCGTTCCTCTGAACAAGGTCGTTATAGAAGGAGGGCGAGTGGTGCCCCTAGAATGGCGAATTACCGTGCCGAAATACAACATCGATCTCAAGACCTCTGTGGTCAACAAGCAATCTTGGTTGCCATTTGTCGTCCCTTATTGGGAGGGAGCTTTGAATACGACGGGTTCGCACATTGCACAAGGTTACATGCAGTTGACTGGTTACTAAGAGTAATCAGTAATTTCAAGGTATAAAGGAGCTAATGCTCCTTTTTTCATATCTAAAGGTGACTTATTTCAATTCCTAATATTGTTGGGACAATTAATTCTTTCCTATACTTACCAAATAGCGATTAATACGGAATATGTATTCTAAATGTTCGTTTATTTCGGAAATTCCGATGTTTTGAGTCATTACAAGCGATTATTCAAGTTTGTTCTAAAGCACTAAACTCCTGTGCATCTGTTCGAAATCATGTATCGAGATAACGAAAAAATAAGGACGATATAATGACTGATATCATTCGCGACTTTTTAAAGATGGAGTCTGCTGGTGGCATTATCTTGGTAATTGCAGCAGCCGTTGCTATGGTAATTGCCAACTCTCCGCTTAATGAGTTTTATCAAGCGGGTCTGCATACTTATATTTTGGGTATGTCTGTTTCACATTGGATCAACGATGGCTTGATGGCTATTTTCTTCCTGTTGATCGGCCTTGAAGTAAAGCGTGAACTGCTTGAAGGTGCACTAAAATCACGCGAAACCGCAATTTTCCCAGCAATCGCAGCTGTGGGCGGTATGCTTGCTCCAGCTCTGATTTATGTACTGTTTAACATTTCAAACGAAACCGCTATTCAAGGTTGGGCAATTCCAGCTGCAACAGACATTGCGTTTGCGTTAGGGATTATGGCGCTACTAGGTAGTCGAGTGCCAATTAGCTTGAAAGTGTTCCTGCTAGCGTTGGCTATCATTGATGACTTAGGCGTTGTTGTTATTATCGCGCTGTTCTACAGTGGCGAACTATCGACAATGGCACTGGCAGTGGGCTTCTTAATGACTGCTCTTCTGTTTGTAATGAATGCTAAACACGTGACTAAGATTAGTGCCTATTTGATTGTTGGCTTTATTCTGTGGGTTGCCGTTTTGAAATCTGGTGTACACGCAACACTTGCTGGTGTGGTAATTGGTTTCTCTATTCCACTTAAAGGAAAAGACAAAGAACATTCACCGCTTAAGCACCTAGAGCATGGTCTTCATTCATATGTAGCCTTCGGTATTTTGCCTCTGTTCGCTTTCGCTAACGCAGGTATTTCACTAGAAGGAGTGTCGTTGAGTGGTCTGACTGAAGCTCTTCCGTTGGGTGTAGCGCTAGGTCTGTTTGTTGGTAAACCTCTTGGTATCTTTACCTTTAGCTGGGTAGCCGTAAAATTGGGTGTAGCTAAATTGCCGGAAGGTATTAGTATGAAGCACATCTTTGCAGTATCTGTGCTCTGTGGTATCGGTTTTACTATGTCGATATTCATCTCATCGCTTGCATTTGGTGCTGAATTTGCAGACTTCGATACTTATGCGCGTCTTGGTATCTTAATGGGTTCGACGATGGCTGCAGTTGTTGGTTACTTCCTACTAAGCGCGTCATTACCGAAGAAAAAAGCGTAATATACGACGTTTTCTAATTTGAATTTAAAAGCCCCTCGATAGATAAATTCGAGGGGCTTTTTGTTTGTCTAGTGTTTTTGCGGATTTTGTGCATATTTGGAAGCGGTAATTGATAATTATTATTATGTAAGTCTTAGCTTACGTGATGCCTATCTAAAATCTTGCTAACTTAATTAAGAGATGAAATATTATGCAATTCAATTGATTAACCTGATGAACAAGAGATTCTCTACTTCATCGATTTGAAGTTTACATGGCAGTAGATATTAAAAACCTTAAGGTCATTATCATAGAAGAGCAGATTGTGCTGCTTTCCTACATGAGTAACATGCTTAAAAATATGGGGTTTAGTGACGGAAACATCCATAAGGCTTCAAATTTCATTACGTTTAATCGCCTAGTAAAGAGTCATACTTATCACTTAATTATCTGCAATTATCTGGCAAGAGGGCATGTTGTCGGAAGAAAATATAAGCAGCTATATCAACAATGCTCATGTTTTTCTAATGATTGCGCTTTCGTTTTTGTCACTGGAAAGCTTAACGACGAAGAGCGGTTACAAATCGAGGCGATGTCACCAGATGCAATTATCGAGACTCCGTTCAACTATAACCAACTCAAAAATATCATTGATGAAAGCTTAAGAAAAAGACAAGCTTTTACCACCATCACACATCATCTTTCACAGGGAAATGTGGACCATGCAAAGTTGGTTTGTAATCGTCTAACCAAGAAAAATCCAACGTGGCGCATTGAGTTAAATAAAGCCATCATTGAACATCAGCTAGAGCACGATAATGCTGCAGATGCATTTCAAATATTGGATGCGTTACATGTTGAATGCCCAAGTGAGTGGGTGTTATTAAAGATGATAGAGCTACATTCAAAAGTTGGTAACAAAGACACAGCTCTTGAGTTAGCACATGAATATGAAGCGATTGGTTATCCTGAGCATCATTTAATCTCAGAAATCACAGCCTACAATTCCATTCTGGATAGCAATATCGAACATGCTCTTGAAATACTGACTCAGATAACGACTCGATATCCGCACTTGATTGATGCAACCATCAATTTGGCTTATTTGTTGGTTGCATCAAACGACCACCGTAACGCTTATGACAACTTAAGTCGTGTTAATCCTAATTTCATTCTGAATGCTGAGCAATTTCTCTGCATTGAAGAGCTGCGGTTTTCTTTGGAAGTGATTAACGTACTCCAAACGAATAATCAGGTTCTAAAAAAACACCTCTTAACTAAAATGAATCGCTTTTTGACGTCGCAAGCGAATCAAATCGATGAAGTGAGTGTTTCAAAGTTGCTTTATAAAACGGTGGCAGATGTTATCTCTGGTAATCCTGTTTGTTCAAAAAGCCGCTTGGATAGTTTGTGGCAAGGTACTCGATTACCTCATAGGAAAATTATGGTTGTGTGCTTAGCCTGCTACATGGGTTTTATTGACGAAGTCAGCGAGTGGGTGAACCTTGAATCGAATAGTCTTAAGAAGATCAAAAATATTGATGCGGCGGTTGCTTTGACGGTTTACAAAAAAGTGAACGATCTTAAACAAAGGAAGCAGTACAGGATCGATTTTGCTGCTCAACTTGAAGCGTCTGGCCGTATGATTGAGACGTTAGCGATTAAGTCTCACGAAATGCCGAGCTTAATTACTCATCATTTGGATTTCGTTAACGGCATGATTAAGTATCAACTCGATACTTCGCAGAATCTTGATATGTTGTGGTCTCAGTTTAAAAAGAGTGCTGCCATTCTAGTGACGAACTTGGAAAAACAGGATGCTGCGCATCCTAAAGTCAAAGTGATTGAAAAAATGCACGAAAAGGTTCAGTCGAAAGTGATGAGTGCGATGAACGTAAAAAAGGTCTAATTGTACAGGAGCTCTTTTAAATGTTCGTCTATCTATTATTGTATGCATAAAAAACCCTGCTCATTGGCAGGGTTTTAACAGTTGTATTCTCTAACTAACGTTTATGCAGGGTCGAGAATATGGTCCATTCTTCAACAACTTTTTCCTTTAACCCAACAACAGTTGCAGTCACTTTTCGGTTCACTGCATGAGCTGCTGGATCATCGCCCTGATCTTCAAGTCGGCTTTCACCATACCCGATGATTCGAACTCGATCTGGGCTGATGTCGTAAGAAAGCAGTTTCTGTTCTACTGCTTCTGCACGTTTTTTAGAAAGTTCTAAGTTGTATTCATCCGAACCTACTTTACTGGTGTAGCCTTGAATCTCAATCGATGCGGACTTGTAGGTTTTCAAGAAATCCGCCATGGTTTGAATTTGGTTAGCAAACACTGGGTTGATTTCATACGAGTCATTGGCAAACAAAATACGTAGTTGACGCTCATCTTGAGCGCGTCTCACTTCTCCGCATCCGTCGTTATCGACTTCTGAACCTACAGGTGTTCCCGGACAAATATCGCGACCGTTGACAACGCCATCTTGGTCATCATCTTGCAAATCGGCAATTTGGTTGGCTGTTGGAGTTGGCATATATTCGTACTCTTCAGCACTGAATGCAGAAGCTGATAGGGCAAGGCCAGCGAGTATAGCTAGTGATAGAATGTTCTTCTTCATAATTAATACTCCACTTCCTTGGTCCATTCTTCTGGGACATCAACCAAAAGAGCATCAATCAGAACCCCTGTTGCGTTCATTACGCGATACTTGGCATATTGCTCCGCATAGTGAGCATCAAGGTATTCTTTACGAGCTTCGAACAACTCGTTTTCAGTGTTAAGCAAGTCAAGCAATGTTCGTTGACCGATACCATATTGTTTTTCGTACGCGATAACGGTTTGAGCCGATGAGTCAACGTGGTCGGCTAAGAAGTTTTTCTGTTGAAGGGTTAAGTCCAACGCACTCCATGATAGGCGCAAGCTTTCTTCAATCTGACGATATGCACTGTCTCTTAAGTCTTTTGCTTTGTTAAGTTGATAAGCAGAGCTTTCGCTTCTATCACTATCACTGCCACCGTTATACAAGTTGTATTTCATGCGAAGCATGGCAACTGTTTCGTCTGCACTTCCTTCATAACCACCTGCATCATCTCTCCAAGTTTGACGAGCTTCGATAGAGAAAGTTGGATAATAAGGCGCTTTAGATTGCTTGTATTGAAAGCGTGCAGCATCAACGTCTGTTTTAGCAATCTTGATTACTGGGTGTTTATCAAATGCTTCTACCAACGCATCAGTGAGTGACAATGGGATCTTAGATTCATCTGCTCGTGGGTATATTAATCCAAGAGGCTCTTGGCCTACCAAGCGGCGAAATTGTGTATGAGTATCAAAAAGATTATTTTGTGCCGCAAGTAAGTTACCTTGTGCTTTGGCTATACGTGCTTCAACTTGAGTTAAATCAGCCGTCGAGCCAACACCGGAATCCACGCGTTTTTTGATGTCGCGATAAATATCGATGTGAACCGCTAGGTTACTTTCAGACAGAGCAAGGATTTCTGTAGCTTTAACAGCATTAAGGTAAACATCTGTTACCTGAAGCGCCAAGTTAGAGGCGTCATCCAAAAGTTGTAACCTTGTCGATTCAGCTTCGGCTGCTGTTCTGTCCATGTCGTTCAGTGTGCCGTTACCATCCCACAATAATTGATTGAGGATGATACTTGCTTCCTTTCTTGTTAGGTCGGTGTCATCTCGTCCGGTACTAGACGCTGGACGAATGCCTTCGTAGCCAATACCAGCATCCAAATCGATAGTCGGTAAGTATTTACCGCCTGATGCTTTGCTGTCATTTACGGTACTGACATATTGGTTGTAGCTAGCTTTGATGTCAGGATTATTTGCTAATGCTATCGCCACTGCTTGCTCTAATGTTTGTGCGTAAGCAGAGGCGGAAGCCAGTAACAAACATCCTGTTAAGAATGAGAGGTTCCGTTTCACTATGAAGCTCCTTTGTGTGGAATTATCTCTTACTCGGCCATTGATATACTTCATTTTGTAGAGGCGAGCGATTAGAGGTCATGCCTTAGTTTATGCAAGCTTAGTTTATAAATTAGGATTTTGAGAGTTTAGTTCAAAAAAGTACCAATGATTATTTTCCTTATTTATTGAAACCTTAGTTGATCTTTGAATTTTCACTCTAGTAAATGAGTTGAATGTCCAATTAGCTCTTACTAATGTTTAAGTATGAAAACTGCTCACGCAGTCACGTGTGAACACCTGTAATTGTAAGTAGTAGTGTAGTAGAGAAGGTGGACATACGTATTATTGATACGCTCATAGGGAACAGGCTCATGAACGCACGTACACTCAGCCAATTTATGTTAGCTAACGTAACTTTGGTCATTGATAGACAAGGTCAAATCCGAGAACTAGCCGCTGGTGCCGCTCCTGCTCCTGGGGAAGTTATCGTCACAGTTGGGGATGGTGCTAGTCCTCAAGTCACTGCTCAAGAAGTCTTGGGGGGTGAAGGACAAACTCCACTTAATATTAACTTCGATGCAGAGATTGCCAACATTATTGCTCAATTAGAGGATGGTGTTGACCCAACGTTGAACGCTGACCAAGCCACCGCCGCTGGTGGAGCTAACGGCTCTGCTTTAGGCAATAGCGGTACGGTCATCATGCAATTAGCAAGTCTGATAGCCGCAACAGCTTTTAGCACCGATGGTTTTGCTCGTGATTTTTTAAGTCAAACAGACAGCTTGAACGTAGATTTTAGAGCAGCAGATGATCCTATTCAGAACTTAGTGGGAGCTTCTGACAATCCACCAGATATTACGCTTCAAGACGATCCAGTTAACTCTCCACCTGTATTTGTTGGTACGGAATACACCACCGACGATGATGATGAAGATGGTAATGAGTTCGTTCCAGCCTCTGAGTCTGAGGGTGAATCTGTTCAAGCTATGTACTCGTTCTACTATGACGAAAATACGCCTAGTGGAACGGTGATCGGCCAGGTGCAAGCAACAGACTCTGATGGTGGAGACAAATTGGTTTATGCATTTGTGGGAGAAGGGTATGACTTTTTAGAAATCGATCAGGACACAGGTGTCATCAAACTCGTTTATGACCCAGATGGTGACTGGAAACCAAATTATGAAGATATGGATAATGATTTCGTTATCCAAGTATCGGTGAGTGACGGCGCTAACGAACCAGTGATTGCAGATGTTAAGTTATTTGAACGCAATGTAAATGAAGCGCCTGAAGCGGAAAACTTTACAGTTACATTCTCAGGAACAGAGCAAGTTAACGTTGTTTTTGACACAGATATTGGTTCAGCTACTGATCACATTTCTGATGAAGATGTTGATTACTTTACCCAAAATCCAATTTCTCCCCTAAGCGAGGGATATGATGAGTATCAGGACTTGTATTGGGATCAAAAATTGTTTGTGGTCATTGAATCACTCCCTACATATGGAACACTTTACTACAACGGTGTCGAAATTGAGTCAATTGGTGATCTTGAAGACTCCACAACATGGTTAGACCCTAATTTAATTACGTATTCAGGAACGACATCAGCTAAGACATTTGTTTTAGATGACAATACTGAATTACTTTCAGGTATTCACTTGACTGGCAAATCTTACAATGACGCTTACGTTACGTACTTGCTAGGTAATCCATCTTTTAATAGTGGTACAGGATATGGGGTTTCAAACAGCAATGGTGACACAGGAGCAGGGGCTGGTATTAATAATTCAGAAATATTAATACTTGATTTAACTGATAACCAGCTTACATCAGTCCAGTACACGCTATCAGGCATAAACCCACAGCACGGTTCAGAAGTGACGTACACTTACTTGCTTAACGGGGAGTTAGTAAATTCGACCATAGTATATTTACCGTCCGAGGGTTCTAACTCATTAGATGTATCATATATACCGCCAACAAATAGCACACTTGTTCAGATTCAATTTTTAGGTGACGGTGCTAACTACGTTGTTGGGAATCTTACAGGAACTACAACCAGTACAATTGATGATGACAGTTTTACGTATAGGGCGATAGATTCTGAAGGGTTGTACAGTGATGAAAAAACGGTCACCCTAGATGGAATCGATATAACAGAAACGTACGATACCCAGATACCTAACCCAATAGACGGTATTGTGATGGCTGAGGCCGGAACAGATGTGATGATTGGCGATAGTCAAGCAAATATATTCACTTGGCTTGATTCCGCTTTAGATAACAGTACTGATATAGTTAAAAATTTCACATTAGGAACAGATTCTATTGAAATAGCTTCAATACTAACTGATCAATCAACTGAACAAGATATCGGGTTACTAATAAGTAACAATGTTATTCAAGCGACAACAAGCGACACTGATGTCGTTATAACGGTTAATCATGGAGAAGGTGAGCAACAAACCATAGTAATCGAAGATATATACACTATTGGTACAGACTTTGTTGCCGCTGAACTATTGGCTGACCTAGCTAAAGCTAGTGAATCTGCATAAACATATTGATGATGTGTTCAAAGCCTCTGCCAAGCAGGGGCTTTTCTTTATCTAGTGTTAAGTACCGACTTTTATCTCAATATTATGTGTTTGATTTGCAATTAATATCGCTAATTAAGCTCGATTTCATATTGCAAAAAGCACCTGTTTTGTGTTAATTTCCGCCCCAATCTCAGACAGAGTTTCTGAGGGATACGCGTAATGACCATTCAGGCTGATTGTGACATTACGTAAGGTAGGTATCAGTAAGTCCTTTTACTGATAGACGGGATACTCTTGCTGTGGTAACAGCATGTGAATGGGATACCCAACATTGATTTCATTTAAACTACAACCACTAATCAGCTTTGTACTTCCAGAATGCCCTGTTTATCAAGACAGCAGCATTACAGAACCTTGAACCTCTGATTTAGTTAATCGTCATCAGTTTGATGACCCGTATTCCGTATTTGCTTAATGCATTCGGAACGTTTTGCTATTTGTCATTTCTCTATTTTTACTGACGCGTGGGAAATGAACAGAAATTTTTAATTTTCAAGGTGATGAAAATGAGTACAGCCTTTGAAGTCGATAACACTATCGCAACCATTATGTCTAACCAAATTCCAGTACTAGACGGATTGTATGATCTAACTCCGGATGAAGTGTTGCTTGATCAAGCTGCGCATGAATCAGAAGTTCGTTCTTACCCACGTCGTCTACCTATCGCTATTAAACAGGCTTATGGCTGTTTAGTAGAAGATACACGTGGCCAAATCTTCCTAGATTGTTTGGCGGGTGCGGGTACTCTGGCTTTAGGTTACAACCATCCAGAGATTAACCAAGCTCTTAAGCAACAGCTAGATTCTGGTTTGCCATATCAAACACTGGATATTCCAACGAAATCTAAAACTGACTTTATCAAAGCAGTAAAAGGTTTCCTTCCTTCTGAACTTGGTGACAACTGTGTTGTTCAGTTCTGTGGTCCATCTGGTGCTGATGCTGTTGAAGCGGCGATTAAGCTTGCTAAACAAACAACAGGCCGTAATACCATGTTTGCTTTCCGTGGTGCTTACCATGGTATGACTAACGGTACTATGGGCATGATGGGCAACCTGAACACCAAAGCTCGTCGTACTGGTTTGATGTCAGATGTTCACTTTATGCCTTTCCCATATAGCCTACGTTGCCCGTTTGGCCTAGGTGGCGAAGAAGGCGCGAAAGCGAGCATTCGTTACATTGAACGTCTTCTTAACGATGACGAAGCAGGCATCATGAAACCTGCTGCGATTATCGTAGAGCCAGTTCAAGGCGAAGGCGGTGTTATCCCTGCTCCAGCGCATTTCCTACGTGAACTACGTCGTATCTGTGATGAGCACGGTATTCTATTGATCTTTGATGAGATCCAATGTGGTGTAGGTAAATCTGGATACAACTTCGCGTTCGAAGAAGCGGGAATTATTCCAGACGTACTATGTCTATCTAAAGCGATTGGTGGCGGTCTGCCAATGGCGATTCTGGTTATCAACAAGAAGTTTGATACATGGAAACCAGGTGAGCACACCGGTACTTTCCGTGGTAACCAGTTAGCTATGGTTTCAGGCGCGAAAGCACTAGAAATCATCACTCGTGATAACCTTGTAGAGCACGCAAATATTGCGGGTCAATATCTACGCATGGGGTTAGAGAAAATTCAAAGCCGCGTAAACTGCGTTGCAGAAGTACGTGGTAAAGGTTTGATGCTAGGTCTTGAAATTCAAGATCCAAGCGGTGAACTAAACAAGTTCGGTGAGCCAAAATCTGCACCGCAATTAACACTAGCTATTCAACGTGCTGCTCTTGAGCGTGGTTTGATGGTAGAGAAAGGTGGTCGTGATGGTTCGGTTATTCGTTTCCTTCCGCCATTGATTATCTCTTTCGAGCAAATCGACTTCGCACTACGTACGCTAGAAGAAGCAATTCTTGCTGCTGGTGGCGGTCATAAAGATCCTGAGCCAAGCAACCAAGAGTGGAAGAAGCACTTCATTCACACTGGTTCAATGGGTAGCGCAGAATTTGCACGTGTAATGAACCACACAACTGCTGCAATGAAAGCAGTATTTGAAGAAGTGAACGCGCCATACTCTGGTATGAATCCAAAAGCTTTGGAAGAAGCCATTTATGCGGTTGATCTTGATAACAAGAACGCGTCACTGAAAGAAGTGATTTCAGACACTGCAGAGCTAGTTGCTAAGAACTCAATCATTGTTCAGCACCCAGACTGTATTGCTCACTTACATACACCACCATTGATGCCATCAGTTGTGGCAGAAACTATTATTGGTTCTCTAAACCAATCAATGGATTCATGGGATCAATCTTCTGCAGCAACATTCGTTGAACAGAAAGTGATTGATTGGATGTGTGAAAAGTATGAGCTAGGCGCTAAAGCAGACGGTATCGTAACAAGCGGTGGTACGCAAAGTAACCAGATGGGTCTAATGTTGGCTCGTGACTGGATTGCGGACAAACTAAGCGGTCACTCTATCCAGAAGCTAGGTCTACCTGATTACGCAGACAAACTACGTATCATTTGTTCTAAGAAGTCACACTTCACAGTACAAAAATCAGCATCGTGGATGGGTCTTGGTGAAAAAGCGATTCTTGCTGTAGACGCACTGCCAAACGGCACTATGGATGTAACAAAACTAGAAGCAGCGGTTGAACAAGCTAAAGCTGAAGGTTTGATTCCATTTGCAGTTGTAGGTACTGCGGGTACGACTGACCACGGTGCTATCGACGATCTAGCGACGATTGCTGATGTTGCAGAGAAACACGACCTATGGATGCATGTAGATGGTGCATACGGCGGTGCGTTGATTCTAAGCAGCCACAAAGGTCGTTTGAAAGGCGTAGAACGTGCACAGTCAGTGAGCGTAGACTTCCACAAATTGTTCTTCCAAACAATTAGCTGTGGTGCACTACTTCTAAACGATAAAAACAACTTCAAGTACCTGCTTCACCATGCAGACTACCTGAACCGTGAGCATGACACTCTGCCAAACTTGGTTGATAAGTCTATCTCTACAACGAAACGCTTTGACGCCTTAAAAGTGTTTATGACGATGCAAAACGTCGGTCCTAAACAACTAGGTGCAATGTACGACCATTTGCTAGATCAGACTCTAGAAGTGGCCGATTTGGTTCGTCAGCACAAAGCCTTCGAGCTTTTGGCTGAACCATCTTTGTCTACAGTGTTATTCCGCGCTGTAGACAGCCAAGCGACAGATTTCGATGAGCTTAACAAAGCAGTTCGAATGGAAGCGCTGGTACGTGGTATCGCAGTACTAGGCGAGACCATTGTGGATGGCAAAACTGCCTTGAAATTCACAATCTTGAACCCATGCTTGAAGATTTCGGACTTCGAATCTCTACTGGCTAAAATTGAAACTCTAGCGTCAGAGCTAGCGAAATAAAGGTACCAGATAAAATGTCAATTCTACAGATTGGTGCGGGCGGTGTTGGTTGGGTTGTTGCACATAAAGCAGCTCAAAACAACGACGTGCTGGGTGATATTACCATTGCTTCTCGTTCTATCGGGAAGTGTGAGAAGATCATTGAATCGATTAAGGGTAAAAACAACTTAAAAGATTCTACTAAGAAGCTAGAAGCTCGTGTAGTTAACGCAAGTGATATCGAATCATTGGTTGCGTTAATTGAAGAAGTTAAGCCTGATCTCGTGATTAACGCTGGTCCTCCATGGGTTAACGTTCCAATTATGGAAGCGTGTTATCAGGCAAAAGTATCTTACTTAGATACATCAGTGGCTGTTGACCTTTGTTCTAAAGGTCAACAAGTACCAGAAGCTTATGATCCGCAATGGGCTTTCCGTGAAAAGTTCAAACAAGCAGGTATCACAGGCATTCTAGGCGCTGGTTTTGACCCTGGCGTAGTGAGTGTTTTTGCAGCCTATGCGGCAAAACACCTGTTCGATGAAATCGACACTATCGACGTTATGGACATCAACGCGGGTGATCATGGTAAGAAGTTTGCAACAAACTTCGACCCAGAAACAAACATGCTTGAAATCCAAGGTGATTCTTTCTATTGGGAAGAAGGTGAGTGGAAAACAGTTCCTTGTCATACACGTATGCTGGAATTTGATTTTCCTAAATGTGGTCCTTTCAAAGTGTACTCAATGGCACACGATGAAGTTCGCTCTCTAAAAGAATTCATTCCAGCAAAACGAATTGAATTCTGGATGGGCTTTGGCGACCGCTACTTGAACTACTTCAACTGCATGCGTGACATTGGTCTGTTAAGCCCAGAACCGTTAACTCTGCAAGATGGTACAGTTGTACAGCCTTTGCAAGTTCTGAAAGCAATGCTACCAGACCCAACCTCTTTGGCTCCGGGTTACACAGGTTTAACCTGTATCGGTACTTGGGTTCAAGGTAAGAAGAATGGCGAGCAACGTAGTGTCTTCATCTACAACAACGCAGACCACGAAGTGGCTTACGAAGATGTAGAGCATCAAGCAATTGCTTACACTACTGGTGTCCCAGCTATTACAGCTGCATTGCAATTTTTCCGTGGTGAATGGGCTGATTCAGGCGTATTCAACATGGAGCAGCTAAATCCAGATCCGTTCCTAGAAACTATGCCGTCTATCGGTTTGGATTGGGAAGTTCTTGAACTTCGACCATCTGAGCCTGAGATTCATGTCCTAAAATAATCGTTTTTATTTAAACGGCTAAATAGTGAGTGAATTGATAGAGAGTATTAGTGAATAGTTAAAAACAGCCGTCACTTAGGTGATGGCTGTTTTTTCCATTTTGTGATTGATGAAGTGTTGCTCAGTCAGCACGCAGGAAATAAACAAGATGCAAAAGAGTGAATTGAAAACTCCTTACTTTATGATTGATGAGTCAAAGCTGATCGCCAATCTTGAAATTGCAAAACGTCTGAAAGAGATTTCGGGTGTGAAACTGGTCCTAGCGCTTAAGTGTTTCTCTACTTGGGGCGTATTTGACATCATTAAGCCATACTTAGATGGCACAACCAGTTCTGGTCCTTTTGAAGTCAAGCTTGGCTACGAGACATTCGGCGGTGAAACTCACGCATATAGCGTTGGCTACAGCGAAGATGACGTAAAAGAAGTCGCGGATATCTGCGACAAGATGATCTTCAACTCACAATCGCAACTTTCTGCATACCGTCACCTTGTTGAAGGCAAAGCGTCATTAGGTTTACGTTTAAACCCAGGCGTAAGCTACGCAGGGCAAGATCTAGCAAACCCAGCACGTAAATTCTCGCGTCTGGGTGTTCAAGCAGACCACATCGATACGTCTGTTTTCGATACCATCAATGGCGTTATGTTCCACATGAACTGTGAAAACAAAGATGTGGATGCGTTTATTAGCCTGCTTGACTCAATTTCTGAACGCTTCGGCGAGTATCTAGACAAACTGGATTGGGTGAGCATGGGCGGTGGCGTATTCTTTACGTGGCCGGGTTACGATGTTGAAAAACTAGGTCTAGCGCTTAAAGCATTCTCTGAAAAACACGGCGTACAACTTTACCTTGAACCGGGTGAAGCCGTAATCACAAAGACAACTGACCTTGTGGTAACTGTGGTTGATATCGTTGAAAACGGCATGAAGACAGCGATTGTAGACTCTGCGACAGAAGCGCACCGTTTAGATACTCTTATTTACAAAGAGCCTGCATCAGTATTGGAAGCAAGTGAGTCCGGTGAACATGAGTATATTATAGGTTCATGTTCATGTTTAGCAGGTGACCAGTTCTGTATCGCTAAATTTGACCAGCCGTTAAAGATTGGTCAGAAGCTGCATATTTTGGACAGTGCAGGTTACACCATGGTGAAACTAAACTGGTTCAACGGCTTGAAGATGCCATCTGTTTACTGTGAACGCAGTAATGGCGAAATTCAAAAACTGAACGAATTTGGTTACCAAGACTTCAAACGTTCGCTTTCTCAATGGTCAATCCAATAAGAGATTAGCGAAATAAAAAACCACCCAATTGTTCAAAGAACTAGGGTGGTTTTTTTATGCAGCTTAGCTTGGTGAATCAGCTAATTTTATGATTAAAATAAGTTTATGATTCAACGATTACGCGAGTGTCTTCGCTTAAAGATTCCAGTTCGCTGACCACATCATTTAACTGGCGTTCAACAGGCAAACGCACTGCTAAGTTAGCGGTAAACAAGCTAGAACTTACGCCACCGCCGCCAGCGATAAATACGCGTTGGCAATCCATATCAAGAATGTGTACGTCTTGCTCATCAAGTACATGAGTGATCTCGTTAACCACACCGTAACGGTCATTTGAATCAATACGTAGTTGGTAAATTTTGTCTTCTAATTGCACATGCTCAGCGACATCAACAATTTTTACCAATAGATCGGGTGTTGCGTAGAACGCTTCTTTTACCACGTCAGCGTTTTCTTCTGGTATCTCAATTTTAATTACTGCAGCAACTTGGTCTTCAATAAAGTTAACTTTACTAATAAGCCACTTACCACTTTTTTCATTTGTCGCAGCGGCCAAAGATTTGATTGTTGCGGGTGTTGCATTTCCTACGAAACTTACAATAAAGGTACAAGTCATATACGGCCTCCGAACATCATACAGAATCACTTTTCTATTTGAGTTTAGGCGTTATGAGTCATAGAGACTTGACCAAGGTCAATTTTTTGATGTCGCGATATTCTATTAATTTCATTTATTTAACCCTTAGCACAATTGTTACCGTGCTTCTCTGTTGAACCTGTTAATAGCTCTCTCACAAAAATGATGACTTTGTTAATGATTGTTTAAATCCTGTGATCAACTGCAAAGACATTAAGTAATGGTTACCGGTAACATTGCAACTCAGGTTACCGGTAACATAAAAATATAATCCGGTATTTACGTGAAGCAAATAAGGATAGATAAATGAAAGCTATGACGAGAACGCTTATCGCTACAGCTGTAACAGGCTTGGTTTCCATGTCTGCTATGGCAGCTGATTTTAAATTGAAAATTCAGTCTTCTGATCCATCAGGTGACCGTAACTTCCAAATTCAGCAAGCTTGGGCTGATAACGTTGAAAAAATGTCTGGTGGACGTATCGACATTGATCTGTTGCCGGTGGGTGCAGTGGTAAAACACACTGAAACTCTTAGCTCAATTAAGATGGGTATTCTGGACGGTCATGTGACTGCGACAGAATTCTTCTCTGGTCAAGATCCAGCATTCGGTCTACTAGGTAACATGGTTGGTGCTTGGTCTGACACAACGCAACTTCTTCAATACATGAACTACGGCGGTGGTAATGAGCTTCTAACTGAGCTTTACAAACCTTACGGCGTTCAATTCGTTGGCGCATCAACGACAGGTGTTGAGTCTCTAGTATCTAAAAAGCCACTTGATAGCGTTGCTGATCTGAAAGGTCTAAAGCTACGTGCTCCTGAAGGTCTTGTTCAACAAGTATTTGCAGCAGCGGGTGCTACGCCAGTAAACCTTCCAGGTTCTGAAGTATTCACAGGCCTAAGCAAAGGTGTTATCGATGCAGCGGACTACACAGTATTTTCTACAAACCAAAAAGCAGGTATGAACGACATCGCTGTTCACCCAGTTCAACCTGGTTTCCACTCTTTACCGCTTATCGATATCTCAATCAGCCAGAAAAAATGGGACAAGATGCCTGAAGATTTGCAACAAGTTCTGAAGACATCAGTACGCGACTTCTCTTACGACATTACAACTCAGCTAAAAATAGCTGACCAAGCTGCAGTAAAAGAAGCGAATGCGAACCCGAAAATTACTATTCACAACTGGTCTGATGAAGAGCGTAAGAAATTCCGTGCTATCGCTCGTGAACAGTGGAAAGTATTTGCTGAACGTTCACCTAATGCACAAAAGGTTTACGAATCAGTAACGACGTTCCTAGAGAAGAACGACCTACTGTAATCGAAGTATTTCCTTTATTTAGAGAGGGTGTTTAGGCCCTCTCTCATTTCACTAAAAGAGTTCGTTATGAGCGAGAATAAGCTAGAGGCTACATCACACCTTGATGACCAGCCAAAGAATGCACTAGACAGAGCAATCATACGTATCGGTAACATCCTTAGCTTGCTGTTTCTTTTTACTGTCGTGATTTCATTCTACGAAGTTGTTATGCGTTATGTTTTCGATTCGCCAACGACGTGGGTACATGAAACGGCAGCCTTTATCGGTGGGTGTCTGTTTGTTTTTGGTGGTGTGTATGCAATGGCTTCAGACAAACACGTTCGAGTCGTTCTAATTTACGACCATGTTTCCAAGCGTGCTAAGCACTATCTCAATATGGTTCACCACATTGTTGGCTTGGCGTTCGCATTAATGATGGCTTATGCCTCTTATATCACGGTAGAAAGCGCATGGTTTGCACCATGGGGAGAGATGCGCTTAGAGACATCTGGTTCTGCTTTCAACCCGCCTTATCCAGCGCTTCTTAAAGCCGTAATTTTCATCACTTTAGTTATTTTGGTTGTGCAGTTTGTTCTGCATATGATTCAAGAGATTCAAGCCTTAAGGAATAAACACGATGTTTGATTTATCTTCTATTGGTATTGAATGGGGCAGTTTGCTCATGCTGGTACTGATGATCGGCTTATTGCTGACCGGTATGCAGCTTGCGTTTGTAACCTGTTTTGTCGCTATCGTATTTACTCTAGGCTGGTTTGGTGTTGATGCTATTCCTTTAGTTACCAGCCGCATGTATAGCTTCGCATCGGACTACATTTTCTTAGCGATTCCGATGTTCGTATTAATGGCCGCCATGTTGGATCGCTCTGGTATCGCTCGCGACCTATTCGATGCGATGAAATCTGTCGGTCGTAAAGTTCGTGGTGGTGTCGCGGTTCAAACACTGTTAGTTGCGGTGTTGTTGGCATCAATGTCAGGCGTTATTGGTGGTGAAACAGTTCTGCTGGGCATTTTGGCACTGCCACAAATGCTGCGTTTGGGTTATGACCGTAAACTAGCCATTGGTACAACGTGTGCGGGCGGTGCACTAGGAACAATGCTACCCCCAAGTATCGTTCTTATTATTTACGGTATGACAGCTAGCGTATCCATCGGTGACCTATTTAAAGCGGCTTTTGTTCCTGCATTCATACTAGCGGCTTGCTATATCGCCTATGTTCTAATTCGTTGTTACATCAATCCTTCACTTGCACCAGATTTCAGCGATGAAGATTTGGCGGCTGAGGAAGGAAAGCCAAGCTACTTCAAAGCGCTGTTCTTCCCACTGTTATCAGTAGCTGTTGTTTTAGGAAGTATCTATACCGGTGTGGCTTCAGTGACTGAAGCGTCAGCATTGGGTGTAGTCGGTATCATGATCAGTGCAATTATCCGTAAGGAAATGAGCTGGAAGATGCTACAAGAAAGCGCAATGGCAACAATGCGCACTTGCGGGATGATTATCTGGATTGGTATCGGTGCAAGCGCACTAGTGGGTGTTTACAACCTAATGGGTGGTATTGATTTCGTTGAAGAGACCATTCTGACCCTTTCTGGCGGCGGCGCGTTAGCAACCCTTCTGATCATGATGGTGATTCTGCTAGTACTGGGTATGTTCCTAGACTGGGTAGGTGTTGCTCTACTAACGATGCCTATTTTCGTACCAATCATCACTAACTTAGGTTTTGACCCGATTTGGTTTGGTGTTGTGTTCTGTTTGAACATGCAGGTTTCTTTCTTGTCACCACCATTTGGCCCAGCTGCGTTCTACTTGAAATCAGTAGCACCAAAAGAAATCAGCCTTGGAGAGATCTTCCGTTCGCTGGTGCCATTCATTTTCATGCAAATTTTTGTTCTGGGTTTGGTCATTGCGTTCCCGCAGCTCGCTATGTGGTGGAAATAAAAGCAACCCATTTTATTGAATTTAGTAAGGCGACTACGGTGAAAGTAGTCTAGGGAAGTGTGTTCAATGAACCCAAAAAAAATACTGGTTATGGGCGTTTCAGGTTGCGGTAAGAGCTCGGTAGGGAGCGCTATCGCTAACGCATTGAACCTGAAGTTTTATGACGGTGATGACTACCACTCTGAACAGAGTGTAGAAAAAATGAGAAAAGGGATTCCTCTTACTGATGAAGACCGTATAGGTTGGTTGCAACGTTTGAATGCACTGTATTTGGGACAAGAATCAGCAGTCATAGCTTGTTCAGCGTTAAAGCCTGAATACAGAGACATTTTACGTAACAATAATGAAGACTTGGTTATTGTCTATCTTCAAGGCGACTACGATACGATTTGGGCTCGTTTATCACAGCGTGCTAATCACTATTTTCATGGTGAGAAGATGCTGCAAAGCCAGTTTGATACTTTGATTGAACCGGAGAGTGATGAAGCCATTTTTGTTGATGTTTCATCTTCAATGGAAAAGGTATTAGAGCAGGCTCTTCAGGGAATTCGTTCTAAAGGAGAGGGCGCTTGAGTTATCAGATTGCAATGATTGGATTAGGCGTAATGGGCAAAAGCCTTGCGCTTAATTTAGTTGACCATGGCTTTTCCGTTGTGGGTTTTGACTTAAGCCAAAGCCACTGTCTGAGAGCTGACAATGAAGCACAAGCGTTAGCATTAGAGCCAAACAAAGGGCAGTTCAAAGTTGCAGAAGGGCTCAAGGATTTGATCTCTTCGCTAACCACGCCACGAGTGATTGCGTTGTCTGTCCCTGCTGGAGATATTGTCGATCAGGTGATTGAGCAATTGCTTCAAAATGGATTGGAATCACAAGATATCGTTATCGACACCGGCAATAGTTTGTGGACTGACTCTGAACGTAGAGAAAATAGCTATGCTGGTCGCTTGAGATTCTTCAGTACCGCGGTTTCTGGTGGTGAACAAGGCGCTCGCCATGGCCCATCATTAATGGCAAGCGGCGACCCTATTGCTTGGCAGCACGTTGAACCGCTGTGGACAGCTATTTCGGCAAAAGTTGATGCTAATGGTTTATCCATTGATTCTCACCAGCCTGGAGAACCATGTGCTGCCTATTTAGGTCCTGCTGGTGCTGGGCACTATGTAAAAATGGTACACAACGGCATCGAATATGCCGATATGCAAATCATCTGCGAAGCCTATCAGTTCATGCGTGAGGCATTGAATATGTCTGCTGCTGAAATCAGCAACGTATTTAGTGCGTGGAATGACGGCGTACTGAACAGCTATTTAATGGAGATCAGTGCTGATATCTTGAAACAACAAGATCCCAAAAGCACTAACGCGTTAGTAGATATGATTCTCGATGTTGCAGAGCAGAAAGGTACAGGATTATGGACTGCAGTGAATGCACTGCAAGTCGGTAGCCCTGCAACTACTATTGCTCAGGCCGTATTTGCCAGAGCCTTAAGTGCAAAGAAAGCTTGCCGTGTAAAAGCGTCATCACTACTGCCTTCAGGTAAGAAGGCGTGTTCGGAAGATAAAAAGCAGTCTTTAGAAGCTCTTGAAGACGGAGTGTACTGTGCAAAGCTGGTTACTTATGCTCAAGGGTTTGACTTGATGAAAAGCAAATCAGATATTGAAGGCTGGCAACTGAACTTTTCTGATATTGCTAAAATTTGGCGCTCTGGTTGCATTATCCGTGCAGCGTTTTTGCAAAATATTTCTGCTGCGTATCAGAAAAATTCCAGCCTTGAACATTTGCTGTTTGCACCTGATTTTATTGAACAGCTATCAGCACGTGTTTTAGGGTGGAGGACAAGCAGTGCGCAGGCAATACTGTCAGGTGTCGCTATGCCAGCGATAACGTCTGCACTGAATTACTACGATTCTTTATCTAGTTCACAGTCACCAGCAAATTTATTGCAGGCTCAGCGAGACTATTTTGGCGCACATACCTACGCGAGAGTAGATGAGCCATCTTCAGTCAAGTTTCACTTACTATGGGAAACTGAAACTCGTTCTGAAATTAAACGTTAATCAATAGGCGCCCGTTATTAGGGCGCTTTTTTGATAACGGAGTCAAATAAATAAGTGTTTTAAAGTCTATTTCTCTATTGAGCTCTTGAGTACAATGTTACCAGTAACAAAGAGAATATTTATTTATGGTAAGTAAGAAAAAGCGCCCGACGCTACAGGATGTAGCAAATTTAGTCGGAGTGACCAAAATGACAGTCAGCCGCTGTCTACGTGATCCAAATTCAGTTTCGCCTGCGGTACAAGAGAAGGTTCTCGCAGCAGTAGAAGAACTTGGCTATATCCCTAATCGAGCACCAGACATTCTATCTAACGCGAAAAGTCACGCCATTGGTGTACTTGTGCCGTCATTAACCAACCAAGTATTTGCAGAAGTAATTCGTGGCATAGAGCAAGTTACTGGTCCGGCAGGTTATCAAACCATGCTTGCCCACTATGGCTATAGTTCCGAATTGGAAGAACAGAGTGTCGCTTCGTTACTTTCCTATAACGTTGATGCCATTATCCTTTCTGAAAACGTTCATACTGAACGTGTTAAAAAGATGCTGCAAACTGCGTCTATCCCTGTAGTTGAAATAATGGACTCAATTTCACCGAGGATTGAGCAAGCCGTAGGATTCGATAACTTCTCTGCGGCAAAAGATATGACAAAAGCCATGCTGTCCAAAGGGTGTAAGCAGATCGTTTACTTAGCAGCTAGGATGGATGAGCGCACACGCCAAAAAATGTCTGGGTTTAATCAAGCAATGAATGAGGCAGGGTTGGAGCCATTAGCATTACAAACCGAAACGGCTTCGTCTTTCACTTTAGGAGCAAAACTGCTCGGTAATGCCTTGGATACTTATCCTGATGTAGATGGTATTTTCTGTACCAACGATGACTTAGCAATCGGCGCATTTTACGAATGTGTAAGGCGCAATATCCCTGTGCCAAACCAGATTTCGATTGCCGGTTTCCACGGTCATGATATCAGTCAGGCGATGACACCAAGGTTAGCAACTGTAGTGACGCCTCGTGAGAAAATCGGGCAGATAGCCGCCAGAGAGATTATGAATCGACTCAACGGTGAGAAAGTCTACCAAGAGTGCATTGATCTGGGTTACAGAATAGAGCTGGGTGAAAGTGTTTAAAAGCGCCTTTAGGCGCTTTTAAATTATGTGATATTAGAACGTTACTTTCAGATTTAACGAGTAGAACTGGTCATCGTATGGTTGGCCTGAACTTAACGCAAAATTAGCGGCATCGTTATTTCCGTACCAAGGGTCAGTTTGAAGCTGAAATTCAGCCGAACCACCCCAAGCATTGCTCACCCAACTATGGATGTGGCCTACAGGGTTTAAGAAAAACAAACTGATGTCACCCATGGTTTGCGAACCTAACACTTCACCACCGTTGGCAACAATTTCTTGCTCGGTTTCGAACATCAGTTCACCTACAACCGCGCCAAAGAATGGTGTGATGAAAAGATCTTGATAGGAAGGTACTTCTGCAAAAGCTTCTACACCGTACTCCCAGAAAAACGCAGACATGGTGAAGGAATATAAGAAAGACTGAAACTCGTTATAACCAGCATGTCGCGCAGCGGTATAGTACACGCCGCCAAAGTAAGGGTGCATGATGTAGTTTAAGTAGTGTTCGTCTCTGTCCCACACCGGACCAGACGATACGTTGTCTTTCCATTTCTTGCCTAATCCACTTAGGTTACGATCTTCTTCGTCCCATTTAGTGACAGATTCAGGAAGAAGTGTCATAAGCGCTACTGTCGCAACACTCAAACCTAAGATGGTATATGTTTGTTGTCTTAAATATTCAGCATCACGCTCTTCAGATACGATTAAGTATCGAGGAAGTGGTTCGTCAATTTGTAAATCTTGTTGCTCAGAAAGGCTCATTGCAAACGGTGAAGGAGCTTGATAGGAAAACGGTGTATTAAAAGCACAAAAAGAATCCGCACAGTTTTCTGAGTAGTCTAGTTCAAATGGTTGGGTGTCAAAGTACTGGCTTGCATTTGCACAAGCTGAGACTGATAACGTGAGAGCTGTGATGGTTTTCTTTAGCACGAAAGGCTCCAAAGCACTGTTTTTAATGATCACTGTCACAATTATCCATTAAAGTCTTGGGCATGGAAACATCAAATTGCACATAAACGAAAAACTTCTGGAGAAATAGCGCATTCCAGAGGATATAGTGAGTGTTATATAACCGAGTATAGGTTAGGTAAATATATTAAGGGTAAGAATATGCTCAAAATTGCAATGCTAAGCACTGGCGAGGAAGTTTTGCATGGAGACATCGTGGATACCAATGCTGCTTGGCTATCACGAGAGTTTTTCCAAAGTGGATTTGAATTAAGTAAGCGTTCAACGGTTGGTGATGCCAAAACAGCATTGGTAGAAGAACTTTTGATGCTTAGTTTTAATGCTGACGTTGTGGTTGTGAATGGCGGACTAGGACCAACTTCAGATGACTTAAGTTCTGAATGCGCAGCCATTGCAGCTGATCAGCAACTCAAATTATTTCCTGAATGGCTTGAAAAACTTGAAGCTTTTTTTGCTCAACGCAAAATTAAAATGCCAGAGAGCAACATCAAGCAAGCAATGCTGCCAGAGAAATCGATCATATTAGACAATCCTATTGGTACAGCCTGTGGATTCAAAGTTCAAATTAACGATTGTTGGTTCTATTTTACTCCGGGTGTGCCGAAAGAATTTAAGAAGATGGTGACTGAGCAAATAATACCAGATTTGCAAAAACAGTTTCCTCATCAAGCCGGTTTAGAGTGTAGTCGTCTCTATACATTTGGCACGACTGAGTCGGGGATCTCTGATAAGTTGGATAAACTTCAACTACCAAAAGGATATGTCCTAGGCTATCGGTCATATCTCCCATTCATCGAAGTAAAACTGTTTGGTCCCCGTAATGACTTGGATACACGAGTTAAGTTGTTACAACTGATTTATGCGCATTTAGAGCAACATGTTGTAAGTGTTGATGAGCCTATGTTAGAGCACATCGGTCACTTGATGACAGAGAAAGGTCTGTCGCTTGCGCTCGCTGAGCAATCAACCAAAGGCTGGCTGTCCAATTGGTTGCTAAGTAATGCCGATATTGAAAAGCTTAGTGGTCACAGCTGGATTTTGAGTCATAAAGCAGAAGAAGGATTAGGTCATCAAGATCCGCTAGCAGCTTCATTTGCTTTGGCTGCTGCCACAAAAGAAAAATGCTCTACAGATTTGTCTCTTGTAACTGGCATGCTGAATGAGGATCATTTTACGGTGTCTCTTTCTGCTCCTCAGGGGGAATGGGGCCAAACGGTGAAATTTAATCGTGTCTATGCACCTTCCGAACAGAAACAGATCATCGGAACAATTGCCGCCGATATGCTACGTCGTTACCTAGAGGGAAAACCTATTCTAACCAAGTACAGTTCAGTGTCTTCGGTTAAAGAAATGTATCTTCCAAGTAGCGTTTTAGGGTGATTTCTACCTAATAGCTTCTCCCAAACCTCACTTTCCGTATGATGAATGGTAATAAGCCGCTGATAAAATGGCTTATTACCAAAGTCGATTTTATTTCTCTCTTTATGAGTAAATTGTCTAAGCTCTAAACCGATGATTTTAGGAGAGGTAAAAATTCGTCTCATAAATGAGTCGAAAATTTCGAGATTTTGTTTGTAAACTGAAAACTCATCGCTGTGACTTCGGCAGGAGGCTGGATATGTTTTCACAATCAAAAATCTTAGTGTGGTACGAAATTGCAAGCCAAAAAGTAGTGTTAGGAGAAGCACTTACCGGTATTGGTGAGGATCACGATGTTGTATCACTATGGCGTCATGCACCGGTTGATACCAATAGTTCAAGCTATCCTGGCTATCGCTTGTCTTTGTACGATGATGACGGTAGGGAGATCGGTCATAAATCCGTTTCAATGGGAACGGCAGATGAAATACTTTTTGGAATGAATAAAGCCAGAGCTTAGCTCTGGCTTTATTTTGGTATTGAACGGCTTTCTAACGAACCATTATGCTCGTTTAGCTTTAGGCTGATAGTTCACATCAGCAAGTTCAACTGGCGTTTTCGCTTTACAGATACATGGCAATATTTCATTGCCTTGTGTATACGCCATTGCAAAACCAACATACTCGACTTCGCCGGAGAGAAGCGTGCAGCGGCAGGCTCCACAATGGCCATCTCGGCAGTTGTATTCCGGCTCTAACCCCGCTTGCTCCATAGTCTCGAGCAATGTATTTGAGGGGTTAGATTCTATAGTGATTATTTTGTTGATTTTGACCGTTGCCATTACAGCTCAAAGCCCTCGAAATCATCTGCACCCACTTCGTTGTCAATTTGACCAACGAGGTATGAACTGATTTCCATATGTACACATGAAAAACTTTGACACCAAGAAAGGACACTTCTACTTTTAATCTATGTGCTAAACATTTTTATGGTCATATGACGTGCGTGATGTTACCAGAACAAAGATGATTCTAAAATATGCTGTAGACAAGCTAGGTAACAAGGCGTCCGACAGCATATTGGATATCCCATTTGATTATGAAGATGATTCACTTTGGGCGCTTATATTAAACTATCGAAGCAGTAGTGAAGATACATGTCGTTCCAGTGACGATTCATGGCTGCGTTTTATAGCGTCAAACCTAAGGTCATTTAAAGCGTTAAAATTTTTATTGCTCAAACCAAATCAGCTAACGCTTGACCAACTATGCGCTTACCGAGCCGAGGTATATCAGTTGTCCGTGGATGGGAAAATGCCTCTCCTATATGCGAAAATTTTGTTCACTTACTTGAACAAAGTTGATTTGCAACTAGCCTGCGGACGTTTTATAACTGATATACCTCGCTATAGGAATCATGATACACAAGAGAGCAGATCACGGCAGATACAACAGGTTGATACTCTTTGGGATATTTTGAAGCGTTTGGATGATGTGAATCATGCAAAAGAAATCTCACTGACTGAGATATCATCCATTAATAACGCCTATTTAAATGCAGCACTAAAAGACTTAACTGATTTTGACACTCTATATGAAGCTACATCCAAATATATTTATATAGCATATAGTAGTACTCATTATTCTACTTATAAATGGTTTAAAGGATTACGTAAAAATCTAGGAATTTCATCAGAAGTATCGGGTCCTCTGATTCATCACTTTCACCCTATTCTCAGAGGAACGCTTCCCCCCAGAGTGCTGTTATCTGCTCTCATCATTTTGAAACTAGAGTTACCTCTTAATACTGATGTATACCTCAATCTAACAATTGACAACATCACCTTCAAACGTACTAGCGTAATGATCCATAACGCAATTAAATATAAAACGTTATGGGAAGTCCCTACACACACATTTACTAATCGAGATCGTGCGACTTGGTTAGCATGGAAATTATTACAGCAACATTTTGAAATAACAAGAAATGCTATAGAACACTATAAAATTAGCCAAACTCGGGAACAAAGACTTTTTGATTATATAACGGTAAGAGGTAAAGATAAAAAAGCTGTATATTCTGTAATAAAGAATTTTCAATACCTGACTGGTAAATGTTATCAGCGTTTTATTAAGGATCATGGGTTAACCAAAGTATCTCTAGACGGTTTAAGAAACTTAGTTAGTACCAAAAAATATCTTGACGGGTCAACTGTCGAGGAAATTAAAGAATTGTTAGCTCATCGCGACAGTAGCACAACAGAAAATTATATTGACCAGCTTATTACCAGTGCATTTCTACGGCATAACATTTTGATATTTATGCGTGAGTTTGAAACCGCCAGTATTATGTCTGAAGCGGGAACTAAACTATTTGGAAATAAATTGCCTGAGGACAAAAAGGATTATTTTGAAATTGGAGATGGCTCTTTATGCTCAAACCCATATGACTCTCCTGATCCTCATCAAAAACCAGGGGAACTGTGTAATGGAAAATACTGCCACAGTCAGTGTTCAAACAACCGCATCTACTTGAGTCCACAGTCCATGTATAAAGCATTGGTGAAGCGTGAATACTACCGTAGTAATTATTTTTTCATGATTAGTAATCAAGAGACATTTGAAGCATTTGAAGCTCAAAAAGTCATCTTTAACCTACTGCTATGCATGTATATTCAGCAAGAATGCCCTGAGGCTTATCGTGAATTTATGGAAAAGATTAATAGTATTCGTGAAGGGAAACTATAATGAAACTAGCGGTAGATAACATTAATATTCTTTGGGATGAAGGCAACGAAGAACAGCAGGTTGTATCAATTCTTAATGAAGAGATTATTTTAAATAAGCGTTATCTATATCTTGAAGTTGATAATGATAGTCAAGTGACAATTATTTTACGTAGTGGATTATCTGGCGCTGTTCGGGAGGATAATTATGTTTTGTCTAGTTATTATATTCCCTATCGAGATAAGATTATGGCTGTTACTAAAACACCATATGTATTATCACTACTAAAACATCTGAATACACGAGTTAATTCATCACCACCTACCTCCAATACATCAAATAAGTCTTTTCAAGATGTTATTAGACACAGCTTGCTTTGTATTGAGTATTTCGCTCTAAACGGTTTTTCCAGTTTTCCTACAGTCAGCAAAGATGCAATTGAACAATTTAAGGCAGACATTAAACATGGCTGGTATTCAGCCTTGAAAATAAAAGATCGTTGGGATGCATTGCCAGAAACGGTTAAAACTCAAAATTGGTTTGAAAGACGGAATTTAGGTTCAAAAAAATCGGGAAAAGAACTGCGTTTTAAACTAGATTTGTTTCGCCAAGTTCTAGGAACTGCGGTCTTCGGTCGTTCTCTTAATGACATTCCGGTTGATATTGTAGATGAGATCTCATTGCCCGAGAATTTGCGGACACCGTACAAATATAACGGAAATATTACTCCGAAAGATGGTTTTTCCAAGAATTATTTTGTTGATGCATTCCTTAATCTAAATTATCTATTTCTAAGCTCAAATGTATCAAAGCCCATTTCAAATCCAGAAGTTCTTAGTGCCGAATTAGCAACCAAAGACTCCGACCGTACAGAAACACCGTCAGTTGAGGATATTGTTAGCACACTTAAATTTCTTCATGAAATTGCAGTTCAATCCGAGTCTATAGTTGAACCATTAGTGAGCGTAAAACAAATTATGCTAAATAATGATATTGGTAATACAAAACGGAAAAATGCTCTAGATGAAATTATTTTTGGTCAGTATTCATTTACCGTTGGTAATCGCAAATTGGCAATTGTTGGGTATCGTCAACTTCGAGAGGTCATTAAGGAGAATGCAAGGGCTAAATTTGGAGATGATTTCATTTCTCTTGGTGATGTATATAAGTTGTACTTAGCATCTTTGGGTTATTTATCATTATGTTATACGGGATGGAGGCTTGAGGAAATTGTCGGTGAAGATGTTGGCATTAAGAAGATGTACTTTAGATTAGATACAGAGTTCAACCTCACTGAAATAGAACGATATATTCAAAAAGAAAGGAAAGAAGTAAGTAGTCGTGAGAAAACTGTTATCGGTCCATTTGTAGGTAAGCTACTGACCAACCTCCACCGTTTGAATTCAAGAGTAGCAGTGGACTACGATGAATCAACCTCATTATTCAACCCCAAATTGGCAGGCTCTACTGGAGATAGTGGTATTGCAATCGAATATGCGGGTAAATCTATGCAACACAACCCACTGAGAGCGATTGCTATACAGCAAGGGATAAAGATTCCAACACCAAAGTCATTAAGACGTTATTTTGCTGTTGCCTATTTTTATCAATACGATAATCCCGATCTGTTAGCTCTCTCTAGGCATTATGGGCACGACTCGATGGAAACGACAGAAATATATGTGACCGATGCTGATTCAAGGAAAATCGAAACAAGTATCAAAAGGGCTATTCCTGCCAAAATGCGCCCATCGAATACAGACATGGAAGATAAGGGGTTTCGTAAAGTTTTTGAAGATGCCCGTCATAGCAAGCTACTTGACTTGGTTACAAGTGCTCTTTCAGGTCAGTCAAAAGGCGGGTTTCAGGCTACATGCAAAGCAATGTTGAAGAAATTGTATAATGATGTTGAGTTTGTTGATTTGGAGCCGGAAAGCCAAAAAAATATCGCAAATAGTATTTCTGAAAACCTTCTTCAAAAGGGGTATTCCGTTGAACCCTATTTCCACGCTAATTGTACCAACTCAGATAAAATCATAACATCCTCCGAGGGGCATTGCGTGAACACTGATACCGGAGCTATAGAGAGAGAGCATGCATCGCCAGGGTTATGTCGTGGATGTGCATTTCATGATGTCCAAATGCAGCATGTGGATAATCTAAGAGTGCAACGCTCCGTGTTAAGCGATGAACTAGATGATAGTTTTGACCTAAATGACATTTTCGATTCAGGTGGAAAAACACCGTTAGAAATTGAGCAGATTAAAAGTCAAATTTCGGAACTCGATAGCATTATTGCCTTGTATGAACAGGAGGCGAGTAATGACGATTAACACTGACCGAGAAACACAAGCACAAAATAACATCACTAACAAAATACTGATTATTCGAACTTGGTATGAATCAGGTATTCCCGTTCAACGAGACATAGCTGATAACGAGTTATATCGAGAAGGTATCCCATGTTTATATCAAGTACCGAAAACTATTGATGGATTCCGCCGCTGGAAAGATAGTGACTTGAATATCACATCGACAAATCAGGCGACATTTGACAGGTATTTCAATACACCCTCAAACGACATTACGTTGGTTCAACTAGAGCGTGAATTGCGCAAACTAAAACTAAAATTTATTGACCAACTGGATGCGTTTTCAACCTCAGGACTTAAGCGACTAGAAACTGAAATAGAAAATAAAAAAGATTTTCTTAAAGTTCAGAATGACGAAATTGACGATTTGTTACGGGAGCAGAAAGACCTAAAAATACAGATAGCGGATATCATCCTACAAATGCGTGATATGGAAATGGTTCATAAGGTGCAAATAGAGGATAAAAACAAAGAAATACAAAGGCTTAATGGTGTAATTAGTCGATTGAGACTACTGCGAGGGGTTGCTAATGAGTAGGACTAATGTTCAAAAAGGTCGGGAAAATGCTCAGAGGTTGAGGGAGTACATAAAATCGGCAGATTCTTTTCCTATGTATCAAGGGCAGCTAAATAAAAGGAAATTGGTGATGTCTTTGGGGTTAGGTGAGGCTGCGCTCCAAAATGAAGATATTAAACAGCAATTGATTGATCTTTCGATAAAAATTGCAAAAAGTAGAAAGAACAAACCACATCAATCTTCTATTAATGAGGGAAACAGTCAAACGGTTGCTCAACTGCGTAAGTTGGTGGATGCCCTTACAAGGAAATTAGCGATGTCGGAAGCTCAACTGGATGTATATCACAGAGCCGAGATTAACCATTCCCATCTTATTCAGACAGGTAAATTTATACATCAGGTGACACTGCCAGATAGTAAGCAGATTGTAAGTTTCAATACAGATGATGCAGAGTAAGCATGATGCTGAAGACATTAATCGATAGTGATGAGCTTGAAGAGTACGAAGGCACTATAGCTTCTATCGTGTTTAATCATGAAGATTCGTATATTATAAAACTTCGTTTTGAAGACGAAAATATAGCTGTAGTGATTGACTATGGTTTATTAATTGGTCCAGCATTAGTCACTGGTGAATATCTCAAAGTCAATGGTGTATTTAAGCATAGTCGCCAGTTTGGAGATCAACTTCATGCAATTGATGTCATCAGACAACCATTAGGTAATACGAATCTGTTAATCGAATGGATTACTCAAGATAAAAATATACCAGGTGTCGGATCTTCAACGGTAACAAAGCTCGTTAATACCTATTCGGAACGTCTTATTGATGTATTGATTGATGGCAATATAGAAAAAATTATGTTTGATACTGGTGTCAATGCATTAAAAATTATCACTATTATTTTCGCCTGGAAAAAATACTCAGATAAATTAAAGTCTATTAGTTATCTATCAGAAAAACGATTCCCTTACAAAGTTGCTAGAGAATGCATGAATGCATGGGGAAATAATTGCAAAACAGTACTCGAATATAATCCCTATCATCTCAGTGCATTTATGAGTTTTAAAAAACTAGACCCGTTTATACGTGAGCGTTGGGATATAAGTAACAATGATTCACGTAGATTGGTTGCTTGCGCTGAAGACATTCTACACAGCACATATCAGGACGAAGGTAATACTGCTATGTATGTTAATGTCCTTTCAGAGAAAATGCAGAAGGTAGTTAAGCACGGGATTGAGTCGATACCAGATGTACAAGAGTCGATTTATATACATACTGATGGTCTCGTACAAGCAATCGGTCCCCTTGTCATGGAATCTTACGTTCAGTCGCGAATCAACGATATTGTAGATATCTGCGGTACGATGATACGTGGTTTTTCAGAGGATAAACTGACGACTTATCAGCATTGCTGTGAATACAAGTTACACGACAATCAGGTTAATGCGATTAGAGCTTCTGTGGTCAACCCTGTCAGTATCATATGTGGTGGTGCAGGAACGGGTAAAACAACAGTTATCAAGGGTATCATAGAGCAGTATAAAGACTCTGATCGAGAAGTTATTTGTTTAGCCCCAACCGGAAAGGCAGCTTTGCGGATGAAGGAAACAACGGGATTGCAGTCATACACGATATGCAAATTTGTGAGTGATACAATGCGCTCTCATGGAGACAAGAAATATCATCGAGCAGTTATTGTGTTAGATGAGTCCAGTATGATTGATTTGCCTACCATGTATTCGCTGCTGTCCTGCCTGCCCGATGACATCAATCTAATTATGCTTGGAGATGATAGACAGCTAGCCCCAGTAGGTCCTGGACTGATTTTTCATCGTT
The DNA here is from genome assembly GCF_058630515.1 of Vibrio sp. HM8-C. NCBI lineage: Bacteria > Pseudomonadati > Pseudomonadota > Gammaproteobacteria > Vibrionales > Vibrionaceae > Vibrio > Vibrio sp. HM8-C. The sequence continues at coordinate 38,007 of NZ_JBMMKS010000003.1, forward strand.
TGATTAGGCAAAACTGGATTCCTCAGACAAAATTGACCGTGACTCAACGCCAAAAATCAACCTCAGAAATACCATCAATTGTTGATGACATATTAGCTTTTAAAGTACCGAAATTTTCCCCAATGGACAAAATTGTGTTCGACGGAGTGTCCTTTAAACATGACACTCAATTAGAGCGCTCTATTACTCATGCCGCAAAACTGTATGCAGCAATCAATGCCAGAATTGGAGAACAGATTAACTACGAATTACAGTTAATTGCTGGCACTAGGGCTTCAGTTAGACAACTCAACAAAGAAGTTCAACAGATGCTAAACCCGATTGTCGGTGACGAGTATATTACAAAAGCGATATATCAACCCAATAAAACAATGTTTGTTGCTGGGGATAAGGTGGTATTCAATGAAAATGACTATAACAGGCAACTCACAAATGGTGTGATCGGAAAAGTGTTAGAGGTTTATCCAGACGGTAGGTTGGATGCGGCTGATGGCGTAGTTGTTAAATATAAAATTCGAATTAAATTTGAAGGTGTTATTGATGATGTATTTTTAACGGAATCTGAATTCAATGACGAGAAGATCAGTTTAGCATATGCGATCACGGCGCATAAATCGCAGGGAAGCCAATATCATACCTCCATTATAGTTGTTGATTCAGAGTATCTTATTGATAATGCGTGGATATATACCGCAGTTACCCGAGCCAAACATGCATGTTATTTAATGGGAGATGAAACCGTACTCGCGTCCGCGATTACCACTGAATCTCGTGCATTAAACAGATTAACGAGGATGAATTTTGATAGACGAGAATAGTTCTTCGACTGAAGCACGATCAGATTTGAAGGTAACTGTCATGTTTTCCCGAAAATCTGGTCGCGAATACCCAGTGTTTTATGGTCCGGATTATCATGTCATGCGCGATGTCACCTACGCAGTGAATTCATTATTTCCTGATGGAGTACCTCTTGATAATACAAGTAATGAACGAAACTGCATTTATGAATTAAGGCGCTTTCTGTCCTACCTAATTGACAATGATACTCATCTGGAACGTTGTGATGACAAGGTTTTGCAAATGTATCGAGGGGTAAGACTTGTCGAGACCATGACAAGTAAAAAAGGTAAACAGAATGAGTACAAGTCCAAACGAAGTGTAAATGCATATTTGACCTATATCTATCAGTTTATTGCACAATATTACGAAGATAATCGAGCTATTCTACCCAACTTTATAGGATGTACGGACGAGTATCGTATTAAATCTGGGTTATTTGATAGGGATGGTACGAGACTCCATGGGAAGGACAAATACCGTAAAGTTAAGTTTTACCCTCTGCAATTTAAGATCGCTAAATCATCTTCGAGTTTTAATCCTCAAGATATACCAACAGATGCAGATTACTATGAGTTGCTAGAATGTATTGATAAACAAGCTGGAAGTGCTTTTGTACGTAATCGGGACAAATTAATTGTCAATATAGCCAGAAATAGTGGATTTAGACGGATTAGCATAAACAGTCTGAATGCGTTAGATTTTACCGATAGCGTGATTGAGTTCGCCGAACTCAATGGTTTCGCTCCTATCACTCCGAAGAAGCAAAAGTTTTCGTATAACAAATCGTTTGATGTTGATTATTCGTTGCTTCTACAAATTAAGTCTTACATTGATAATACTTTAAAACCCTATTTACAAGATCAAGCCTTATATTCAGGTTGGGGCGGAGCATTATTTGTAAATTCGAATAATGGTTCTCGTATGACTAAGCGTTATATGACTCAATGCATCAGCAAATATTGCCGAATACTGGGTTGGTCTAAAGGTAAAAGTATTCATGTTTTCAGACATTTGTTTGCTTCTAGTGAATTTGAAGCAGAGTATGAAAATCAGCTCAAGATTGGGGACAAAGATCCCAATAGGGCTATGCGAGCCGCAAAAGTAAACCTATCTAATAAAATGGGGCATTCAAGCACAGCCTCTCAAGAAGCATACCTAGTGGCTGCTCGGTTGCGAGAATCAGGAGAGCTGCAACATAAAAAACACGAGGCTGATAAGGTTGCAATTTCTTATAGAGCGAAGCAACAACAAGCACTACAAAAAGCGGAGGCTAAGCTCGCCCTGCTAAAGAAAAATCGAAATCTCGACATAGATTTCTTTGATTGAATTGAGGGTGATAGAGAATACTCAAGCAAAGTGTGTTCACTCAATCATCAACTTTTATCATGTTCGCAATCCGTTTAGGGTTTTCTTTCGGTAGCAAATCTAGCACTGAACAATCTAACGCAGCGGCAATGATGTATACCTTTTCTAAAGTTACTCGACTCTGTGCTCTTTCTAGGCACCCGATATAATTTTTATCAAATCCACAAAGAAGACTTAGCTTCTGCTGAGCGATTCCTTTTTCAACTCTTTGATTTTTTATATTTTTAGCAAATTCTTTTGCGATTATGTTCATTATTATTATTTCGATAAATTTGAGTCACAAGTTAGATGTGACAGAAATGCCTTTATCGAACATTTGCACTCTCGCAATCAACCTAATATATTAGGTATTTTAAGGGCGGAGTTTTTTCATGGTTGGACTTAGAGAGCCTTTCTACAGTGCTATGAAGAGTTTTGAAAATGACTATTTCTTCTTGAATGAGTTTATTACAGAGATAAAGCTGATTTGTATCGCAAGAGATGAGGAAATTTTGGTCAATGACAAACAATTACGACACTTGACTCATAACCAATTGATTCGACTGATGAATAAAAATGCATTGTTCCACGATTCAGAGAAGTGGGCGAGAAATGCTCTCTACGAGATAGCATCTGACTTTGATAAAAAGGTTAAGTTGATTCCTGGTAACAATATATCGCGAGCCAAAACTAAAAAGTTGATAGAGTCTTCAAAAGATAAGCTAGCTAAAGCGTTGTTAGAAGTTAAAGAAAACGCTGATTATTTGGAAAAGCGCAAGTTGCAGCTATATGGTCAGTCTGAAGGATATCAGTTCGCGGGTAATTTGCTGCCGAGCATCAAGGATGTATTAGAACCAAAATTAGAGTCAGTGAACTCAGAGACAGAAAAAATAAATGGTGTTTTACTAGCACTGAATGATGTCATTGAAACCCTACAGAAACAGAAATTAGCACCTTAAGGTGCTAATCCTAAGTAGAGACTCAACTAGATTGAAATGCATTTCGTTTAATATGACTACTACAAAAAAGTTAACTCTTTCACACAAGCATGCTCCTCGTTTGCAGCATTTATTGAGCAATAGAGAAATTCGTGGCTGGGAACGTGATAGCGACGTTTATATAAATGATGGGGTGTTCTGCGTCGATATCTCCATTGAAGCCTATGTAACGATTTATACGAGCATAACTGGGGTGCTATTCCCTTGGTCAAGTGAAGAGCCTCATAAGGCATCTCCTGCGAATCTAAAGAACGATTTATCACACATAAACTTCTTACCAAATGCGGTACAAAATCTAGTTGAGTTACTGGAAAGTACGAACGGAAAGTTGAAAGTACATTCTCTATGGCGTTACTCATTCTATGGTGAAAAAAATAAGCTATCTGAATTATTCCTTCGCAATGGATTTAAAGAGAATCATCTTCATCCGGAGTTCTTTGTGGGGTTTAAAGGCAAAGATGGTAGTAAGGTTTATGATTTAGAGTTTTCTATTAGTGACAGTTCATCTGCGAACATTGTCATAGATACCCAACCAATGCGTCTTAGCGATAACTTCAAGTTGCATCTCGTAGATCCGGCTGTTGGTTTTAGTTCTAGAGATGTATCTGAGCTGAGAAAGTTGATGGAGTCATATTCATCTTGAATAAAAGTCAAGAAAGCGATTTTAGGCATATAACACCTGAAAATTTTGTGAAGTTTGCGTGGGACATGGACTTTAGAATTTCTATTGCTGATTCTGAAGTCCTACACCCTGATTTCATTGAAAAAACCACTTTGCTAGCTGAGCAAAACAATATAGATGTTTATTATTTAGACTTTTCAAAATACGACACTGCGTCATCAGCTTTGTCTGCACAAGAGAATTCGGAGTTCCTTGCAGTCATCGAAAACGGAAGCAAGAAATCGCTGTTGTGGTTCATTAATTGCGAATCACTCGCTCCCCTATATATCGATGTGACTTATTCTCTTCGGACAATATTGACAGCGCGACAAACAAACAATATTCAATCAGTATTCATAGCAAATAAAATAGCTCTCCTAGATATGTTTGCGAATCGTAAAGCACCATTCTATCAAAGTCATTTCATGTTGACCGGATATAGTAGTAGCTGTTCAAAGACTACAATTTGATTGTCATTCGTTGTCTGACAACCTTTTTACATCTGAATATAACTGGTACAAACTATGAGCGGACATATCTAAAATAGGTTTGGACAAAAATCATTTAGAGTCGATAGTTTAGATATCACACACTCCATTAGTTTATGTATATTAACCTATGCAATCACTGCACTTAAAAGTGAATAATCATAAAAATATAAGGGGCATTACGCCTTACCTTTGACTTAGTTAAGCCGTATACCAGCCATCAACCAATACTTCGGCTTACTCTAACATACAGGTTGTTTTGTTCACTTATTACCCCCATCTATTACATGGACTTAAATACAGGGAGAGTGACATATGACGGTAAGGCGGGATTTCAGTGTGTTTTTGGATAACTTGAAGATCAAGAACAAAGACACAATTTCAAGTCGCTACGGAAGCATTACCAAGAACCTAAATGAAAAATTTCGAAACTTAGAAAACGACAAGAAAAACTACAGTCTCCAAGCTGGCTCATATGGTCGCTATTCTGGAATCAATGGCATTTCTGACCTTGATATGCTCTACATACTTCCTCCTAGCGCTTGGACTACCTATCGCAAAGACCCATCGAAGGTTCTCGACCATGCAAAAGACGCCATAAAGAAAACGTATAACACAAGTAAAGTGAAAAAAGACCGCAACGTAGTAGTGGTTGAGATGCAAGACTTTACCTTTGAAGTAGTACCCGTATTCGAATGGCAGGGAGTATTCAAATACCCTGACACATATAGTGGTGGTTCATGGCGGAAATGTGATACTCGTGCTGAGCTAAGAGCATTTAAAGAACTGAACGACAATCGCAAAGACAACCTGCGTAAACTTGCGAAAATGATTCGTGCGTGGAAGGCTAGAAACGATATTCAGATGAGTGGCTTTCTAATCGACACCCTTTGCTACAACTTCTTCAAAGATAACACTAAATACGACAAGAGTAGCTTCGGCAGCTTTGACAAGATGGTAAAAGACTTTTTTCAATACCTTACCAAAGAGCCAAATAAAGCGTTCTACTATGCGTTTGGCAGCAACTCCAAAGTCAGTGTGAAGAAAGCATTCCAAGCTGATGCACAGAAAGCACTGGATAACGTAATTGAAGCGATTGAAGCAAGAGAAAATGGTTATGAGGACAAGTGTAACCAACGGTACAAGGCTATTTTTGGTACGAAGTTCCCTAATCGTGAAGCGAAACAACTTTCAGCAGTGAATGAGGAGTTCATTGAGGAGCTATTCGATATGGATATCACAAACCAAATTGTCATTGATTGTCACGTAAAAAGCGACCTGATAACTGAAATGTTGTCATCGCTAACCTTTGGCGGGGAGCGAATACAGCATCAACGGAAACTGCACTTCTTTGTGAAACAAACCGATATTGTTGGAGACTACGAAGTCAAGTGGAAGGTTCGCAACCGTGGGTATATCGCAGATAGGGACAAGAGCCATCGTGGTCAAATCATAGACGATGATGGCAGCAAAACTCGTGATGAGACGGCAACTTTCTATGGTGATCATACAGTTGAGTGCTACGCTATGCGCAATAACACGGTGATAGCGCGACATGAAATTACAGTCCCAATTGAATAGGAACGAGCGTTTATGACGAAGCAAACAATAAAGAAGCAAGTGGCTAGAGAGTATTACAATGTACTCTACAGCGCCAAGCTTCATTTTGCGTCATTAGATATCTGCGAAAAGTTACCGACGATTATTAGCGCTATTTCGCTGTCCTTTGGTGTACTTGGTTTGGCATTTGCTGAGTTCAACAGCAAAGCTTTGGCTGCTCTGTTACTCATTATAGGTATCCTCGGAATCATTCTTAAACCTAGAGAGCTTCTAAAGGAACAATATGAGGCTACAGGAGTTAGCCTGACTGATATCAGCAAGAAACTAGAGCACATTTACTGTGAAGTTAACGAACAAGACGCAGCCTCGGTTACTAAAGCGAGAGCTGACCTTAGCCAAATACAAGCAGAACATCGATCTGTTAAAACTATATCTCCTGTGATGATGTCTTCATGGTATGCTCACTACAAGGTATTTTCTGAGCATAATAGTGACTGGATGAGCGCAGAACTTGGTCTAGGCTGGCGTGACAAATTTCCGCTTGGCTTGCGTCTTGTAGTTATTGGTAGCCTAGTAGCTGCTTTGCTCTGGGTAAATCCACTTTGCATCACAAGCAAGACTTGGGAATGGGTTAATAAGCCTTGTGTGGAATGCTGGCAAGAACAACCTGCATCGGAATCACCACCAGTTCAAGCCAGCAAAGCCAAAGCCAAACCCGAACCAGAATCCGATGCTGACACGACAGATGGCGGAACGACTAACTAACAAGGTAAAGGGTAAAACGCTTTAGTTAGTTTGCTCTAACGAGCTTTTGTCCCGAAGCTACTCATTCCACGGATAAACAGTTAGACAGAGCGCATGATTTATCATGCGTTACACTACTAGTACTTGGAGTGCTACAAACCACTTTCGAAAGGCTTCACCATCTCCGTAACTCATAACGGGGCAGATCTGAGCTAGCCAAATCAGCTAGCTCGAAGATGGACAGAAACAATTTAGGTCTGATGCTCTAAAGCGTTTCTGTCAGATTAGGAAAAGTATGTTTATCCCTTGACCGTTTGTTATGTGCCTTTTCCCGCATACTGTTCATTTACGATGCCCTTAGCGGACTCTACTGCTTCTCCAATATTATCAAATGATTGTTTATAGAAATAGAAAAAGGCAATACTAAACGCGGCTAACTCGATGAAAATATAGTTATTTGTTGAGTGAAAGAAATGAAAATCTTTGTTTTTGGTATGGACTACACAAAGAGAGTTAAGCCTGTCCGCCTTAGATTTAACGCTTAAAACGTTTAAAGCCGAGCGAAGGTTTGAGAAAACCTTCGCAGGACTAGTTACCATTGGTCCTTGGAACATAGCAATTGGCATTTTACCTATATACGGAATGTAATCAGCACCTTTTACTTTGTTTAAATTTCTCCGAAGATCAAGAACCTGAAACTTATACTCTAAAGTCTCTAACCACAATATGACTAGCTCTAAAGTTTCCTGAGAAAACTCTTGATGACGAACATCTATTCTTTCAAACTCATGTTTTAAATGCCGCTCCAGTAAGCCAAGGAGATTTGAATTACAATCTTTGCATGCTGGCAGCGTGGTTTTATTGTAAGTTTGCGAAATGCCGTTAGTAGTTGTTTGAAACGTACGCTTTGTACAGCGATTATAAACCCACTGGGGTATAACGTGCTCTTTGGTCAATTGCTCGTGAGAACCACAAATAATGCAGATTTCTGCTGAATGATTTGCAATGATTGCGTCAATGACTTTCTTCTTATTTGCTCTAATTTTCTTTCGAAGATTAACTAACTTCACCTGAATGCTCATTCTAGAAGTCCCTCTGACTTATACGGGCACATAACGTCAAGCACAGCAGCACTTTTCTTGCTGCATCAGAAAATTGATAACTTTAAACCATAAGCGCCAAACTCATTAGTGTCTGTTGGTGCATATTGTTATATTTTTTCACTGCAACCAAGTTATCTTTTAAGTTCACCGCCTCTAAATTCGATTAAACGATGTAACTCATCATTTGTTGGTAAGTATTTTGCCACGTCATTAATATATAAAACCGAGGAATAAAATTCATATTTATAAAATGGATTAAGACCTATTATATTACCATTTATAGTATGAGCTTTATCTTTTGTTTTTAACGCATCATTGAACATATCTATTGCTTTATCAATATTCCATTGATTAACAAAAAGAAACAGTGAACAAAATGCTTGAATGCATGAAATGTCTCTCTGTGAATTAAGCGATAATCGAAAAGTATCCAATATAGTGTTACCAAGCATATTTGATAACATATACTCGTGAGATAATTTTCTGACATCAAAAACTTTGCGCTCTCCTTTTTTAAAGAAGGACAAAATATCTTTATCTTTGATTTTAAAATCTGGTTGCTGTAATATTTTATTTAAAGTTTCTTCATCCTCAGCTACAATTTGGTCTAAAATCAACTTATTTTTTACTGATGTTGAATCAATCTTTGGTGATAGAGCAGCATCAATATCAAGATCTTTTCTACACTTATAAACTTTATATGGAAATAATTTTTCAGAAATAGATTCAACATTAACGATATGCTCTTTTTTTAGATTAAAATGCCATTGTCTAAAATCTATCATATCCTTAACACCAATACTCTCGTTTGTTAAAGCACTAGATATTATATTTCCTATTAACTTTGTAATATGTGATTTTGATTTTTGATTAAAAAACGATTCATACATTGACGTAATATCTTTGAATGGCTTTACTGTTTTTAAATCACAATATTCATGATGGGATTCATTACCATGTTCATCGACAAATCTAAAATGAGGTTGACGAATAGCGTAGTTTCTATCATTTCTAGATCCCGAAACAATTATAGCGTTAGCAACACCACAAGATGGACATATAACATCATTCTTTACAATATCTCTCTCTTTATTCGTAACTGAATTTAGTTCAGGATCAATTTTCAAATTATGACCAAGTAGAGAAAAATACTGGACTGCATCAACTTCACAATTTAATTTTTTGCTAAATGCGGTTAACGCCATGACTCCCTCCGAATATAACAGTGTATTTTCAGCAAACATTGTGTTTATAAAATTATCAGAACTCTAGAATCTATATCATTAAGGCACTGTTTTATATTAATTAATTCTTCTAATGCTTACAAATTACAGAACATGTCTGTATAGTCGCATTCTTTCAACTAGGTTCATAATCTGACATTAGGTAAAGTAGGTCAAGAAATGACATGAGAAAGCAGTCAGGAATCAAGTGCCGAATGACTTTGAGGCACTTCTATGTTACGAAGTGCCAACTGACAGAAATGAGCGGAGTCTTTGTACTGGCTCAGAGGAGTATACGAAAATCATGAGTGGGTAGGTGCAATACTTGCTCTATGTATTCGATAGTGCCCACATTCAAATTCTACAGAGGTCATAGCCAATGCTCTACGACTCTCGCTGATCATCCAAGTTCACAACATTATCTTCACCAAACCACTCGAGAGCAGTTTCAACTACTTTCTGGGTAGGGCTTGGGAAAAATACAGCTAGCTTTTCTTTTGCACGGGTACAGCATACGTAAAATATTTTTTCAGATCTCTGTTTAACACTATCGGTTCCACTTCGTTCAAACAAATACTTAAAATTATATTGATTCCAATTGCCATTATCTAACATAACCAATACGTTAGAGAACTCTGAACCTTTTGTTTTATGTTGAGTAGAAAATGGGAGCAAACCCTCAAGGTAGTCAAAAACGTTACGAAACTCTTGATACTTAACATCGCAAACTTGCTTGTACACGTAATACCTATCTGTAACAAACCTTTCCACCTTATCATCTTTAATGACTAACCCCAATTTATGAGCAAGCTCGATAACTTTACCAATTGAAATATCTTCATCAATCTGGAAAGCTTGAATAGCCTTATTTAGCTTTACTTTATCATTCACTGATAATATTGAGTAATCTGTAGCCTTAATGAACTGGTTAAAATTTTTGGATTCGTAAAGGCGAATACAGTTTTCAATCTTAAACAAATGCTTGATGAGGTCATCTCTATTAGAATTTGGCTTATTATCATCACCTACATGGTTTTTTTTGTCATCAAGCAACTGATCTTTATCTACATACAACTTGCTAATTTGGTCATATGGAAGGGCTTTGGCAAGCTCAAAATACTTGGGGTTGTCATCAATATAAGTTTTTTGAGTTGCAGTAGGGGGCGGATTCCCAATATGCTCTAATACTTGAGCTAATGTTTTTCCTGTCGAATCGTACTCTGGTTCATTTTCTACTAAAGGCTTCCTTACTTTATTTCGTATATACTCGAGGATTTTATCTTTATCATAAATACGCATCAGTTCAGGAAAGTTGGCTTTATCTGCTATTAAGCTATGAGTTAGATTTAACTCTTTTACTGACGTGGCACAGTTAAAGTCCCAACCTAGATGTTGCCGTACAGGTTCTAAACTATTGTTAGTAGAATACAAGAACTTAATTTCACCTTGTTTTACCTCTCCATTCTTATCCATATTAGGTGCAGATTGGTCATCAGAAGGCTGTTGTTCAAGCCCATCGGTTCTGATTAGGTTTGCCAAATTGATTACTTGTAAAGGGTTTCGACGATTTTGCTTTTTGAATACTTCATTTACCCTCGGTGGCTCTGACTTGGTATACATATCAAGATTACCGACACTTCCATTATATATTGACTGCATGGCATCACCAAAGAAACCAACTACATTAGGCTTATTTGACGTTTCCATATATTCAAGAAGAATTTTAACTACCATTGGATTTGTATCCTGATATTCATCAACAAAAATAAATGGATACTTGTCCTTTACAATTGAGCATAGTCTTTCATATTTCTCAAACATCTTGGTAGCAAGAACAATTATTTCATCATGTGATATTATTCCATTCGATATTTTTACATATTCTTTATACTGTATAAGATCGCAATCATCAAAAAAACTTTCATCAACCATCTTATTGCCTGAACTATTAATTGCATTTTCTTCTGGGTCATTAATTAGTTCAATTAATGTCTTCTTGATCTCGATTTGAAAGTTTTTAATGTTGTGCCATAGAAAGTCATGAATAGTTGAAACATAAAGATTATCGTGTGATACTCTATCTTCAATTTCAGAAACAGCAGCATTAGTATAAGTGATACAGGCAATATTAACTGAAGGATAATCGTTAATTACAGCTCTCAAAATTTCTACTAATGAGTATGTTTTTCCACTTCCAGCACCACCACTGAGTAAGAAGTGTTTTTTATCCTTAATTAATTTAAAGACATCCTTCGCTTCTTTTGAGAGTTTATCTAACTCTAACCCTGTTGTAGCCATAATAGACCTTCCTTGATATACAATGGTACATTCCAGTTTGAAAACTCAATTTCTATTGAACCAACTTGTGATTCGGCGTTCTCAGAACTTGCGACTTTACTATTTAGCAAAATTTCAATAGCTAGAGATGGCTTGCTATTAACGGCTTTTTCAGAAAATTCAAAAACATCTATGTCACCAGATTGATATTTATCATAATACTTCTTAGTCAATGATGGGAATGCATTATGTCCAATGTTTAGGAGTTCTTTATTAATATGAAAAAATGCGTCCTCAAAACTTCTAGCAAGGTAACCATTTTCTTCGACTTGATATATAACTTTAACCAGTCCTTCTGGATTTTGTTTCCACACTTTATTCGCAGGGCATTTGCTTACGCTCTTGTCGCAAAATTTCAAAGCCTTATAGAAATCTAACTCCTTTGTCCCAAAGAAAAAATCTAATGAGGCATTCGAAGTTTGAGATGCTCCTATTTCGTTGGGGCGACATTTCACTCTTTTTGTTTTAGTTGGATCATCATCTTTAGGAACTTCTTTGTTACTATCGATATCGGTAATAATCAGCGATTTAAGTCCAATAAAATCTATGAACTTTTCAAATGTTTGAGAGTGAGCACCAACCTCGACCATTGAAATGTTTTGAGACAACAGTGGCTGTTTATCGCTATCACTTCTTTCATGAGATTGGTCAATTTTTTTCATCATTGCAGGCAAAATAACCCTTTCAGTATCACCTTCTATAAAAATCGCTTTATCTGCAAAAAACAGCTCAGCTCGGTTTAGGGTTAGATATTGCTTCAAAAAACGATATGACTGTTTAAGCTCTGCATCTTTTTCAGAGTCTGCTTCAGAAGAGTACTCTAGTTCTAAATCTTTCAGGTTTTTAGCCTGAACTTGATGAGATTGAGGCGTTTTCTTTAAATACTTGATATCGTCAAAATTACTTTCTGACACTATGTGAGAAGAGTGAGTAGTAATAATTGATTGTAGATGTATTTCTTTACCATCTTCTCTCAGGCGATTTTCTTTCAACAGTTTTTTAATATTTTTAATGAATACATACTGCATCTGTGGGTGGGTATGTGCTTCAGGTTCTTCAATAAAGAGTAAGTTAATCGAGGCTGGTTGTTCTTTAAGTGATTTCCTTAACCTACTCATCAGCATTTCAATTTCGAAAATCATACTGATTAAGTTCATGTATCCTAGACCGTTGTAATGTTCGGGAAGATCATGATTTTGGTGCTGATACATGACCGTGGTGTTACCTTCTAATAACTCACGATGCTGTAATGTCGATGCAACTTTTATGGTGGTATCTGTTGGGCTAATACCACCAAACTTGTTAACTTTTTCAATGACACCTTTAAACATATTTTGATAGATACCACTCAGCTTGGTATCCGTTTTACGCAATTCTTTTTTAAACTCGTTTGATGCTTCTATTTGCTCATCAGATTCATCGACTTGCTTATACAAGCTTGATGTTTGATTCGATAGAGTTTTGTCATTTTGCTTATTAGTTACGCTTCTTTTCGCATTGATGAACTGAATGGATAAAATATCTTTTAGATTAATTCTTTCTTTATTTAAATCAATAAACTGGGTTTCATCGCCTATCAGCAAACTTTTCTTCACAACTATGCCAAAGTAATCAGAGAGGTTTTCTTTCAAAAACAAACGAGGACTATTTTCAAACTTTTCCGCCTCTTTCGTGTAAACAGACTTCAGCTCAACTATCTTATCAAATGCTATTTTATATTCGAAGGAAAGGAGCACATTATCATCAGTAGGATCTAAACTCATTATCAAAGAGCTAATTCTGGATAGATCGTCCGATTCGCTGTATTTAATAAACAGTTTTAGTTGAATACCTAAAGGTGTAAATTCCTCTTCATTTCCTATAGCTTGTTCACCAAGCAACACAGCCTCAATAAATGACATTAAATCGACATTGAAGTCCTCATAGGTAATCGCATTTTTGTCAGATTGTACGGCAAGTTTATCTAAGCAAGCTAATACTGAAGTCTTACCCGTATTATTTTTCCCTATAACTAAAGACAATTCGTCTTCCAAGTCTAAGGCAAAATTTTTTAGTAATCTGAAATTTGAAATTTCAATTCGTGCTACTTTCATGCGTTATCTCGTTTTATTATATTTTGGGTGATTTTTGAGCACTATTAAATAATGCCTTACCTACTCAACCAGAACCGCACCCTACGTTAAAATAAGCATATTATTGCATTATTAGTCATTAAGCAGTGATATAGATCCCTGTACTGTTATCAATGAAATTTTTAATTGCTTATGTATGGAAAACTATGGTTCTCAGAAACTAAGTTAGCCAATACTTTAACTAAGAAAGAAGCAAAAACGCGTCAGCTAAAGGTGTCCACATCTACCCGAAAGCACCACATGGATTTTGGATTTGCGCTGAGAGATAAAAATGGAACGTATGATGAATGGACACAAACAACAATGTGCTAGTTTGATAGGGTGTAGTTACGATAAATAGCCTTAACGAGTCAGTGTTTAAACTGGCTCGTTTATGGACAAAAGCTTCTTAGTTAGTAGCACCCGTTCAGATAATCAAAAGTATCTTGAAACCTTAAACGTTTGTATGAGTATATTACCCACGTTCCTTTGGTTGGTCTTCTCGACTCTTTTTAACCCAATCGATTCCTATACCACCACCATCATTTCCTTGCTTAGGCTGTGGGGTATGTGGAGTTTGGTCATTTGGTCGCTTGTTTTCAGATGTCATTAGTTTTCCTTACAATTGAGAAATTAATATGAAGTATGCAGTGACGATAGTCATTACTGCACTGAACTGAATATACCGATAAGCTGAGTCAACCAACTCAATTTTTTGAGTCATTACCGATCTATGGACTTCTATTAGGTTCGCATAAATCTTCAATATATCTTTGATTACTTGTTCATTTTCTTGACACAGATAATCACATGCACGTTCTTCTAGTTTTAATGTTGGCATATTAGTAATTCGGATTGATGCAAATAATTTAAACCATGAGCCGACTAAGCCAAATACAATCAGAAATAAAAGAAACACAACCCAACATTGCATTGCGGTAACGGGGGGAAAGAATTTACCAAAACCCCAGCCAACCAAACTAGCAAAGATACCTAGTACCGCAGATACCAAACCTAAAAACTTATTAGCTTTTGAATCTAGTGCATCAAAGCGTTTTAGTTCGTGATCTAAACTAGACTTGGCATAATCATATGCCACTTCTTTTACGATAGTGATAACGCCTCCTTAATACACTCATAACGCTTTCTATACGGCTTTTAGCCGCTTTGCATACTCCTAGCATGCAGTCTTTCCAATTATAGTTCAATTGATAATCAATAGGTTAATGAGAGGTAATGGATATTAGATTGCAAAATGAATCATAATTTCAAAAAAGCTTACTGCGACACACCCTCGGATTACTACTGGTAAGGGAAACTTTCATCCAAATGAAGTTAATTAATTTCTGTGATAACAAACAAAGGGGCAATTATTGCGCAGATAATAAGTGTTTTTACAAGACTGATAATTAATCAATAGACTCAGTATACTGACCCTTCATCCAATCAGACTAGGAGTATATTGGTGAAAAACTGGCTATTCTTAACCATTGCAATACTTGGTGAGGTGATTGCGACCACAACATTAAAGTCTACAGATGGTTTCTCAAAGTTAATTCCTTCATTCATAGTTTGCTTAGGCTATGGCATTTCTTTCTATTTTCTAGCTTTATCCCTTAAATCGATACCAGTCGGCATAGCATATGCCGTATGGTCTGGCTTGGGCGTAGCTTTTGTTACTGCAATCGCTTGGCTTGCCTATGGGCAAAAAATGGATACATGGGGATTTGTTGGGATTGGATTAATCGTATGTGGTGTTGCTGTACTGAATCTACTATCCAAAACTAGCGCTCATTGATTGAGCGCGAGCGCTATAAGATCAAGTAAGGCGAAATCATATTCGACAATAAATCTTAGCGTCGTTACTAGCAAAGAATCTGGGTGTTTTCGATTTAGCAAGTGAAATGCAATCTGTTGAAATATGCTGTATGGTCTATTATGTTATTTAGAACTATCCGGCTTAAGCCACCGAGAGCCTTGCCATGCTCAACGGCATTTCCACCAACAATGCAGTATTCATCATTAATGGAATATTGTGAGGCAAGCATAGTGTTCCAATAAAATGGTGAATATCTATGATCATTCCTAAAGTAATAGTTTTTCAATCCGAGTTAAATTCTTTCAAGGAATTAGCTGAACAATACTGTATCTGGATTTGTTCTCGGCACCATGAACAAAAAATGCCATCAAGCTTTAAGCGCAATGATGCATTGGCGAGAGCGTTTGGTTACAAATCCCATAGCGATTTAGTTAATGTTTCCAAGGGGTATTCATGCTCAAGAGAAGAAAAACCAACCTATAGCGGTTGGTTAGGCTTAGCATCCATAGGTAGTAAAGCAGTATTGAGTCATGAGCTTGCCAGTTGTTTCAAAGGACTGACTGCTGAGAAAATACGGATGTGTTTAAGTGAACAACCACTAGTTCAATCTAATTTTGAAATTATTGATGGGACTCCTATTGTTCAATGTCCTCCTTTACCAGATAAATCCCATTCGTTGCGTGACTCTAATGAGATTGAAGAATGGTGGGACGTGCCTTTTATAGAAGAAACTAGAACCAATGAAGGTCAAATATTCTATAGTATTTATGTACTTGATGGGGGCGCATGGGATAGACCGACTGGCAAGGCTTGGGGAATGCCGACCGTAGAAGACGCTGTAAAAAAAGCAAGAGAGATGAAAGTAAGCAATCCGAATTTTCGTGATTATAATACTGTCTTTCCAGACCACACTGTTTATTTATTGAAAGAACCTAGCAGCTCCATTGATTCAATTATAAAAGATGTTGTCTACGCTGTGCCGATTGAAATGCGAAGTGAGCTATTTGATAGAATCAAGTTGTATGTAAAAGATTACCAAGAGGCTGAATTTAAAAAACTAATAAGCCGATTTGACAGACTTCGAATAAACATTAGTAACGGTTCAGAAGAAAATTTTAGAGTTATGAACGCTTTTAGCTCTATTCATTGGGATATTAAGGAACGTAGTGTATTGCTCACTGTATCGCATCTAGCATTATATAACTGGCACAATTTGTATAATTGATCAAGTTTGAGCCAATAGGTTAAACATAGCTCAGTGAAACTATGCCGAGTTTCTATTGAATAAAGGCGCTTTGCTAGCGTAGCAACACAATACAGATGTTCACTCTATGTAGACTTTTCAAAACATGACACAGCACCATCAGCTTTCTTTGCAAAGGCGAACTCCGAATTCCTTGCAACCATCGAATATGGAAGTAAAAAATCGCTATTAATTCTTTAATACTATATTGAATATAAGAATGCTGTTCCATATATTTACAAATGAGGGATGTCCTCTAATACATATAAGGATAGCTATTATGGCACTTAAACCAGGTCCAAAACCAATTGCTAAGTCAACAGGGAAGCCAGATCAACGTAGACGTGACAATAAAAACACCCCAGGAAATACTCCAGGGCTAAAGCCGAGTAAATCGTCTCAAAAGTAAAGTGCATCAACATTGTAAAAGCTACCTATGCGGTAGCTTCTTTAAACTAATCTCGCCTACGATCTAGATTTGATCAGTTCGGCTATCTCAGCCGCAATCTCATTCACAGTATGAGTTGCAGTGCTTCTTGCTACTTTGTCGGCTAACGAAGGGCTAAAATCGATTACTTGCTGCTTAGTGATATTATGCCAAATCGGTAGTAACACCTGTTCTCCAGAGACTGTCCGTGTAACAATGCCGTCTAATTCGTAGTTGGTCCATCCTTTTGCGATAAATGAAGGAGATAAAACGACTAGACCGACACGGCTATTCGCTAATCCTTTATCTATCTTCTGCCTTAGACTATCCCCAATTCGGAGCGTCATTTCATCAAACCAAACATTTAGACCTTCGTTTATTAAAGCATTTGCGAGAGGTCTAACGAAATCATCTTTGTCTTCAGATGCATGTGAAATGAATACATCGTGTGTCTCTCCTCCGGTTTCTGTGGGTG
The DNA here is from genome assembly GCF_058630515.1 of Vibrio sp. HM8-C. Taxonomy (NCBI): domain Bacteria; kingdom Pseudomonadati; phylum Pseudomonadota; class Gammaproteobacteria; order Vibrionales; family Vibrionaceae; genus Vibrio; species Vibrio sp. HM8-C. The sequence goes on from NZ_JBMMKS010000003.1 coordinate 55,380, forward strand.
GAGGGATATTATCACGTAGCAAGCTTGGTACTTCTGCAAGCGGACGGTCTTGGATTGTTGGTAGAGCACCAGGTAAAACGCGCACGGAAGCATTCGTGCTTCCTCTTAAACCCTGCATATCGATAGCTACGTACCAATGACCTGAACTAGGGACGGGTATATGCGCAGGAGACTTTTTTGCTAATCCCCCGTAAAACCTATGCTTACGTCCATTCCTATAATTATTAAAATTGGAACTATCCATAAGGCGCACATTGGCACCACTAGTTAGTGTCACTTCAACAATTTCGCCTCTCTGAAGGTTTCCGAGGTCGTATTTTAAAAAATTCAATGTTGACTCCTTTCAACGAAATAAGGAATTTTATCGTTTGATGTTCATTAAACATACAAAGTAGAATTTACTACACATATTGTGAGTGAAACGTGTAGGATATCGAATAGTCGGGTTTATGATTTCGAAATATATCCATGAACAGTACCGATATAATTATTCTCTGAATTAAGCATTCCGTTACCGTACCTTAAAGACGATTTAAAATCTTCGTATGTGCATATATGTCGAAAGTTCCAATTTGCACATATGTTATTAACCTGGGAATAGTATGAACGAACTAATAAAAACTTTATTAAACCTACGCAGCTTGAGAGCATATTCTCGTGAACTAACGTTAGAACAACTGAATGAAGCTCATGGTAAGTTACTTCTAGTTGTTGAAGAACGACGGGAAGAAGAGGCTAAGCTGAGAGAACAAGAACAAGCTAAAGAAGCCAAGCTAGCGGCTATTGCAAAACAGATTAAAGACCAAGGAATTGATATCAATGAAGTGATTTCAGCCCTTTCATCGACATCTAGCTACAGTAAGCAGAAGTCAAAGAGAGCGCCACGTCCAGCTAAATACAAATATACTGATGCGGCAGGTTCAGAACAATTTTGGACAGGTCAAGGACGTACTCCAAGCGTAATCCAAAATGCATTAGATCAAGGTAACTCTTTAGACGACTTTTTGATCTAATTCTGTTCTAACTGAATGAAGCTGTGGTTCAGCAGGATGTAAAAAGCTCATCACGAATGTGATGAGCTTTATTAATGGCTAGTTCTATCTATATTATTCTGCTTTTACGACGATAGATGTCAGTATGAAGGACAGTACAAAAACTCCTACGATACCCAAAATAGCTTGAATGAAGTTTTGTAATCCGCCTGCTAGGTAAGCTGGTACGCTGAATATAGAAGACAATATGTATGTTGTTAGATGAGTGTCAATGGTTGCTGAGATTGCACCGAAGACTCCAGCCGCAATACTCGCAGCTAGTAGAGCTTTAGTATATTTGGTAAGTACACCAAATAAAGCTGGTTCGGTTATGCCCAAAATAGCGGTAATCCCAGAGCTGATTGTGATAGATGACTGCTCTTTTGACGAATGTTTACGTTGTTTGTACCATACCGCCACTGTTGCGCCAGCAATAGCCATGTTACCTAAACACATGATTGGCATTAGCAAATCTTTACCATACAACGCAAAGTTATTCAGGCTGATTGGTGTCATGCTGTGGTGAATACCAAATACGATTGTTATTGGTCGAGTCAAACCAAACACAAATCCCGTCAAAGTCGGCGATATTTCAAGAAGAGTACTTACTATCCATCCAGCGCCGTTACTTACCCACATACCAGCAGGTGCAACGAATGACAGAACAACGGTAGATGTCACAGCAAAAGCCAACAGAGGGGTAATGACAGGTTTAGCTGAGCTAGGAACTAATCTATCGACTAGAGGTGTTATCTTCGATAATACCCACACAGCTAGAATCGCTGGGACAATTGCACCACCATAGCCCATGAGTTCAATTGGCACTATACCGAATACATTGAGTTCTGGACTAGAACCCGCTGCTTTCAACATTGCTGCTTTGTCTATCAGTTTTGGTGCGAGCATTGCAGAAGCTACAGCCAAAGCAAGGTATTCATTTACTTTGAATACTTTGGCTGACGAAAACGAAACCAACATAGGTAAAAAGAAAAATACTGCTACTGAAATGGATCTAAAAAAGAATACAGTATCTGAACTTTCAGAGATGACATTGGTTGCAATCAATCCCGAAAGCAAACCCATCAACATACCTGCGCCAGCAATAGCAGGAACTACCGGTCCAAAGATCCCAGCCACCACACGCATTGCGTTCTGAAACAGTTTACGGTTTTCAATTTCGGAAACTTCATCAGCTTGGCTAATGCCAGAAAGTTCGTTGTACCACTTCTCAACGTCCACACCAATAACTACCTGTGTCTGACCTTGGCTAAGAACGACGCCTTTGACGCCCTTTATCTTTTCTAGTTCACACTTGTTAGCTAACTCATCTTTTACCAACTTAAAGCGTAGTCTAGTCATACAGTGAGTGATGTTTACAATGTTTTCTTGTCCACCTAGAGCTTTTATAAGTAATTGTAAATGCTCACTCATTTCACTTTGATTATGTATTGATTTAGTCGGTGCCATCGTATTGTTGTTTTCAGTTAATTCCATGACTGTACCTACAAGATGTTTGGTTATTTGTTGGTGTAATCATACCTATGGGTGTTATAAAAATAAGAGTTAAAAAAGTGAGTGTAATCACACAAACCATTTGGATTTTAAAAAAATGCACTTATTTTAGCGATTGGTTTGTTTTTTTTAGAAAAATAAGGCTCAAAACGAACCAGTTGTTTTTTAGTTAAATTTAGCTCTTGAAATGTTATGTTTTTCAGCGTTATATAAAAATAGATTGAACTTGATTGAGCTTTTAATATGACCAAAAACATTATATCTAATATTGAGTGCATAATAACTAAACCCGATAGGCATAATCTGATTACAGTTATAGTTGAAACTGAATCAGGCATTAAAGGCTTTGGATGTGCAACATTCCAACAACGTCCATTGGCTGTAAAGACGATGGTGGATGAATATTTAAAGCCTTTAATTGTTGGTAGAAATGCAGATAATATTGAAGATCTGTGGCAAATGATGATGGTTAACGCATATTGGAGGAATGGTCCAGTAATTAATAATGCAATATCCGGTATCGATATGGCGCTGTGGGATATTAAAGCAAAGTTAGCTGGCATGCCACTTCATCAACTATTTGGTGGTAAGTCACGTGACGCTATAGCAACATATACGCACGCTACAAGCGAAACTATGGATGGTTTATATGAACAAATAGAGACCTATTTACACGAGGGATATAAACATATTCGCTGTCAATTGGGTTTTTATGGTGGTGTACCAGAGAATATTCATGTAACAGAGAATCCAACACCTGGTTCATATTATGACCAAGACCAATATATTGATAATACACTTAAAATGTTTAAGTTATTACGAGAAAAATATGGGAATAAGTTTCATATTCTCCATGATGTTCATGAAAGACTGTTTCCTAATCAAGCGATAAGATTTTCTAAAGAAGTAGAGAAATATTCTCCATATTTTATTGAAGATATTTTGCCTATAAATCAAACGGAATGGTTGGATAATATTAGAAATCAGTCGTCTGTCTCTTTAGCTTTAGGAGAGTTGTTTAATAATCCTGAAGAATGGAAATCATTAATTATAAATCGTCGAGTTGATTTTATTCGCTGCCATGTATCTCAAATCGGTGGAATCACTCCCGCCTTAAAGCTCGGGCACTTCTGCGAAGCCTTTGGTGTTAGAATTGCTTGGCATTGTCCACCTGATATGACGCCTATTGGCGCGGCTGTAAATACCCATTTAAACGTACATCTTCATAACAGTGCTATTCAAGAGCATGTGCACTATGGCGAGAACACTCTTAGGGTTTTTCCTAATGCATCTGAACCGAAAAATGGCTATTTATATGCATCAGAAGAAATTGGTATCGGAGTGGAAATTAATATCGAGGCGGCAAAAGATTTTCCAGTCGAGTATAGACCGCATGAGTGGACTCAGAGTCGTTTACCAGACGGAAGTATTCATACTCCTTAATAAAAATGGTCGCTTATTAGCGACCATTTTTATCTCTGTATTGAAGGCTTTCTGAGTTAAATTGTGTGTGGTATGTACATTGATAATCGATGTCAATGATATCACTGACGACAAAGACCTCGCCTGAATCAAGAAAACCACGATTAGTAATGTTCATGGCAGCACTAGAACGTTTACATCCAAATAATTCGGAATCTTCTTTTGATAGGTTAATCGCTCTGTATGTGGTTAAGTAGCTATCAATATTCATTCCTAACGAAATCACATGTTTTTGCAATGAGTTTTCTATGATTTTTTCATCCATTTTAGGAAACATTTTAGTAGGAAGCTTCATGGTTTCTATTTGGATGACTTTATCATTTATTAACCTAAGTCTTTTTATATTCCAAATATATTCATCATCATTTATAGAAAAAACTTGCATCTCATGTGGTGTCGGTAGGGATTTATTGACCTTGATTTTTTTATATGAGATATCAAAGAATTTGTTTTCAGTGATAGAATTATATATCAATGATGAACCTATAATGGAAGTGTTAACAAAATAACCTGAACCTGCTTTTGATTTTACAACACCAATAGCTTCTAGTTTTGCAAGAGATTTTCGGACACTAAATCTGGAAATTTTGTATTTCTCTGATAGTTCACGCTCAGATAATAGTTTGTCAGTAATAACTCCCTGACAAATTTTACTTATGAGATCTTGAGTCAATTCATCGTTCTTTTTCAAGTGAGAATCCTTATTTTTATAATGGTTTTTATTCTAGCACTAGTATAAAAAACTTATATGATTGATGCAGCTAATTTGAATGAATTATGCGGGAACAATGTTTTTGTATCAGTTGTCAACGTTCAAGTGGTGAGTGTAAACGAACCACCGAGATGAAATTTCAATCAAATCACTGAAAACTCACATTTCACATACTGATTTGAATCATAAAATGCTTTTTTTGGCGCAAGAGTAGTACAAAAAATTTGTGACACATAGAAGTGTCACAAGATTCATTGGACGGAAGTTTCACATTAGTGATTTTGATGTGTTGTACGACGTACTGAATTACACAGGTATATGATGTTGAAGAAGCAGCAGGTGCTTTGAAAGTCATTCATGAACGCAACGCTTGCAAAATAGCTTCGCTAGTAGCTCTGACTTTGTTCTGATGAAGGTTATTCATCTGATCTAATACAAATTTTAAGAATACGATATGCGATATGCTGCTTGTGTTGAAGAGGTATTGCTTGCAATCATTCAATAATTGTACAAAATAAATACCATGCTAACTGTATGGTAAGTAAAGTTTTTTAGTTGCTACAGGTATAAATTTCACTTGATGCAGTATAAAACATGGGAATTTGAATTTTCTCTCAATTTAAACGATCTGGTATTAGGGCTGTGAATAGGATGTCTGAAGGTTTTTCTAACAATGCTACACCAAAGTATCTTGGCTATATTTATCAAGTATTGATTGCTATTGAGAAGTGTTTTGAAGCCAAATCTAACGAAACCATTTGGATTGAGTGTTATGGAGATGTGTATGATGGTAAAACGTTCACTGAAGTTAAACACCATTGCACCGAACATAACCTATCCAGCAATGCTCAAGACTTCTGGAAAACTCTCAAGAACTTAGTTGTTGAAGATTCGTCGTTATTTCAAAAAATTGTATTACATACAACTTCGTATATAGCTGAAAATTCAGCCTTCCACGGCTGGAATGATTTGAGCGCTAAACGTAAACTTGAAATAGTAAAGTCCCATGTACCTACATCCTCGACAAAGTCTTTCTATGACACCATCTTTCGTGAAGCTAGCGAAACTGAAATAGAGAATATACTTTCCCGATTCACAATAGAACATTCACAACTTAAAATAGAAGAAAAGTGGAAAAGCTTGCTGGAGATTCGAAACCTGAAATGCGTAGCTGAGCCTTATCGAGAAAGTATTTTAGACTGGGCTTACTCGTATGTTAATAAGCGTGCCATAGCCGATAATAGGCTATGGCGAGTTAATATTAACGACTTCGATGACGCTTTCCAGTTTCAAGTGAATCGATGGAGCGGCGATAAAATTCCCTTTCCGGTTGATAATAGCAAATATGACTTATCACCAACGACGGATTACTTATTCATTACAGAATATAAAGATATAGGTTTAAAAGCTCAGGATAGAGGTAATGCCGTTAATGATTATTTCAAAGCTAAGAATAGCGAGGAAATGCTCGTTGATTTGAAACCTGACGTCATGCCAGAAATATTAATAGATTACTCAAGAGATGTTGTTGAACAAGCTAAAGGTTATAAAAGCGAACGAGCTTATGATATCGTGTCTGATGATTTAGATACAACTAAATCTAGTGAGACATCCCGTAATGCATACTTGAAATTTCATAATAGTTCTGTACTTGAAGTTCCAGAAATCGCTAATACGAAAGCTTATTTCATGCGAGGTAAACTGCATGAGGCGATTAATGATAAATTATATACATGGAAATATGAACAGGAAGACTTAGATTAATGAACCCCCATGTTATTAGAAATATAAAATATTCTCCTGTATTTGTATCTGAAATTTTGCATTCATTTATTGATGGTTCAAAGAAAATTGACCCACGAGGAGCTAAGTTTGAGTTGATGTATTTGGTATTGCCTTTTGTTATGGATGATGCATTACGCCAAAAACTATTTTATTCCAAAATAACCAGTACATTTAAAACAGCTTTTTTGAACGATGAAAAATTGAAAGAGAAGCTATTTTTTATTGATACTAAAGTTAAATACTCAAAACATATAGCAAATGACGCTTTGATCTACCTTAGTTCGATAAAGGAATTGAGCATTGGTAAATATATAATGGTTCAGGATGCATTTATCCCAAATGATACGGATACTAATTATAAAAAAGAATTTTACAAAGCTTCCTATAATCTAGGTATAATTTTCGCTAAAGAGGGATATGTTAATGTCTTTCTTAAATCCAAGGTAAAAAATATATGAATGCTTACCTAAGAAATATAGTTCTCATTGGTAATGATGGTGAATCGAAAATTCTGAATTTTAAACAAGGTTTAAACATTATAACTGGCGATTCAAAAACAGGGAAAAGCGCATTAATAGAAATTGTTGATTTTTGCCTATTCTCGAAACGTTCTACAATTCCTGTAGGTAAAGTAACTGATTTTACAAAAATATTTTGTTGTGTATTTGAACATAATGAAAAAAAAATTATTATTGCGAGATCAAATAGGGAACCAACAAAATGTTATTTTTCTGTTGATTATGATAATGATTTTGACGTAAAAATAAGAATTAACGAATTATTTTTTAGTGGAATGAGACCTAGAACAAGACAAGAGGTCCAACAAGACTTTGAGGAACACTTAGGGCTTTCAGTTGAAGACACCAGTGAAGAGGATAGTTATGATTCTGATATCAATAAAGGGAAAGTATCTATTCGCAACGCTACCTCCTTATTTTTTCAGCATCAAAACTTGATTGCAAATAAGCATAGTTTGTTCTATCGTTTTGATAGTTTTATTAAGAGTCGGACAGTTATAAATCAATTCCCTATTTTTATGGGGTGGGTTGATAGTAGATACTATCGTTTAAAAAAGCGAATAGAAGTTCTTGATAAACAGATAAAAATTATAGAAAGAGAAGAAAAACAACACCAATTAGATGTCCAAAGTCAAAGGCACAAATTACTTATACCGATTAAGCAGTATTATCGTGCTATTAATGTTAAATTTTTAGAGGATGATGCTGCGCTTTCTAAATTGAAACAAATTGCGACAAATTTACCAGTTGTTCCGATTAATGCGGAACAAAATGTTGATTTCAATAAGCAGTTAAGGAACTTGGAAAATCGAAAAGATAAAGAACTTACTTCTTTGTATGAGTGTAATCAACTAATTAGTTTGATTGAATCAAATGAAGAAGAGTCAGCAGATTACGGGCGTTCAATGTCGCGTTTAGCTGAACTTGAGTCAGGCATTTCTATCGTAAATAAGGAAGTTTGTTGTCCTCTATGTAGTTCAACGGTTTCGTCTGTTAATTCGAAGCTTGAAGGTGTTAATAATTCAAGAAAGATGCTCTTAAAAGAACTATCAAAAGTAGAGAGTTACAAACAAGATAGTTCCGGTTCTCTAAATACATTGCTATTAAAGCGTGACAAACAGAAACAATCAATATCCATGATAGATGGAGAAATTCGACAACTTAAGAAACTATATAATGTAAAGAATGATTTAGGCTTAAGAGATGAATTGAATAATCTTCGTGGAAGAATAGAAAACACACTTGAATTTGTATTGGATAGTCAAAAGCCATATAAACCTTCGACTCATTTAAGTGAATTGAAAGAAGAGTTAGAACTTTGTAATAAGCAAATTAAAGGCTATGGATTAGAGCACAAATTTTCGGAAGCTAATGCAATCATTAACAAAACAATGAATGAGCTTAAAGAAAGTTTAGATTTTGAAGATGATTTAAGAAATGGTGAAATGAGATTCAAAGTAGAGGACTTTTCTTTTTCATATTTCATGAATAATCAGGAGATTTTATTGTCAGAAATGGGAAGTGGGGCAAACTGGTTGGCATGCCATTTAGCTGTGTTCTTATCTATTCTCAAACTAACTGCAAGCTCAAAATCAGTAATTCCAGCTATGTTATTTCTAGATCAACCAAGTCAAGTTTATTTTCCCAAAGTAACGCGAAGATTTTCATCTAGTAATAAGCAAGAGTTAATAAATGAAGAAGAAGTAGATGAAAATATAAAACAAGTTATCAATATATTTAAGGTTATCGAGCAATTCTTAAATGACCTTCAAGAAGATGAACATGTTGGATTTAGACCTCAAGTCATAGTCTTGGAACATGCAGACGAACCTGAATTTGAGCAATACATTCGTTACCGATGGTCTGCAAATGGTCAAAAACTAATTTAACATAGTAATAAAATTAAATTAGTTTGACTTTGACTGCTTAGTAGAGGTGTATCTTTGGACAAATTGTTTTAGGTTATAGTTAAACAAGAAATTAGCTTATATTGAAAAAAAACAGACCAGTAAATACTGGTCTGTTTTTATTTTAACCACTGGGTTGTTTTAGGCGCTTTTAGCTTTCTCTCGATAATTAACCGCCTCCAAGACAACGTCGCTTTTCGCTCTACAAATGCAGGGAAGTATTTCATTACCTTGCGTATAAGCCATAGCGAAACCTACGTATTCAACTTCACCTGAGATCAACTTACAACGACACGCCCCACAGTGACCATCGCGGCAATTGTATTCTGGCTCTAAACCAGCTCTCTCCATAGTTTCGAGCAATGTGCTTGAAGGGCTAGTATGTATAGTCCGTAAGCCGTTGATTTTAAGTGTTGGCATTAGAGTTCAAAGTCATCAAAATCGTCGGCATTGACTTCATTATCTATTTGCCCTACCAAATAGGAGTGAACCTCGGACTCCTGCGGTGCGACCTGAACATTATCTGAGGATAACCAAGCATTTATCCAAGGAATTGGGTTTGAAGTTGCACCTGGATAGGCGGCGTCTAAACCAACAGCTTGCATACGAATGTTAGTGATGTATTCAACGTACTGACACAAGATATCTTTGTTCAAACCGATCATTGAACCATCTTTAAATAAGTACTCAGCCCATTCTTTTTCTTGCTCAGCAGCCGCTTTAAATAGGTCAAAACACTCTTGTTTACACTCTTCAGCAACTTGCATAAATGAAAAGTCATCTTGACCATTACGCAGCATATTGATCATATGTTGTGTGCCTGTCAGATGAAGAGCTTCATCACGAGCAATAAGTCGAATAATTTTCGCGTTTCCTTCCATTAGCTCACGCTCTGCGAAAGCAAATGAACAAGCAAAGCTAACATAGAAACGAATAGCTTCTAGTGCATTAACTGACATTAAGCACAAGTAAAGTTTCTTCTTAAGCTCGTAAAGGTTTACTTTAATCTCTTCGCCATTGATAGTGTGCGTGCCTTCACCAAAACGATGATAATCGTTAGTCGCTTGAATTAGGTCATCGTAATAATGAGCGATATCTTTAGCTCGATTTAAGATATGTTCATTTTCTACAATATCGTCAAATATTTCGCTTGGGCTGTTGACGATGTTACGAATTATATGAGTGTATGAACGGCTGTGAATCGTCTCAGAGAATGACCAAGTCTCAATCCAAGTTTCAACTTCAGGAAGTGATACAAGTGGAAGAAGAGCGACGTTCGGACTACGACCTTGAATTGAATCCAAGAGTGTTTGGTATTTCAGGTTAGAAATGAAGATGTGTTTTTCGTGCTCTGGAAGCTTATTGTAGTCGATGCGATCTTTACTCACATCAATTTCTTCTGGACGCCAGAAGAAGGAAAGTTGGCGTTCAATCAGTTTTTCATAAACTTCATGCTTTTGCTGGTCATATCGTGACACATTGACATTTTGTCCAAAGAACATTGGTTCTTTAAGCTGATCATTTTTTTGAGTGTTAAATGTTGAGTATTTCATATTGGTGATTTCCTTTTTCACATAAGTCATTTCTCGTTCTAGTTCTTTGTGCTTATGTGATTATTCATAGTGATGGAGGTCTATACTGGTTAAGCTGCTTTTTGAAAAGAATGGTCGTAACAAAAAACAGGGGTTTTTAGGCTGTGTACATTTATTTCTGCTTCCTGTGGAGCAACTTGAACGTTATCAGAAGATAACCACGCATTAATCCATGGAATAGGGTTACTGGTTGCATGTGGATACGCAGCATCAAGACCTACCGCTTGCATACGGATGTTGGTAATGTACTCAACGTATTGAGAAAGAATGTCTTTGTTAAGACCAATCATAGAACCGTCTTTAAACAGATATTCCGACCACTCTTTTTCTTGCTCAGCCGCTTCCTTAAATAAGTCAAAACACTCTTGCTTGCACTCTTCAGCGATTTGTAAGAACTCAAAATCATCCATACCGTTGCGAAGTAGGTTGATCATGTGCTGAGTACCAGTCAAATGCAGAGCTTCATCACGAGCAATCAGCTTGATAATTTTTGCGTTACCTTCCATTAGCTCGCGTTCAGCGAACGCAAATGAACAAGCAAAACTCACGTAGAAACGAATAGCTTCTAGTGCGTTTACTGACATTAAGCAAAGGTACAGTTGCTTTTTAAGTGCTGATAGGCTGACCTTGATTGTCTCGCCATTAACTGTGTGTGTACCTTCACCGAAGCGGTGGTAGTCGTTAGTAAGCTGAATCAAGTTGTCATAGTAATGCGCAATGTCTTTCGCACGTTTAATGATGTGCTCGTTTTCAACGATATCGTCAAAAACGACTGCAGGATCATTAACGATGTTACGGATGATGTGCGTGTATGAACGAGAGTGAATCGTTTCAGAGAAAGACCAAGTTTCGATCCATGTTTCCAACTCTGGAAGTGATACCAAAGGAAGTAGGGCAACGTTAGGGCTGCGACCTTGGATTGAATCTAGAAGAGTCTGATACTTCAGGTTAGAGATGAAAATGTGCTTTTCATGCTCTGGTAACTTGTTGTAATCAATGCGATCACTTGATACGTCAACTTCTTCAGGACGCCAGAAGAAAGAAAGCTGTTTTTCGATCAGCTTTTCAAAAATATCGTATTTTTGTTGGTCATAACGAGCCACGTTGACTGGCTGACCAAGGAACATTGGTTCTTTAAGTTGGTTATTCTTTTTCTGAGTAAAAGTACTGTAAGCCATTTGCTGTCATCCATTTTGCCCTTTGCATTCACAAAGGGCATTCAAATCAGTTAAAAGTTCGAGTCAATAAGATTAAATCTTACAACCACCGCCTGCGCAGTCGTCATCTTGTGGTTGAACCACATCTTTTTGCTCGTCTTTCGCACCATCACGAGTGTTGTGGTAGTACAGCGTTTTCACACCAAACTTGTATGCAGTCAGAAGATCCTGCAGCAGTTTCTTCATTGGCACTTTGCCTGATTCGAACTTGCTAGGGTCGTAGTTTGTGTTCGCTGAAATAGCTTGGTCAACGAATTTCTGCATGATACCAACAAGGTGTAGATAACCATCGTTAGAACCGATGTTCCAAAGCAACTCGTAGTTTTCTTTGTATTTTAGGAACTCTGGAACAACTTGCTTCAAAATACCGTCTTTTGATGCTTTTACTGATACGTAACCACGAGGTGGTTCGATACCGTTTGTTGCATTTGAAATCTGAGATGATGTCTCAGAAGGCATTAGTGCAGTCAGAGTTGAGTTACGTAAGCCGTGCTCCATGATTTCTGTACGTAACGCATCCCAATCGTAATGAAGTTCTTCATCACAGATTTTATCTAGATCGCGCTTGTAGGTATCGATTGGTAGCAAGCCTTTCGCGTAATTTGTTTCGTCAAATAGAGGACACTTACCGTGCTCTTTTGCTAGTTGTACCGACGCTTTGAGCAAGTAGTATTGCATTGCTTCAAAAGTACGGTGCGTCAAAGCATTCGCGCTGCCGTCTGAGTACTTAACACCGTTTTTCGCTAGGTAGTATGCGTAGTTGATTACACCAACACCTAGAGTACGACGGTTCATCGTTGACTTGTACGCAGCTGGAAGCGGATAGTCTTGATAATCCAATAGGGCATCAAGAGCACGAACAACTAGGTCAGCTAGCTCTTCAAAATCATCTAGGTGTTCAATCGAACCTAGGTTGAATGCAGAAAGAGTACAAAGCGCGATTTCACCGTTGTCATCTTCAACATTTGTTAAAGGTTTTGTCGGTAATGCAATTTCCAAACATAAGTTCGATTGACGTACCGGCGCAACAGCTGCATCAAATGGGCTGTGAGTATTACAGTGGTCAACGTTTTGAATGTAAATACGACCTGTTGAAGCACGTTCTTGCATTAACAGCGTAAACATTTCTAGAGCTTTAACAGTTGTCTTCTTAATTGAAGAATCGTTCTCGTACTTCACATATAGACGCTCAAATTCGTCTTGATCTTGGAAGAACGCATCGTAAAGTCCAGGTACGTCAGAAGGAGAGAACAGAGTAATGTTTCCACCTTCCACTAAACGTTGGTACATCAGTTTGTTTAGCTGAACGCCATAGTCCATATGACGAACGCGGTTTTCTTCAACACCACGGTTGTTCTTTAGTACTAATAGTGATTGAGCTTCGCCGTGCCATAGAGGGTAGAAAACAGTTGCTGCACCGCCACGAACACCACCTTGAGAACAACATTTAACTGCTGTTTGGAAGTATTTATAGAATGGGATACAACCTGTGTGGAAAGCTTCGCCGCCACGGATTTCTGAACCCAATGCACGAATACGACCTGCGTTGATACCAATACCAGCACGTTGTGAAACGTAACGAACAATCGAGCTTGCCGTTGCGTTAATAGAATCTAGGCTATCACCACACTCGATTAGTACACATGAGCTGAACTGACGGGTAGGAGTACGTACACCAGACATGATCGGTGTAGGTAGAGAAATCTTGAATGTTGACGTCGCATCATAGAAACGTTTGATGTAGTCCAAACGTGTTTCTTTTGGATATTTCGCGAATAAACATGCTGCTACAAGAATGTATAGGAACTGAGCACTCTCATAAATTTGGCCTGTCACACGGTTTTGTACGAAGTACTTACCTTCAAGCTGTTTTACCGCTGCATAAGAGAAATTCAAGTCACGACGGTGATCGATGAAGCTATCTAACTTGATGAAATCGTCACGCGTGTAATCTTCCATCAGGTGCTTATCGTATTTGCCTTTTTCAACTAATGAAGAAACATGTTCTAACAGTGTTGGTGGCTCATACTGACCATAAGCTTTTTTACGTAGATGGAATACCGCTAATCGCGCAGCCAAATATTGGTAATCTGGGCTCTCTTCAGAGATCAGATCGGCTGCAGATTTGATGATAGTTTCATGGATGTCTGATGTGGTAATGCCATCGTAGAACTGAATGTGTGCACGAAGTTCCACCTGTGATACTGAGACATTTTGTAGACCTTCAGCTGCCCATGTGATAACTCGGTGGATCTTATCCAGATCAATAGTTTCTTTGCGGCCATCACGCTTAGTGACAGTGAGTTGTTGGTTCATTCTGCTTCATTTCCCTAACAAAACTGATTAAAACCGTTTTTTTATGTAATTCTTGTAAAATTATTGACGGTTTTGTGATTATGCTCTTCCTATATGTAGTGACCTAGACACTACATATAGGGGTGCATCAGTGTTCGAGTTACAACATAGTGCTATAGCACCTTTAATGCAAGTTACAGTTTAGGGGAAACTTTGTGGATAACTTGGAAAATAAAAAAAAACGTTAGTAGGCACTAACTGATGATCTAAGAACAGAGTTGATTGTAAAAAATCGAGCTTTCAAGATTGGTTTATTCGTAACCGATCAAAAAAAAATTTCCTTGATCTTTCGTCAAAAATTTTTCTCTATTTTCGTTGAATCAAAATGGAACAGAATGCACGAAAAATGTGCATAAAAATGAAAATATTAATAAAGAAATTGAGGGTTATAAACCCTCAACTTTTGGATGAGAAAATTAGAATAAACGCGTATGTACGATGTAGTTCACATCAACATTCTTACCTAGACGATAAGTGTCTGTGAGCGGGTTATAAAGTAGGCCTGTAATACCTTGCTCCTGAAGATGTGTTTGATCGACCATCTTTAGTAGTTCAGAAGGACGAATAAACTTCTCGTGGTCATGCGTACCTTCAGGGACTATCTTCATTAACTTCTCTGCACCGACTATCGCAAATAAGTAAGATTTAAAGTTGCGGTTTAGTGTAGAGAAGAAGACATGCCCGTTTGGTTTCACCAACGCTTCACAAGACTTAATAACAGATAGCGGATCAGGTACGTGTTCCAGCATCTCCATACAAGTTACAACATCATATGTCTGTGGGTTTGCTAAAGCATGGTCTTCTATCGTGCTTTGTATATAGGTTAGCTTAGTACCGGTTTCTAGTGCGTGAAGACGAGCAACTTCTAATGGTTCTTTTCCCATATCTAGCCCAGTGACTTCGGCACCTTCTCTTGCCATGCTTTCAGCTAAAATACCTCCACCACAGCCCACATCGAGAACTTTTTTGCCAAAAAGACCATCACTTTTATCGAGCACGTAATTAAGGCGAAGAGGGTTGATTTGATGAAGAGGTTTAAATTCACCATCGAGATCCCACCAACGAGAGGCCATGTCCTCAAATTTTTTTATTTCGTTAGGGTCGACGTTTTGATTTTGAGTTATCGTCATATTGAATTTGCCTTTAATACTCATCCGTGGTTACGTCGGCATTATAACGTTATCAATGAATCAAACCAGTTGTTCTCGGTTTGTTTCATCAAGAATTGGCTGTTTAGGAAATATATGAGCAAAAAATAGCCACTTATCAGTTGGATATGGGAGAAGTGTGTAATTTCTCTACATTTTAGAAGCAACAAACATCACAACCTGATAAAAGGGCAATGAAAGTTATGCCGAACCGTAATAAGTTGTGTTATATTTTTTCACCTTATAAGTATCAATAATATCTGGAAATTGGAAAACAGTGTCTATTAGGCTTATTTATAGTAATAGCTCACTGTCTGGATATACCGATCAAACTATAGAGGGATATAGGCTCTATGAGCGATCTAGCTAAAGAGATCACGCCCGTAAACATTGAAGATGAGCTTCGAGGTTCATACCTAGACTATGCGATGTCAGTTATCGTTGGTCGTGCTCTTCCTGATGTGCGTGATGGTCTAAAACCAGTACACCGTCGCGTTCTATTTGCAATGAACGTGTTGGGCAATGATTGGAACAAACCATATAAAAAATCTGCTCGTGTGGTAGGTGACGTAATCGGTAAATATCACCCACATGGTGATAGTGCTGTATACGATACTATCGTACGTATGGCGCAGCCGTTCTCACTTCGCTATATGCTAGCGGATGGTCAGGGTAACTTTGGTTCTATTGATGGCGACTCAGCTGCGGCGATGCGTTATACCGAAGTCCGTATGGCTAAAATCGCCCATGAATTGTTGGCTGATTTAGATAAAGAAACGGTAGATTACGTAGATAACTACGACGGTACTGAGCAGATTCCTGCTGTACTGCCAACAAAAGTTCCTAACTTACTTGTAAACGGTGCGTCAGGCATCGCGGTAGGTATGGCTACCAATATTCCGCCACACAACTTGACTGAAGTTGTGAATGGATGTTTGGCTTTCATCGACAATGAAGACATCACGATTGATGAGTTGATGGACTACATCCCAGGCCCAGACTTCCCAACCGCAGCATTGATCAGTGGTCGTAAAGGTATCATCGATGCCTATAAGACTGGTCGCGGTAAAGTTTACATGCGCTCTAAAGCTGAAATTGAAGCTGATAAAAGCGGCAAAGAAACGATCATCGTTTCTGAAATTCCATATCAAGTTAACAAAGCTCGCTTGATTGAGAAAATTGCAGAACTTGTAAAAGACAAAAAAGTTGAAGGCATCAGTGCACTACGCGACGAATCTGATAAAGATGGTATGCGTATCGTTATTGAATGTAAGCGTGACGCAGTTGCTGAAGTTGTTCTGAACAACTTATATGCTAACACTCAACTTCAAACCACTTTCGGTATCAACATGGTTGCCCTTGAACACGGTCAACCTAAGTTGTTTAACCTGAAAGAGATGATTAAGTGCTTCGTTGACCACCGTCGTGAAGTTGTTACTCGTCGTACTATTTTTGAATTACGTAAAGCTCGTGAGCGTGCACATATCCTTGAAGGCTTGGCGCTAGCACTAGCTAACATTGATGACATCATCGATCTGATTCGTAAAGCACCAACGCCAGCAGAAGCTAAAACTGGTTTGATTTCACGTGGCTGGGATCTAGGTAATGTCGCTTCAATGCTTGAGCGTGCAGGTACTGATGCCGCTCGTCCAGAGTGGCTAGAAGCACAATACGGTATTCGTGACGGTCAATACTTCTTAACAGAGCAACAAGCTCAAGCGATTCTAGAACTACGTTTACACCGTTTAACGGGTCTAGAACATGAGAAGATCCTTGATGAATACAAACAGCTTCTAGAAGAAATTGCAGAGCTACTGCATATCCTTGGTAGCACTGAACGTTTGATGGAAGTTATCCGTGAAGAATTAGAAGCAGTTCGTGATGGTTTTGGTGACGCTCGTCGTACTGAAATCACTGCAGCTAGCCATGATATCGACATGGAAGAACTCATTGCTCGTGAAGATGTGGTAGTAACACTGTCTCATGAAGGTTACGTTAAGTACCAACTACTAAGCGATTACGAATCTCAACGTCGTGGTGGTCGTGGTAAGAGTGCAACTCGTATGAAGGACGAAGATTACATCGAACGTCTACTTGTTGCGAATACGCATGACAACATTCTATGTTTCTCTACGCGTGGTAAGACTTACCGTCTGAAGACATATCAATTGCCTTTAGCGAGCCGTACAGCTCGTGGTAAGCCAATTGTTAACTTGTTACCGCTAGAAGAAAACGAGCGTATTACTGCGATTCTACCTGTAACTGAGTTCAGTGAAGATAAGTTCATCTTCATGGCGACCGGTGACGGTACGGTTAAGAAGACTTCTCTGGATCAATTCGCCAACGTACGCGCTAATGGTCTGATTGCTCTGAACCTACGTGATGAAGATTCACTGATCGGTGTTGATATTACTGACGGTGATAACGACATTATGTTGTTCTCTCAATCGGGTAAAGTTGTTCGCTTCAATGAACAACAAGTTCGTGCGATGGGACGTACTGCGGCTGGTGTTCGTGGTATGAAACTGAATGGTAACGATCAAATTGTTTCTCTAATCGTACCTAAGACTGACGGTGATGTACTGACAGTAACTGAAAATGGTTACGGTAAGCGTACAGTATTGAGTGAGTACCCAGCGAAGAGCCGTGCAACACAAGGTGTTGTATCAATTAAAGTCTCTGAGCGTAATGGTCTAGTCATCGGTGCGGTACAAGTAGAAGAAGGCGACGAGTTCATGATGATCACTAACGCAGGTACGCTAGTACGTACTCGTGTTGCTGAGGTGAGCCAAGTTGGTCGTAACACTCAAGGTGTAACGCTTATCCGTACAGCGGAAGATGAGAAAGTTGTTGGTCTACAGCGTATTGAAGAAATTGAAGAGACCGAACTTCCTGAAGGGGAAGAAGGTGTTGAGATTGAAGATGAGTCATTAGAATCAAACGATTCTCTAGATACCGATAATACTGAATCAGATAGCGAAAGCGATTCAGAATAATTAATCTTCTTAGAAATTAAAAAGCCGAGTATTTAATACTCGGTTTTTTTTATTGTGAAATACCCAAGTGAGCATATTTTAACGAGCTGTGTCTTTTGCTCAGACTTCATTTAAATAAGGATGTTTATTAGTGATTGTTAATGTATGGCGCTGAAATAATCCACTTTTAAAAAGTGCATGAAAATAAATTAAATATAGTTATAAGGAATATTTTTAGTTGAGATGTAGGTGATCTAAATAGCAAGGTGATTGATCTATCGAGATAATTTTGATCAAAAGCAACTATCAAAAAATATCAAATGTAAAGTGTGATAATCGTTCCATTAATTTGTTTTTTGTCACAAAATTGAATTTTAAATGGTATTATTTTTGAGAATTAATGCTTATTAGTGGATTGAGGCAGTGGACCAACTGATGATTTATAAATTGAAGGAAGCGTTTCATGAACAAATTAGTTCTCTGCAACCATACACTGCTACTCAGTCTAAATCGACGTTATCGCTATTAACTGCGGAAGAGTTGAAAGAGCTAGAACAAATTTGGATTGATTTCACTATGTGGAAAAAAACTCAAAACAGCTAAGCCAGTCTCATGTATTGACCCAGCTTATACAGCTGGGTTTTTTATTGCCGTTTTGTGAAATTGTTATATTATAACAACCTCATTAAGTGGTTCTCGTAAAGCCTGTATCGAGAGGTTACTAAAGTAGATAAACGGAGTATGATCTTTTCATTGAAAACTTGGGTGTCAATCCCCATAGTTATGACAAGATTAACGTATTCGAATGCATGGTTTTTCATTACAGCAGAGCTATAGTGATGTTGTGTGTGAAAAGAAGATAAATTATTAACAACCATGCATAAGTAATTTTTGAGTGAAGTGAGTACAGATATGGCGGAAGTAAGAGCCAGAGTTGACTTTAAAGTCGGCGCAAAAAGTAGCATTGATGCTGAAATCCTTTCTTTCAAAGGACTACAAACAGACAAAGAACATGTTGCTGTCATCTTTAAATCCGTAGATAAGACTCAAGAAGTCCCATTGGTTCGCATGCACTCTGAGTGCTTAACTGGAGACGTGTTTCATTCATCGCGTTGTGATTGTGGCGAACAACTTGAAGAGACCATTGAGAAAATGGGTGAGTTTGGCGGAATCATTTTGTATCTGCGCCAAGAGGGCAGAGGTATTGGACTTTACAATAAGATCGATGCGTATCGCCTTCAGAGCCAAGGTATGAATACCTATGAAGCGAATAACCACTTGGGTTTCGGCGATGACCTTCGTGATTTCACAGAAGCAGCACAGATGCTAAAAGCTCTAGGTGTTTGCAAAATTCGACTAATTACTAATAACCCTAAAAAAGTTAACGAACTCAAAGATCACGGAATCGAGATTGTCGAAGTGGTCAACACGGCTGCTCATATTAAGTCTGGTAATGAAAACTACTTGAAAGCAAAAATATCGCACGGAAAGCACGACTTAAAACTATGACCTTTGGTCGTGATAAAACAAAGCGACTTGTTACTTTTGCATGAAAAAACCTCACTTTGGTGAGGTTTTTTTTGTTACAGCTTGCAAATGAAATGTAAATTCGTATTATGCGTAACTAATAGTGCAAATGAGAATAATTAGCACTACAAATATAGTTGCTCAACAAGGATGCTTCAATGAAAGTGAAATCGTTTTTAGTCCAATCTATCGCCGCTTCTTTGGCTCTAGCTAGTGCTTCAAGTATGGCTGCTGTTACCCAACAACAAGTTGTAGAAAACTATGCTGACATTGCACATGCAGTGTTCGCTGACTCATTATCTACAGCGAAAGGCCTTGAAAAGTCAGTAGATGCTTTTCTATCTGCGCCATCAGAAGCAAAACTCCAAGATGTTAAAAAAGCTTGGTTAGCTGCACGCGTTCCTTACCAACAGTCTGAAGTTTTCCGTTTTGGTAACGCTGTAGTTGATGACTGGGAAGGACAGCTAAACGCTTGGCCTTTGGATGAAGGCTTGATCGACTATGTAGCGACAGATTACCAGTACGAACTTGGTAACGAAGGCGCAAGCGCGAACATTATCGGTAATAAATCAATTACTATTGGTGCGACAACTATCGACGCATCAACAATTACTCCTGAGCTTATTGCTAGCTTAAATGAAGTAGGCGGCTCAGAAGCGAACGTTGCTTCTGGTTACCATGCAATTGAATTCCTACTGTGGGGCCAAGACCTAAACGGTACTAACCCAGGCGCTGGTGCTCGTGCATATACCGATTATGTGCAAGGTGCTGCATGTACTAACGGCAATTGTGATCGCCGTGCACAGTATTTAAAAGCGTCAGTTCAGCTTCTTGTTCAAGATTTAGAATGGATGGAGAAGCAGTGGTCTGCTGAAGAGAAAGGAAACTATCGTCAAGAGCTTCTAGCTGATTCTGCTACTAATGGTATCCGCAAGATGCTATTTGGTATGGGCTCGCTATCTCTTGGCGAACTTGCTGGTGAGCGTATGAAAGTGGCTCTAGAAGCTAACTCTACAGAAGATGAGCATGACTGTTTCTCTGATAACACTCACAACTCTCACTACTTCAACGAGCAAGGTATCTACAACATCTACACCGGTTCATACTCACGTGCGGATGGTACTAAGCTATCTGGTCCAAGCATCAACGATCTCGTTGCAAATAAAGATGCAGCAGCAGCGAAAGATATTTTGGCTCAATTTGAAGCTTCTCGTGCGAAAGTGGGTGAGTTAGTAAAATCAGCGGAACAAAATAATCAACACTTTGATCAGTTAATTGCTGCTGATAACGCTGCTGGTAACGCGCTGGTTAACAATGCAATTACTGGCTTAGTTGCTCAAACCGCTTCGATCGAACGTGCAGCAACCATTATTGGTATCGATAATCTGAACCCAGATAACGCTGACCACGAGTTTTAATCTGGTTGTCGTAGTGAGCTCTCATCCATACTTTAATTCATGGTAAGTGCCCATTTATACCCAATCATTGGGCCTCTTTTCGTAGGTTCTGATGGTTGGGTTTCTTGCTTTTTATAATAACGAGAAAGATGTAATGAAATCGTATTTTTCAGCACTATTATTAAGTCTGGCATCTTGCCAAGCTCTGGCTGAAGACGTGAAATCTGGTGGCAGTACAAGTACGACCAAAGCTGGCCCTAACGCTTATTCCTTACCAGCCTCCAACTTACCTATGTCAAAACGCTTGGATTTTAGCGTAGGTAACAGTTTTTTCCGTAATCCTTGGGTTCCAGCGCCTTCTTCAACCGATGCTCGCGATGGTTTAGGTCCACTGTTTAATACTAATGGTTGTCAGAACTGCCACATTAAAGATGGTCGTGGCCATCCTCCAGAAGCCAATGATACACAAGCGGTATCTATGCTTGTTCGTTTAAGTATTCCGGCAGAAACCGCTGAACAGAAAGCGATTTATGACAAAGCAGGGGTAGTTCCTGAGCCAGTCTACGGTGACCAATTGCAAGATTTTGCACTTCCAGGGAAAAAAGCGGAAGGTTCTATACATATTTCCTATGATGAAGTGGTTGTGAAGTTTGCCGATGGAACACCTGTACTGCTACGTAAACCCAAACTTTCCATTCAAAACCTCGGTTATGGAGAACTGCATCCTAAGACTCTATTCTCAGCGCGTGTAGCCCCACCTATGATTGGGCTAGGGTTATTAGAGGCGATACCAGAGCAGACGATTCTCTCTTGGCAAGATGAGGACGACGCTAATGGCGACGGTATCTCTGGTCGCGTAAACCGAGTTTGGGATGTCCGTGGTGATAAAAAAGTTGTCGGTCGTTTTGGTTGGAAAGCAGGGCAACCATCATTGATGCAGCAAAATGCAGCTGCATTCAATGGCGATTTAGGATTGACCAGCAGCCTTTTCCCAATGGAAAACTGTACAGTCCATCAGTCTCTTTGTAATGAAGTCCCAAATGGTGGTGAACCAGAGGTTAGTGACAATATACTCGACTTCGTGGAGTTTTATTCGCAACATTTAGCCGTACCAGTGCGTCGTAATGTTGATGCTCCGGCAGTACAGCATGGTAAAAAGTTGTTTGCTGAAGTAGGGTGTAACAATTGCCACAAAACTGACATTAAAACAGCGAAAGTGGAATCTAGACCTGCACTGTCAGAACAAACTATTCATCCATATACAGATTTGTTGTTACACGATATGGGTGAGGGATTAAGTGATGGCCGACCAGAAGCTCTTGCGTCAGGCAATGAATGGCGGACACCACCGCTATGGGGTATCGGCTATACAGAAGAAGTAAACAACCACACTTACTTCTTACACGATGGACGAGCTCGAAATCTTATGGAAGCGGTTCTTTGGCATGGCGGCGAAGCTCAACAAGCCAAAGAAAAAGTACTTCAGTTCAATGAGCAAGAACGAGAAGCTTTAATCGCATTTTTGAATTCTTTATAAAGTCATTCTTTGTTAGGTGTTTATATGACCTTCAAACATTTTTTACCAAGTATATTGGTATTGAGTTTAACAGCATGCCAATCGAATCAAACGGCATCATATGCCGATCAGACGCAGCATGTGAGTCAATCAACCTACTTGGTAGAATATCAGGCAGCCAATCATTTTTCGGTTCAGGCGCATTCTCTGGCACAGGCATTCGTGAACTATTGTGAAGCTGATGTTGCCGACAATTCGGAACTTAAACAACAATGGCATACAACTATGCTTGCTTGGATGGCGCTACAAGGTCAGGAGCGTGGCCCTGCTGATGCCTTGGCGCAAAGCTGGAATGTGCAGTTCTGGCCAGACAAGAAAAATACTACTGGCCTAAAGATGACTGCACTTACTAAGCAGGATAAGTCTTGGACAGCCGAAGAAATCGCAGAAAATAGCGTGACAGTTCAAGGTCTAGGCGCTCTAGAGTGGTTGATCTACGACCCAAAATCGCCACTGGCTTCTTCAAAAGCTCAAGCATGTATGTCTGCAACCGCGATCAGTGAAAACCTCGCAAACAGAGCTGACACGATTGAAAAAGCGTGGCGTACAAATCCATGGACAAAACTTGATGAACAATCATGGAAGTCTGAATACATTGCTCTGCTTTCTAATCAGCTAGAGTTTTCCATGTCCAAGTTAAGCCGACCATTAGCGAACATCGGCAAACCACGCCCTTATTTTTCTGAATCATGGCGCTCTAAAACTTCAATGTATAACTTAAAAGCGAATGTTGAAGCGATGCAATCGTTGTACTTGTCGAACGGAAATGGCCTCGATCAAATGCTAAGAGATCGTGGCTTAATCGATTTAGCCGACCGAGTAAAAACACAGTATGCAAACTTAGTCGAAGCATGGCCAGAAGAGGGCAGTCTGTTTGACTTACTGCAAACAAAAGATGGCTACCGAATTGTGCTTTCTCAATACAACAAAATGGATCAGTTGAAGTATTTGTTGCACGACGAAGTGTCAGTCGAGTTGGATGTAGTAATAGGGTTTAATGCAACAGATGGTGACTGATAATACTCGCCGCTCACTCTTAAAAGCGGCACTTTTCGGCGCTTGTGTGCCACTGCTACCGTTTGGTTGTGCTAGTTCTGCCCAGAAGCAAGCTGCGTTGATTGGTTGCGCTGTGACAAGCCGCAACCAGTTTAGTGCTGTAATCGCTGATAAAGAAGGCCAAGCAATAGCTCAGTTGCCTCTTCCTGCCAGAGGTCATGGTGTGGCTATTCATCCGCAGCTTTCTCAAGCTGTTGCCTTTGGGCGACGTCCGGGGGAGTTTATGATGGTGTTTGACTATCAAACTGGCGAGATGATTACGCTCAATCTATCGGGTTCTGAGCGACATTTTTATGGTCACGGTGTTTATTCGAATGACGGCACATTGCTGTTTGCTACAGAAGGTGAGCGTGGCACCAGTCGAGGTATCATTGGTGTTTATGACGTCAAAGACGGCTATAAGAAAACGGCTGAGTTAACCGGATTTGGAATTGGCCCACACGAAGTGATCATGATGCCGAATGATACTTTAGCTATTGGTGTCGGAGGCGTTCATACCAATGGTCGTGAACCTTTAAACATCGACACTATGGCACCGAGTCTGACGTATCTATCTATGAATGGCGAAGTGCTTGAACAGGTATCTCTTCCTGACCACCACTTGAGTATTCGTCACCTCGCTCATGATGGAAGCGAAACAGTTCTGTGTGGTCAGCAATATCGCGGGCAGCCTGAAGATTCACCATCATTAATTGCAATGCATACTCGAGGTGGAGAAATGCAGCCACTACTAGCAGAACCAGAAGAGTGGGCTCGTTTTAACCACTACATAGCGAGTATTGCTGCAACGGATAAATGGATTTTGGCGACCTCTCCGGTTGGGAACTGCTATGGCATATGGTCTAAGCAAACGCGTCGATTGGTCGAACTAGCACCATTGCCAGATGCTTCTGGTGTTGTTGTGCATGGTGAACAATTTCAGGTAAGCTCTGGTGCTGGGTTGGTAGTGAAGAACCAGTATCCTAATGGCGCGACAACGGTCGTATCAAATGTGCAATGGGATAATCACTGGTCAGCAATTGTTTAATTTTGTCATAACAATTGGCTAATTCTTTGCCATACTCAATCTATAGGTTGTTGAGTTGGGCGTAGATATATGAAAAAAAATCGTTTTTTTGCAGTGTTGCTGATTCTGTTCAGTGTATCGATTTCAGCAGCAGAAAAACGGCTTTCAGAATTGGGTTGGATTGAACCCAATTCGCCAGTTTTATCGCAGTTAGCATATCCAGAGAGAGTTGAGCGTGTTTATCATGAAAATAACGGTCAACTTATCTGGATCGATTTGGCCACTATTCAGAAGTTTGAGCAGCAGCTCGAAGTGATTCATCGTGCCGCTATAAGTCCTCTTTTCGATCGCCGCTTAGCCCAACTTCAGCAATACCAAGAGCAGAATGCATGGTTTGAATATGATTTGTTAGCCACAGATACGCTGATTATGTACTTGAGCTACGCAGAGCAAGCAGCAAAGCTGGGTCAGCAGTGGTTCTTTGAAGGCAAAAAGCTAACTTATAATCTTCCATTACCCAGTGAAAACGCGTTTGTTTCCCTTGAAGTCGCAGTAACAACCAACGGCATTGGCGAACTAGTCCAATCATATACACCGAGCGATGTTTCATATAAGCCGTTGATGGCTGCATATAGCGCTTTATTGCCGCAGGAAAACACCACTATTCCACGCTATAACCATAAAGGCTTAATCAAACCAGGCGATAAGCTGAGCGATCGAGACTTGTTGGTTCAACGATTGTCGTTAGTAAACATCGATATGAGTCAGGTCAGCGACAAGGTCTCATGGTATGACAACAGTTTAGTTAAGGTAGTTAAGCGTTTTCAGCGTATGCATGGTTTAAAGTCAGACGGAATTATCGGACCTGATACCTTAAAATGGCTCAACTTATCAGTTAAATCTCGTTTATCTTTATTGGCTTTAAATGCTGAGCGTAGTCGCTTGTGGTCACAGGAAGAAGATACGGTCATAGTGGTTAACATTCCGGGTTTTGATATGAAGTATTGGTACTCGGGTAAACCAGTGTTCTCATCAAAAGTGGTGGTAGGCAGTGTCAAGCGCCCAACACCGCTGATGTCGATTAAACTTGATTCCATCATATTGAATCCGACTTGGAATGTACCAAGAAAGATCATGGTAGAAGATATTCTTCCCTTGGCGAAAAGAGATGCTAATTACTTTAGCCGTCACCATATCGATATTATAAAAAGTTGGAACTCAGATAAAACGCTTGATCCTAAAGGGATTGATTGGGCTACTGTTGACCCTGATACCTTCCCATACCGAATGCGTCAGCAATCGGGACATCAAAATGCGTTAGGCTTGTATAAGTTTAATACACCGAATTCGCGAGCCATTTATCTGCACGATACTCCGAGTAAGCACCTATTTAACAATACTTCCAGAGCGTTCAGTTCGGGATGTATCCGTGTGCAAGATGCCTCAATTTTTGCCGCTAAGATCTTTGAAACTCAGGGAATGGATGAATCAAAGCTTCAGCAAGATCAAAAGCCGAGCAACAAATCCATTGCATTGAAGAAGAGAATTCCAGTTCACATCATCTATCAAACCGTATGGTATGAAGGTGGAACGCTTCAATATAGGGACGATGTTTACCGCTTCGATTCTCAAACTCGCGGATGATGGACAAATGCCGGCAGTCAAAGTCGGCATTTGAATCCACTTCAAAGTTTACTGAAAATTTACATAAAAAATTTTTTCTTTTTGCTCAATAGGTAACCTATAAAATCATTCATAAGAGTGATTTCGTGCATAGAATATGCATTTGACCTTCACTGGTGAGTTCGTTAAGTTTCGCGCTCTGTCAGAAATTTAACCAGTGGTAAAGGTGTAGGTTTGATTGTATCCCGACGTGATTTTTTGAAATTTGCTGGAAGTGGTTTGGTGGTTGCGGCCTGTGCACCTACGATTGCTCACGCTTCCCTTCCTGTTGAACCGCGTGTGTTAGCTTTAAACAACTTACATACAGGCGAAACGTTAGAAAGTTGCTATTTCAACGGTCATCGTTACGTTCGCTCAGAACTAAAAAGACTAAATCACATTTGCCGCGACTTCCGCCGTAACGAAGTTTACCCTATGGATAAAGGGTTATTCGACCAACTAACTCGTATTCAGACCTTAATTGGATGTGAGGCAGAAGTGCAGATTATTTCTGGTTACCGATCTCCTGCTACAAATGAAATGCTACGTAATAATTCGAACGGTGGTGTTGCTCAGAAGAGCTACCACATGTTAGGTAAAGCTTTCGATTTCCGCTTGGATGGCCTGTCGCTGAAGCAAGTTCATGAAGCTGCATTAAGTTTAAATGCTGGTGGTGTTGGTTATTACCCTCGTAGCGGATTTGTGCATATTGACACTGGTCCAGTTCGCAGCTGGCAGGGCTCTTAACTTGTCAAACTAAGGCGCTAGTGGCATAGTTCGAACAATTTCGAATATCGAACAAGGTTTGCTTTATGTCTTTACAATATCAAGTTGTCCCAGTGACTCACTTCGCTCAAAACTGTTCAATTGTTTGGTGTGATGAAACCATGGAAGGAGTGGTCGTCGATCCGGGTGGTGACGTCAAACAATTGAAAGCTGTGATTGATCAACTCGGCGTGAAAGTGGTTCATATCGTACTTACACACGGTCATCTAGACCATGTTGGAGGTACGGAAGCGCTAGCTGAACAACTTGGTAATGTCGATATTGTTGGGCCACATAAAGCAGATAACTTCTGGTTGCAAGGGTTAGAAGGGCAAAGCCAAATGTTTGGTTTTCCACTCACAGAAGCTTTCGAACCAA
Source organism: Vibrio sp. HM8-C (assembly GCF_058630515.1). Taxonomy (NCBI): domain Bacteria; kingdom Pseudomonadati; phylum Pseudomonadota; class Gammaproteobacteria; order Vibrionales; family Vibrionaceae; genus Vibrio; species Vibrio sp. HM8-C. The sequence goes on from NZ_JBMMKS010000003.1 coordinate 82,981, forward strand.
ATACTTGGTTAGATGAAGGTGATACGGTAACTTTCGGTAAGCAGACTCTTCAGGTGATTCACACTCCGGGTCATACACCGGGTCATGTGGTTTTGTATAGTGAAGAAGCAAAATTGGCCTTTGTTGGAGATGTATTGTTCCACGGCAGCATCGGTCGTACCGATTTCCCACAAGGTAATCACGGTGATTTGCTGACTTCCATCAAAACCAAACTGTGGCCGCTGGGGAATGATGTTACTTTCATTCCAGGTCACGGACCAAAATCTACTTTCGGTCATGAAAGATTGCACAATCATTATGTGGCTGATGAGATGCCTCTTTACTGATCTTTATTCTCTGGCTCGGCAGCGGCAAGATAGCGCCGAGCTAGACCTACAAACTCTTCTGCACTTCTGTCCAAATCATTCGCTGAGATAAACACGTCATAATCGTAGTATTGGCGCTGATACTTCATTCTATTGGCTAACATCGCCATTAAGCCTGAATAGATTTTGGTGGCAGACTCTTTGTACTGCTGGGAATCCAACACTATATCTTCAAATTTTGTTTCCTGATTTTGTTGCCGAGCGCCAAGATAGAGCAATGCACGCTGGCTAAGCAGAATCTCAGAGGCGATACGTGGGCAGATACTATCTAGGTATGGCGAATAATGTTTTAGTTTGATCCCAATCCAAGGAAGAGGGTGATGCCAACCTTCTTGTTCGAAAGTACAAATGCCTATTTTGCTGATGTTGTTCCAACGTACAACCCATCCACCGCGAAAGAGATGTTGTTGAAAATGAGTAGAGGTAAAAGTGTATCCAACCTGACTTTTCCTTATTAGCCAGTAACCAACCAAGAGCAACACGCCGATAGACGTTACTGCGATTACGGCTTGTCGCCAGCTGGGTGACCAAATGACCAATCCCAGAGCTAAGACTAACGCGATAACACCTACCCATTTTGCATGGGGGGAGCGTAAATCAAAATGATGATTGGCGATATGAATGCTCTGCATAGAAACTACATCAATCCTCAATAAACTGTTTTTATCCCCAGTAATGCAACTGTAGGAAACAAAAAGACCTTTGTATGAATTGTAGTCATAAACGAGAGATAGCGGCATTTTTGCCGGAGAACTTGACCTCAACCCTACAAATATCAACAGAATTTTGATATAAAACGCGCTTCAAATTTTCACCACTGCGATAAAAGCAGTGAAATGGAGACATACTCGATGAGACTTGCTCATAAACGCAAAGTGCAGGCTAAATTGCAAAAGCGTATTAAAGCGACTGTAGCGAACCTATCTTCAGCAACGAAAACTGCGAAACCTGCAGCTGAAAAGAAAGTTGTAGAAAAAAAAGTAGTAAAACCAGCGGTTGAGAAAGCTGTTGCTCAAGCAGTAGCGGCTAAAGTGGACGTAGCATTAACGCCTAAGCAACAGCAGGTACTTGAAATTGTTGCTAACAATGTAGAAGGCATTAATCCTAAGTCGATTGGTCTAGAAGCTGGTCAAGAAGAATCTAAAGCTGCATCTTGGGCTACCGGTGCACTTAAAAAGCTTCTAGAAGAAAACCTTGTAGTGAAAGAGCAATTAGCGGGTAACAAAGTAATCTACAAAACTGCGTAGTTTGTTCTTGTCCAATGTGTCGTCCTAAAATACGTTGACAGTTTTATACTAAGCCAACTGCGTTAGCAGTTGGCTTTTTCATACACCTCATTCGGGGTTCTCATCCCAAGACTAAGATGTGGTCTCATATTCTTATAGATGTCGATTGATTCCTTTACCAACTGCTTAAGCTCAACGATATCCTTACACTCATAAAGTAAAAACTCTTGTTTCAGGATGCCGTTTACTCTTTCTGCTAACGCATTCTGATAACAGTCATAACCATCCGTCATGGATGGCTTGATTGTGCCTTGTTTCAATCTATCTTGGTAAACACCTGAGCAATATTGAAGCCCGCGATCTGAATGATGGATACACGAGCAACCATATCGACGTGTCCTTATCGCCATATCCAAAGCCTTTACAACATCCGTCGCTTTCATTTCTTTGCTAAGTTCATAGCCCATAATTTTACGACTAAAGGCATCAGTCACTAACGAGAGATAATGCACGCCTTCATCAGATTGGACATAGGTTATGTCACTCACCAACACATCTTCGGGATGATGAGGCTTGTAGCCCTTCAGCAAGTTAGGATGTTTTTTCATCCAATGTCGACTATTTGTCGTCTTCGTAAAACTGCGCTTAGGCTGAACGAGAAGGCGTTCGTCACGTAAGTAATCGAAAAGTGCATCTCTACCTAGCTTGATTCCTTGTTCTTGAAGCTTTGGTTTGAGTAAGGAATACAATTTTCTAGTCCCTATTCGAGGCATATAGCGCCGAAGTTCTAGAACCATCTGTTTGATAGGGATGAGCTCTACCTGACGGTGAGCGGCTCGCTTTTCTCTTTGATAAACGCTTTGCCTCGATATACCACACAACTTACAGACTCGAGCTAGGCTCAGTCCTTCCTGTTTTTGAAGGCCTCTTGCTCCTTGGCGATATACTTTTTTCTGAGACTAGTCCCGTGCTCAGCGTCAAGAATATCAACGACTTCATTTAAAAAGAGATTTTTTATTCGTTCATCTTCCAACTCTTTTTCAAGCCGCTTAATTTTTTGAGCTGGGGATTCATTGGGTTTCGTTGTTTTATGCATGGCGTTCTTCCTTGGATTTTGCGTCCAGTCCATTTTTCCGAACTTTCGTAGCCAGGTTAAAACCGTTGAACGACCTTGAATACCATAGATAGCTTGGGCTTGTTTATAAGTCATGTCGCCTTTTTCAACAGCATTAACAACCTGTAATTTAAAGCCTAGTGTGTAATCACGCTGAGTGCGTTTAACGTAGAGATTATGTGAAGTAGTCATAATTCGTCCTCAATGTGTAAACACATTTCAGGACGAGACACAATCTAAGTAAAAGGCCTCGGTTTTGACCGGGGCTTTTTCATTTCAATCGTCTCGATGACAATCTATCTAAGCACTTACTGTGCTTTGTCACAATTTTGAAAACTAATAGCAAATTTTCAGTCTGGAAAAGTTATTACGTATTAATACATGTAACTCATTTGATGATTTAAATAATATCTTAATAATACAGTTAGATAGAGTATTTATTTGTTTTATCCTACGTAAATATACGTAAGACTATGGTTTTATATGATGCTTAAGATGTTATTTGTTTGCGTAATCTTGCTCATTTTTTATTGATAAAAGTTCACCCAAAGTGATGTTGAACTGAAGTGCTATTGAAGTACCAAAGCACCGACCAATAACAAAAGGACGTGAACAATGAGTCTTATCCATCAATCTGTAAAACGAGTTATGACAACGAGTGTAGTAGCGCTAACTGCTTGCTTTGCTTTGTTGTCTACATCAGCATCTGCTGAAGACAAAGTGTATCGCTTAAAACTGGCTGAAACGTGGGGACCAAACTTCCCAATCTTTGGTGATGCAACGAAGAACATGGCGGCTATGGCTGAAAAAATGTCTAACGGCCGTCTGCAAATTCGTATCGATTCTGCAAACAAACATAAAGCACCGCTAGGTGTTTTCGACATGGTGAAATCAGGTCAATATGACTTGGGGCACTCAGCGTCTTACTACTGGAAAGGTAAGGTTCCAAACACTCTTTACTTCACTTCTATGCCTTTCGGTATGACAGCACCTGAGCAGTACGCTTGGTTCTACAATGGTGGAGGTATGGAGCTGATGGAGAAAGTGTACGAACCACATAACATGCTTTCTTTCCCAGGTGGTAACACTGACATCCAAATGGGTGGCTGGTTCCAGAAAGAGATTAACTCACTTGAAGACCTTAAAGGTCTGAAAATGCGTATTCCAGGTTTCGCTGGTGAAGTACTGGCTGAGTTAGGTGCTAAGCCAACCAACATTGCACCGGGAGAGCTTTATACTTCACTAGAACGTCGTACTATCGATGCACTTGAATGGGTTGGTCCATCTCTAGACTTACGTATGGGCTTCCACAAAATCGCGCCTTACTACTACACAGGTTGGCATGAACCAGCAACTGAGCTGCAATTCTTAGTTAACAAGCGTACTTGGGAAAAACTGCCTGAAGACTTACGTGAAATCTTACGTGTAGCAATGCGTACAGCGGCTTACGACATGTATGCGCAATCTGTACATGAAAGCGGTAAGAACTGGGTTTCAATCAAGACTGAATATCCAAACGTGAAAGTAAAAGACTTCCCGCCAGAAGTAATCAAAGCACTTCGTGAAGCGAACGGTCGTCTTCTTGCTGAACATGCAGCGCAAGATCCTCTAGCAAAAGAGATCCAAGAGTCACAAGCAAATTATCTGAAAGATGTTCGCCAATGGACTGATATCTCTATGCGCGCCTACCTGAACAACGAAGCGCAATAGCTTTTATAAAACGCAATAGCTTCCATAAAACACAGTAGTTTGCATAAAAGCTACTGAGAAGCCCAAGAAATATAATTAAGCTCCGCTAGCAAGCAATAGTCACTACAACTGAATTGTTAAGCGGAGCACCTTTGCAAATTCCATGGAGTCGGGAATGAGAAGTCTCATCTATATCGAAAGACTGTTTAATCGCATGAGCGATTTTCTTGGATGGTTATCCAGCATTTTGTTCGTTCTACTCGTTGCGAACGTGGTGTATGACGTTGTGATGCGCTACGCGTTTAACGATGTGTCTATCGCCTTCCAAGAGTTGGAGTGGCATCTGTTTTCAGCAGTATTCATGCTTGGTATTCCATACGCTTTGAAAGCGGGTGGGCATGTTCGTGTGGATATCTTCTACGAGCGTTTATCTAATAAAGCTCAAGCGGTTATCGATTTGTTCGGCACAATCATTTTGTTACTGCCTTTTTGTTTTCTGGTGGCTTACTTCGGTATCGACTACGCCAAAGAGAGTTATGCCCTTGGTGAAACATCCGGCGATCCGGGCGGATTACCTTATCGATGGATCATTAAAAGCTTAATCACGGTAGCGTTCTTCTTCATGGCGATGAGTGGTATCGGAATGATTTTGCATTCGCTAAATCGCATCGTGAACCCTCAGCTTTTGCACACCAATTTTAAAGATTCGAAGTAAAAGGAAATAACAATGATCGGAATCGTGATGTTTTTTGTAGCGCTTTTTGCGTTACTACTAGGTTTCCCCGTTGCTTTTACTTTCGGCGGGATCGCACTGATATTTGGCGTTTGGGCAGAAGGCATCGACATGTTTGCTTTTATGCCATATCGCATTCAATCCATTATGCAGAACACGGTACTAATGGCTGTGCCTCTGTTTGTCTTTATGGGTTTGGTTTTACAAAAAACGCGATTAGCGGAACAATTACTTGAATCCATGGGGCGCCTGTTCGGTGGTGTGCGCGGTGGTATTGCTATTTCTACTGTTCTAGTAGGCGCATTGCTCGCGGCATCCACAGGCGTGGTTGGTGCATCGGTTGTTGCAATGGGGCTTATCTCATTGCCAGTTATGCTCAAATATAACTATGACAAAGGCCTTGCGTGCGGAACCATCTGTGCGTCAGGAACTCTTGGTCAAATTATTCCGCCTTCAATCGTGTTGATCCTGCTTGGTGACGTATTAGGTGTACCGGTAGGTGACTTGTTCCAAGCGGCATTATGGCCGGGTTTAGTTTTGGTCGGAGCGTACATCGTCTACATCCTCATCTATGCAAAACTGCATCCGGAAGCGGCAGCGCCAATTGGTAGAGATGAATCAATATCACGTAAAGAAGAGGTTATTTCGGCACTGAAAGCCGTGATACCCCCATTAGCACTAATAATTGTTGTACTAGGTTCTATATTCGCTGGTGTTGCTACTCCAACGGAATCGGCCGCTTTAGGTGGTGCAGGTGCTATGGTTCTGGCGTTCCTATACGGCCAATTTAGCTGGAAGATGGTATATGAAGCGTCAAAAGAGACGGTAAATGTTACCGCTATGGTGTTTGCTATTTTGTTGGGTGCGACTGCGTTCTCAATGGCATTTACCTACACAGGCGGTGATATCTTAGTTGAAGAGTGGATGATGGCTATTCCTGGTGACAAATGGGGTTTCCTAATTGCCACTATGATTGTGATTCTGATCCTCGGATTCTTTATCGATTTCGTCGAAATCTGTTTCATCATCGTGCCGATTCTTGCGCCAGTGGCGTTGAATATGGGTATTGATATGACTTGGTTTGGTATCTTAGTAGCGATGAACTTACAGACTTCCTTCTTAACACCACCCTTTGGTTTTAGCTTGTTCTATCTGAAAGGTGTAGCGCCGAAGTCAGTGACGACGATGGATATCTATCGAGGTGTTATTCCGTTTATCGGCATACAAATACTGGTGTTAATCTCGCTTCTGGTTTTCCCAGGATTCTACGGAATGTGATCCAATTCTTGGTTGTAAGATGAATTGGTCAAACACACCTTAGAAGTTGCTAAAGTAATGCAGCTTACTGATTGTCTAACTCTTGACAGCCAGTAAGCTGTTTTTATTTTTGCAAAGTGAACTTTGGGAAACGGAATGCCCCTTAAAGCCAAACTAATATTGCTGACGTTATTGCCGCTGCTTCTTGTAACAGCAAGTATTAGCTGGATCTCCATTCATCAAGCGAAAACGCTTGGTCAACGTGAAGTCGAAATTTTTCGCGTCAATTTGATAAAAGCTCGTGAAACCGCATTGAAAGATAGTGTTGATTTGGCACTCGATGCCATTGATCACATCTACAACAACGAATCGCTCCCAATTGAACAAGCGCAAACGGAGGTCAAAGCTATATTGACCAAATTACGCTATGGTTCGGATGGCTATTTTTTCGCTTACGATAGTAATGGTGTGAACTTGGTTCATCCCATTCAGCCTGAGCTAATTGGGCAAGACTTACTGCATTTACAGGACAAAGAAGGTGATTTCCTCATTGAAGCTTTGCTGTTTCAGGCTCAGTCTGGAGGAGGTTTTCATCAATACTTATGGCAAAAACCGTCTACTAAGGAAACGGTTCCTAAGCTTAGCTACGTAGCATGGCTAGACAAATGGCAATGGATGGTGGGAACAGGGCTTTATATCGAAGATGTCAGCCAAGAAGTGGCAGCGATGCAGTCCGCGATTAACGCCAATATCGAAACCACCTTTTTCTCTGTGATGGTGATTTTGGCGGTGACGGTTGCCGTAATTATTGTTTTGACATTGGCAATCAACCTGCACGAGCATCGACTAGCGGATAAAAACCTGAAAGAACTAGCACACAAAACGGTGATGTTTCAGGAAGATGAAAAGAAACATTTGGCACGTGAACTTCATGACGGTATTAATCAGCTATTGGTTTCAAGTAAGTGCCATTTGGAGCTTCTCGACCATAAGCTACAAGGCAATGCCTTGGTATTACACGTTGAAAAAGCGCAGCAATCTCTGATGACCGCAATCAATGAAGTCAGGCGTATTTCGCACAATTTAAGACCAAGTGCACTGGACGATATTGGTTTACAGGCCGCGCTGGTCACGTTGTTGGAAGACTTTCAGGCACATTCAAATATTCAAATAGAAACTTTGTTTGATACAAAACCAGACAGGTTAAAGTCTGAAGCTGCAACTACCTTGTATCGTGTTGTGCAAGAATCACTGAACAATATTCGAAAGCACGCACAGGCGAAAAAAGTGACGGTCATTTTGCATCAGATGGGTAACATGCTTCAGCTGATGATACGTGATGATGGCATTGGTTTTAACGTCAAAGAATCACTGAATAAACGCGGGATTGGATTACGCAATATGCGCGAGCGAGTTGAGTTTATTGGCGGTGAATTTGAGCTAATAAGTGAAGCCGGATTTGGGACAGAAATAACCGTGTTATTGCGGTTGGATGGATTAGTGTATGGAAAAGCCAATTAGAGTTGTCATAGTTGATGACCATCAAGTAGTGCTAGAAGGTTTTATGGCTCGTCTTGAGTTGGAGCCAGAGATTAAAGTCGTCGCTACTGCGAGTAATGGTTTAGAAGCGATCGATGTCGTGAAGCAGCATAAGCCGGATGTGATTCTGATGGATGTCAGCATGCCGATAATGAATGGTATTGATGCAACCCGTTTGATTAAAGAAGAAGTTCCAGATGCTAAGGTACTCATGCTGACTATGCATGATAATCGGGAATACATCATGAAAGTGATGCAAGCTGGCGCTGTCGGATACATGCTCAAAGAAATTTCAGCGTCCAAAATGGTTCAGGCAATTAAAACGGTTAATCAGGGTTCGACCTATTTTTGTGAATCAGTCACTCAAACGCTGTTTACTGGGGAAATTTCGCCAGCTTCAAGTAAACCGAATCCTTTGAGCAGACGTGAAGAGGCGGTTTTAAAGCTAGTAGCACAAGGTTGTAGCAGTAAGAAAATTGCTTCGTTTCTGAGTATTAGTTATCGCACAGTTGAGACTCACCGCCAAAATATCAAACATAAGCTGGATATTCACTCTACTGCAGAACTTGCTAAATACGCTGTGCAGCATGGTTTATTGGAATAAAACGTGTTTAAACGTCTGTAACTCAAAATAAAAAAGGTTGGGATATCCCAACCTTTTTTCATGAAATCATCTATTCTTCTGTTTTAGTGATGCTGCCAATTTCCAGAAGTGGAGCCACATCAATGTTCTCAGCATTCATCATCGAAGAGAGTCTTTGAACAGATGAGAGTAGAAGGCTTTGTTCCCAATCTGCGAGCGTTTGAAAACGCTGAACAAAACTTTCCTGAAGTGGTGCCGGAGCTTGTTCTAATAAGACTTTTCCGGTTTCAGTAAGATGAGCGTGAACCTTACGCTTGTCTTCAACACTACGGATGCGCTGAACATAACCATTTCTCTCTAATCGGTCGAGTATGGTGGTGGCAGTGGCTTGGCTCATATTGGTGTGTTTGGAGAGTTCTCTGATCGTCACTTCGCCAAGAGCTTGAATCGCACGCATGAGAATAAGTTGCGGCCCCGTTAAGCCAGCATCTTTGCTAAGCTTCTTAGAGTGTAGGTCGATGGCTCTGATGATCTGGCGAATTGCCACTAGAACTTCTTCATGTTTTTCCACGGCTAGCTATCCGGTCAAAGTGGTGAGTTTTTCTAGCGCGACAATACAGCAGTTAGCTGTTGTTGAAAAGCATAGACCTCATACTTTTTATATCAATAATTGGATAGTTTAAACTTGGCCTAAAATCCATAAATGTTTCGTGTACGAATTATGTTTTTATGTGTTTGTGGTTAATATTTGTTCGCTTGACCGTCGATTTTAGGAAATGTTGTCTTTATATTAAGCTATTTGTGGATCTGAAAATGGTCATGTGTACAATGTAGACCACGAACTGCTGAGTTAATAGTTATGAGTACAAAGTAATTTTTGTGACGTATGTTAGAACTTACTTCTTACTCATAGTTATTTGAGTTCAATTTATATTGATTCAAAGAGAGGACAAATGACAAAAGGTATTGATAAATACAGTATTGACAGTACCGACTATACGGTAGGTCAAGACAACATTCAGAAGTGGGGCTTTGATGTCCACAACGCTGTATTTGGTATTAGCGCCGGTTTAATTTTGCTTTTTCTACTGACGATATTAATCGTCGATGCAGATACAGCTAAAAGCGCACTGGATGGTTTGAAATGGCAAATAATCGGGGCATTTGACTGGCTATTTATTTGGTCTGGTAACATTTTTATTATTTTCTGTTTAGCTCTGGTTGTTTCCCCATACGGTAAAATACGCTTGGGTGGTGATGACGCAGTGGCTGATCACTCCTTTATATCATGGCTTTCAATGCTTTTTGCTGCGGGCATGGGTATTGGTCTGATGTTCTGGAGTGTGGCTGAACCCGTTGCTTATTTTACAGGCTGGTATGAAACACCACTGGGTGTTGCCGCTAACTCCCCAGAAGCTGCCAAGCTAGCGTTGGGTGCGACGATGTTCCACTGGGGTTTACACCCTTGGGCGATTTACGGTGTTGTAGCTCTGTCGCTTGCTTTCTTCTGTTACAACAAAGGATTACCGCTATCCATTCGCTCTATTTTCTACCCAATTTTAGGTGACAGAGCGTGGGGTTGGGCTGGACACATTGTTGATATTCTTGCGGTTATCGCAACCTTGTTTGGTCTGGCGACTTCACTAGGTTTAGGTGCTCAGCAAGCTGCAAGTGGTATTCACCATGTGTTTGGTATAGATGCGGGAATTGGTCTGCAAGTGACGGTTATTATTGTTGTCACTCTACTAGCAACCATTTCTGTTATTCGCGGCATTGATGGTGGAGTAAAAGTTATCTCTAACATCAACATGATTGTTGCGTTCCTTTTACTTATTTTGGTTGCTTTGATCGGTTATGCAGTGACGTTCTCTGCAATTCCTACTACGTTGATGGCTTACATCGAAAACATCATACCGTTAAGTAACCCACATGGTCGTACTGATGAAGCATGGTTCCAAGGCTGGACAGTGTTCTACTGGGCTTGGTGGATCTCATGGTCACCATTTGTCGGTATGTTTATCGCACGTGTATCGAAAGGCCGTACGATTCGAGAATTCATCACAGCTGTTCTGATTGTTCCGACGCTAGTTACTCTTATTTGGATGTCTGTATTTGGTGGCCTTGCGGTAGAGCAGGTAATTGACAAAATTGGTGAGTTAGGTGCACATGGTTTAACAGATGTATCCTTAGCGATGTTCCAGATGTTTGATGGCTTGCCATATGGAACAATATTGTCAGTCATTGCGGTTATTCTCGTGCTGGTGTTCTTTATTACTTCTTCGGACTCTGGTTCTTTGGTAATTGATAGCATTACGGCTGGCGGCAAACTGGATTCACCCGTTGCTCAACGTGTGTTCTGGGCTCTGATGGAAGGTCTCATCGCGATTGCGTTACTATGGATTGGTGGCACTGAGGCTGTACAAGCACTGCAAGCTGGCGCTATTTCAACTGCGTTACCGTTTACCATCGTTCTGTTGTTGATGTGTGTAAGTCTAGTGATGGGTTTACGGACGGAAACCTTCAAGCGATAGGCTCGAACTTATGAATACGAAAGCCGACTGTTTAGTCGGCTTTTTTGCCATCTGGGTAAGTTGAAAGGGTATACAGACCTATAGATTGGCACTGATAAAACTAGCGCCAAAGAGTTCTGATGCTCAGTTGCTGACTGTAGTGATGAGCGATCTGCGCCTGCAGTAGTTCAGCAGTGGCGATGGCGTCTGTAAGTGCATGGTGAGGCGTATAGGCTGGTAAACCATAACGCAATCTAGATTGACCCAATCTCACTGATTCTGGTTTCTTTCCTCTCAGCTTATTCCAAAAGCCGTCGGTGGATTTCTTCTGAATCATTGATTCGATTTCCATCGTATCCACAACAGGGAATTCAATACCTTCGCCAATTCTGCTCTTTAACGCTTTATCAAGAAACTCACGTTCGATCTTTTGATAGTGCACCACCATAATTTTTCCTGACAGCTCGCTCAACACCTCTTCCATTATCTCTGACAGATCTGGTGCATCAATGATATCGCTGTGTGTGATGCCATGGATCACGACAGATTGTTCATCCAATTTCTGCCTAGGACGAACTGTCCAATGCCTTGCGCGATTAAGATAAATTCGGTTTAAGGTAAAAGGCACGATACCAATAGTGATGATGTCATCCTTTTCTGAATCCAAACCTGTCGTTTCGAAATCCATAGCGACAAATTCGATGTCACCAATCGGCGTATTGCCATTTACCATTGCAGGATCATAAAAAGCCTTCAACAACGGGTGTGAGACTTTGTTTTTCTTTGTTTGATATTTATAGGGCCAGTCAATACTTGGCGCCTGAAACAGACGTTTCATAATGTCCCTTATTTAAAGCTGTTGCTGGCCTGATAGCGGAATTTTAAGAAATTCTGAGCGTTACTTAAAATCTGGAAAGCATCCTTTAAGTTACGTCTTTCAAATTCAGATAAATTCTCTGGTTCAATGTTGTTGTCAGCTTCAACATTGTTTTCAACGTCCAAAGCCTGATGGCGGATACGAACCATAGATATAAATTCCAGTGCATCACGTAAGTCTTCGCCTCTGCCTTTGGGTAAAATTCCCGCATCAATGATGTTATCAAGACGTTCAAATGAGTTTTTTGCACGCGAACCGACGGCTAACGCATGCACGCGAATAAGATCTGCAAGTGGAGCTGTGCCGCGGCGTTTCAGGTTAATCGAGTTGTTGTGGCGGCCATCTTTTTCCATAACGAAGCTTTTGAAGAAACCCAACGGAGGAGTGCGGTTAAGTGCGTTGCGAGCAAGACAAGCTAAGAAGCGGTTGTTTTTACGAGCACGGCGCACAATAAAGCCATTAAGCATCTCGGCCCATTTCAATCGACCATATACGCCGTCCAAATCGAAGAATATGGATGCATTTAATAGCGCTTTAGGATTAGGGTCATCTATCCAGTCGGCAAAACAGGCTTCCCACTCTTGTCGAGTCATTCGCCACATTGGATTCGTCGCCATGATTTCACCAGTACAGTAGCTATAACCACATTGATCTAACGCGTCACAAACAAACTTTGCTAAGTTTGCAAAGTACTCACCGTGCTCTTGCTCGTTATAGCTATCGTCTAAAATAATGGCGTTATCTTGGTCTGTAACGACAAGTTGTTCGTCACGCCCCATTGATCCAAGAGCTAAGAAACAATATGGAATAGGTGGCGGGCCAAAGGTTTCTTCTGCGAGCTCCAAAATTCGCTGCTTAAAGCTTCGACCAATTGTAGACATTGCTGTGCCGACCATATGCGAGTTTGCGTCTTCGTTAACAAGTCGAACAAATGCATCTTTGACCTGTTTTGACAGAGTAGCCAAATCATTAATGTTGTTTTGTTGGAAAATACTACTGACCAGCAATAATGAGTTTTGCGACTCATAACGAATGATGTCGGTGATGTTTAAAATGCCAATTGGCTTCTTATCTTTTAATACAGGCAGGTGATGAACGTTATAGCGCAGCATCATCAGCATAGCTTCATACACATACGCATTGTGATCTAAGAACATTACCTCAGACGTCATCACATCCGTCAATGGAGCCTGATGATCGATGCCCGTCGCCAGTACTCGATGGCAAAGGTCTTTCTCTGTCACGATACCAATAACAGGGCTTTGGTCATCTTCGTTGTCTTCGAGAATTTCCGGATCAATAACCAACAGGGAAGAGTTGTTTTCCTCTGCCATTTTTATCGCCGCTTCCTGAATGGTTGCACCTTTAAAAACGTAAGCAGCTTCGCCAGTCAAAATACGTTTAACTTTTGAAGTAGTGAGGTCGTTTTGTTCTGAGCTATTTGACACGGCTTGACGTAAGCGAGCGTTATCTTCTACTTCTACGTAATCTGCGAAAACGTCGTGTTCTTCGTATAGAGACTGGAAGACAGATTCAGGAATGCAATAAACCAGTGTGTCTTCAATTGCGGTCACTGGGAAACGCACTTTGTTATTGGTCAGCAGACCCATTTGTCCAAAGATACCACCTTCGGTTAGGCGGTTATACAGCTCACCTTTACGTCGATAAACTTCAACAGTTCCGCTGCGAATCATATAAAGATCTTGGATATGGTCACCAAGATGGATGATAGGTGTGTCCTGTCTGTAGTAGGCAATTTCTATATGGTGCGCGACATGTTCTAGAGTGTCTTCTGGTAACTCAGAAAAAGGGAGGTGTTGGCTAAGGAAATTTTTTATTTCTAATAGCTCGGCTTCCATATAGGCTCCTTTAGAGATGCGTTATGTGGACGTGATTAACATAAGAGACTGTCAATACAGGAAAATGTAAATTGTACACGACTTTTCTTTGCAGCGCAGATTCTCTGCTTATATCTCAAAATGTTTTGCCAGTTTCGACTAAGCTGAATTGAGTGAGGCAGAAAATTCAAGGAGTTGTTGATGAAAACATGGGCAGTGCTTATGACTTCGGTGTTGCTATCTTCATCCGTCTTTTCACATGAGTTAACTGAAGCGACTCCGCTTCAGTACGACTATATATACGGCAGCGTAAGCTCTGGAACTTATCGCTCTCCATCAACCGATGGAGACAACGCAAGTTCAGTTATTGTGGGCATCAATCATAAGTTTGATGACAGCGATCTTTTATGGAGTGCAGATTACGGCTCTCGCTTCGTTCATCCAAACGATCTCACTATCGACCACTATCTTTTACGCGTCGGTTTGGGTTATCGCTGGTTACTTGCTGATAAGTTAGATTTAGTGACTAACGGCAAAGTAGGGGCATTGAGAATTGATGCGGGAGACAAAGAAACTGACTTTGTTTACAGCGTTGATCTTGGCTTGCGCTATGCCGTGACTGAAAAATTTGAAACATCGTTATTTGCAGAAGCGCTAAGAAACAAATGGCTGGATGAAAATATCTACACATTCAGCGGTGATTACTATTTTTATCCTAAATTTGCATTAGGTGGTTTTGTCTCTTATCGAGATGGCGAACGAGGTTCATCCATTAGAGAGGCGGGCATACTGGCCAAATTTACTTATTAGCTTGTTGATTGCAAATAGTGATATTGAACAAGCACAAAAAAGCCGACCATTTGGTCGGCTTTGAATTTCTTTAGAGGATTAAAGAACCGCTTTAATACCTTGGCAAAGAGGTAGCATATTTGACTTCGTCATGCCTGCTACGCTGATACGTCCAGAACCTACGATGTAGATAGCTAGCTCTTCTTTTAGTCGAGCTACTTGTTCTTTGTTTAGACCAGAGAAAGAGAACATACCGTTTTGACGTTCAATGAAACTAAAGTCAGCGGTTACACCTTGCTCTTTCAGTGTTGCTACGAACAGCTCACGCATCTCTTGGATACGTTCACGCATTTCTGCAACTTCTGCTTCCCACTCTGCACGAAGCGCCGCATCGTTAAGGATGTATGTTACTACTGCTGCACCGTGTGCTGGTGGGTTAGAGTAGATAGAACGGATGATCGCTTTAACTTGAGAGAACGCAGTCTCTGCAACGTCAGCTGACGGTGCTACTAGTGTGAATGCACCTACACGCTCATTGTATAGACCGAAGTTCTTAGAGAATGAGCTAGCAACTAGGATTTCACTGTTGTACTTAGCGAAAATACGTAGACCTTCAGCATCTTCTTCAACGCCTTTCGCAAAACCTTGATATGCGAAGTCAAACATTGGTAGAAGACCTTTGTCTGCCACAAGTTTCGCTAATGTTTCCCACTCTTCAGCTGTTGGATCGATACCTGTTGGGTTATGGCAGCATCCGTGTAGTAGCACAACGTCACCCGCTGCTGCTTTTTCTAGGTCTGCAACCATTGCTGCGAAGTCTTTATCTTTTGCTTCTGCGTTGTAGTAAGTGTACTGAGCAACTTCTAAACCAGCCGCTGAAAAAACACCATTGTGGTTTGCCCAAGTAGGATTACTGATCCAAACTTTTACATCACCTAATTGACGTTTAATGAATTCACCCGCTACACGTAGAGCGCCTGTACCACCTGGTGCTTGAGCTGTTTTCGCTAGCTGCTTAGTTACGATGTCTGAATCTGCACCAAAAAGAAGTTTTTGAACTGCTAAACCGTATTCGGCAGTACCTTCGATAGTTAGATAAGATTTTGTTTTTTCAGATTCAAGTAGAGCTGCTTCTGCTTTTTTTACGGTTGCTAAAACAGGGGTTTGACCTGCTTCATTTTTGTAAATACCAACGCCTAGGTTAATTTTTTCAGCGCGAGGGTCTTTTTTAAACTCTTCAGTTAGACCGAGAATAGGGTCAGCAGGAGCCGCGACAACTTTTTCAAACATAATGCTCATCCATGTAAGTTAGGTGGAGGGGAAAACCAGTCAAATTTATCGTATTTATACCTTTCTGCACCAACGCTGACAACAGTGACAATTAGAAAATTTCAAAATAATTTACCTTGCTTAATGATTAATGCTCAAAGGTCGCTTTTCTCATGAAAAACATATCGACATTTGCAGGAAATGAAGAAGAAAAATGTTACATATTTGTATGACGGAACGACTAGAGGACGCTGCAATTTAGCGCGAAATAGAGCGTGAAGTTTTCTCTAGAGTCATATTGGTTATTTGAGTGTTTGGCAGAAACTTATTGTCACTTGATGACAATCTAAACGTCTATTGAAAAGTAAATGAGAGGGTAATGCCCGTTTCGCTACCATTGAAGTAAGGAGCAATTTTCATATCAGAAATTGAGTCGACCTGAGTATCAACGGTGTACTGTAAACCGGCTGATATAGCGATAGCAGCTGCTGCGTTTGGTAAAAAATCGTTGTTACTATTTTCGTCCAAATAACCAACTAACGCTGATGCAGCAACTGATGATAGATCAAGTCCGCTTGTCTTTTGTGCGGTGAAATGGCTGTACTGTGCCTTGGTGTTGTCATTCACAGATGCATCATTATTCGAGAAATGATCATTTGTGAATGCAAAAGCAGAAGTATGAACTGAAAGTAATCCAACAAAAGAGGCTATAGCGAGTTTTGTCATAGTGTTCACCGATTCATACAGTTAGTTGATATGGGGCGACAGTGTTTTTCTGAAAGGGATATTGCTGGGGTTAACTTAAGGAAAACTTAAGAAACAGAGAAAATGTTAAGAAAAGCCTCGCCAGCTCACAGAATTAAATACCAAAGTAGCAAAAAAGCCCCCGAGTCTCGGAGGCTTTATTCGTATGTACGGGTTATTCCTGATTATCGTTTAGATGCTTTACAATTGCTTTCATCGCATCTTCTTCTGTGGGTGTTTGCCCTTGGTCTACATCCAATTTTTGTTTTGGGTGTAGACCCATGGCATCTTCCGCAATGTGTAACCAATCTGGATGCCAATAATATGGGTCGGGTGCTTCGGGATGATCCCAACTGTGGACGTTATCTTTAATGCCGTTGTAGTTGAGATCTTCCATTCTAAAGACTTTCATCATGGTCTCCTTTCAACGTTGCCTGCAATCTACGTACTTATCTTTTTAAGTATGGTGAGCAAGATCGGTTTTATCTAGCTTGTGAAAGCGAAGGGCATAAAAAAACCTCCATTAAGGAGGTTTTTAAATAACTTATTGCGATTCTTCGTGAGGAAGATGAGCTTAGAAGTTTGCGCTACGTGGTGTACGTGGGAATGGAATCACGTCACGCACGTTACCCATACCAGTTACGTAAGAAACTAGACGCTCAAAACCTAGACCGAAACCTGCGTGAGGTACTGTGCCGTAACGACGTAGGTCGCGGTACCAGCTCATGTGCTCAGGATCGATACCCATCTCAACCATACGTGCATCTAGGATATCTAGACGCTCTTCACGTTGAGAGCCACCGATAATTTCGCCGATGCCCGGTGCTAGAACGTCCATCGCAGCAACAGTCTTACCATCGTCGTTTAGACGCATGTAGAAAGCTTTGATGTCTTTCGGGTAGTTCTTAACGATTACTGGTGCTTTGAAGTGTTCTTCAGCTAGGTAACGCTCATGCTCAGAAGACATGTCGATACCCCACTCAACTGGGAACTCGAACTCACGACCTGAATCCAGAAGGATTTGAATTGCATCAGTGTAATCCACTTGTGCAAAGTCAGATTGTACGAATTGCTCTAGACGAGTGATTGCATCTTTGTCGATACGAGATGCAAAGAATTCTAGGTCGTCACGACGCTCAGCAAGAACTGCTTTAAATACATACTTCAGCATGTCTTCTGCAAGTTTCGCTACGTCATCAAGTTCTGCAAACGCAACTTCAGGTTCAACCATCCAGAATTCTGCAAGGTGACGGCTAGTGTTTGAGTTTTCAGCACGGAAAGTCGGGCCAAAAGTGTACACTTTGCTTAATGCACAAGCGTATGCTTCTGCGTTTAGCTGACCAGATACAGTTAGGAACGTTTCTTTACCGAAGAAGTCTTCGTTGTAATCAACATTACCTTTGTCATCTAGTGGCAGGTTAGCCATATCAAGCGTTGATACGCGGAACATCTCACCAGCACCTTCAGCATCTGAAGCTGTGATAAGCGGAGCAGACATCCAGAAGTAGCCTTGCTCATGGTAAAAACGGTGAATTGCTTGAGAAAGAGAGTTACGTACACGAGCAACCGCACCAATGACGTTAGTGCGTGGGCGAAGGTGTGCAACTTCACGAAGATACTCAATAGAGTGACGAGTTTTCGCCATTGGGTATGTATCAGCATCTTCAACCCAGCCAACCACTTTTACAGCCGTTGCCGCTAGTTCGAAATCTTGACCAGACGCTGGAGACTCAACAATCTTACCTGTTACTTCAACAGAGCAGCCAGTTGTTAGCTTTAATACTTCGTTTTCGTAATTATTAAGATTATTTGGGACCACGGCCTGAATCGGGTCGAAACAAGAGCCGTCATAAATGGCAAGGAAAGAGATTCCAGCTTTGGAATCACGACGTGAACGGATCCAGCCGCGTACAGTGACTTCACTGTCTACTGCTAGCTTGCCGCCAAGTACGTCTGTTACAGGCGCGTAAGTCATGTTTGATATAGTCTCCATTGAGGTAAACATTCAACCCAATGTCTGAATTTCGTCATTATTGTTGATTAAATAGACGATGCATTGGGTTGGATAGAATTCTTATTAATTCAACGGGACATATTACCTGTCAATTCGTCAGCTTCAACCTTTAATCTCAGTTTGATGGTTAATTCTTACGCGAAAGAGTAAATTGATTGAGCAAAGACTCCAGTTGCTGTGACAATTGCTCTAGATTTAAGCTAATTTCGCGCGTTTCTGTCGCAGAGTGAGAGGTGTCTTGTGCATGACGTGCGATCACTTCCACTTTCTGCTGAACATTTTTGCTCACTTGAGTCGTCATCTGTGTTTGGCGTTGTATGCTCTCCGTGTGTTCCAGTACTTGTTTCATCTCGACAACCACATTGGTCATAGCTGAAGAAAGTTCTTCTATTTCATTGGAACGGGTGTGAGCCTGAGAACAAACACTATCGACAGATACCATCGACTCTTGGCTTTCTTTTTGGAACTGAGCAATAATTTTCTCAATGTTTCCAGTTGCTTCTGAGGTGCGAGACGCAAGATTTCTGACTTCATCAGCCACGACTGCAAACCCGCGACCTTGTTCTCCAGCACGTGCCGCTTCTATTGCAGCGTTTAGAGCAAGAAGGTTAGTTTGTTCTGCGATGCCTTTGATGACACCTAATATGGTCGTCACCTCGCCAGTCTGATTATTAAGCTGAGCAATCTTGTTTTTCACATCTTCAATGTCACCGACCAAGTTTTTGATGTCCTCACTGGCTGAGTGAGCTTGCTTGGCGCTGGTTTGAGCAACATCTGTAGTGTGTTTGACTAGTAGAGCGGCATCCGACGTCGACACTTCAACTTCATGTTGCTTATTCTGCATCTCTTCAATGTTGTACTGTACATCGGATGTCTCACTTTGCTGATTGTTGGCAGCTTGATCCGTTACCTGCGCTACATCCGTTAATTGATTGGCAGAAGAGGCTAGGGAGTGAGATGTGTTTTGAACCTGTTGCAAACTGTCTGAAACTGTATCCATTAAAGAGTTAATTGAAGTTGCTAATTGTCCTAATTCATCTTTTTTGGCGTTGCTGAGCCTTTGAGATAGATCTTTACTGCTGCTGACTTCGCTCATAAATAATGTTGTTTTTTGCAGTGGTCGAACTATGAATCGTTTGATAAGCGTAAGAGTAATCAGAAAGCCGACAATGGATATTGCCGCCATAATTCCCACACCCAACCAAGTGCGTTGATTAATCAGTCCATTAATATGGCTCAAGTTGTATTCAAGGCGAATAACACCTAGTACTTCACCTTCTGGCGCCATATGACAAGCGACACAGTTAGTGCCTCGGTAGTTCTCGCTCGATTTCATCGGTAGTGCTACAACGATACCTTTACCCCAACTTGCTTCAATCGGCTCTAAGATGTATTCACCTTTCAATGCGCGTTTATCAATGTCATCGACAGGTGCTTGGTTTGGCTGACCTGGGCCATAGAGTTTGCTCACCAAGTCTGAACGTAGAACACGAACTTGTTCGATACCATCTTGTGCTAATGCCTTCTGGCGTAACGTTTCTTTTTGCGCCATTGTGCCGGTCAGCATCATCATATTGAGGCTGTCGAAATAGTTACTGGCTTTATCGTGTAACTGTTCACCCAATACAGAGTTAATCAAATCACGTTGTTGGATAGACTGATAAATTGTTGAACTAGCCAACACCAGTGCGAAAACGGTCACTAGTGTTAAAAGCAGTTTGGATGTAATCGTTGAGCTCATAATTGTCTTATTGTTATTAAGTTTTTTCTTAAATAAATATAGACGCTAGAAATCAAAGGGAAAATGTGTGTTTAAGTTACTGTGACCACACACAAAATATGGAATTGGGTTTTGTGACACAGAAATGGTGTGCTCATTTTTTTGACGCTGATGCCATAATTTCGACATCGAATTATTGTTTTTTTCAAACTCAAATTGCAGTGAAAAGTCAGCTCAGAAGCTTGTTTACTCGCGTCAGATTCACTACTATTGCGCCTCTTTTTTCTAGCCAGATTGATAGACTGACCATTATATGAAGACCGAAATTTACAAAGAGTTCATGTTTGAAGCCGCACACCACTTACCGCATGTGCCAGAAGGGCATAAGTGTGGTCGCCTGCATGGACACTCGTTTTTGGTTCGCCTATATGTTGCTGGTGATGTTGATCCTCATACAGGTTGGCTGGTGGATTTTGCAGAAATCAAAGCGGCATTCAAACCAATCTACAACAGATTGGATCACTACTATCTGAATGATATTGAAGGGTTAGAAAACCCGACCAGTGAAGTTCTTGCTAAGTGGATTTGGCAACAGCTAAAACCTTCTTTGCCTTTGCTGAGCAAAGTTGAAATCAAAGAAACCTGTACGGCTGGCTGTATCTATACTGGCGAAGCTTAAAGAGCTTTTAAGGTTTAACTGCTTAATCGCTAAAGATTTAAGCTGATAAAGAAAACCACCTTAACTCTGCATCGTTTAACTTTATATCGCTAAACAATGCATGAAGTGTCAGGTGGTTTTTTTGTGTTTGCTAATTCAGATTCTTTTATTCAACTTTTGAACGTTGAATTTCATCTGATGAGGCTTTTTCAAGCTTGATTGCGATGAACTTAGACGTTGGTGTAAAGGTTCTTTCACCATAGCTATCCAAAGGTACAAGCGGATTGGTTTCTGGATAATACGCCGCAGCTTGGCCTTTAGGAATATCGTAAGCGACTAAGGTAAAGCCTTGTACTTTACGAGTTACACCGTCTTCCCAAAGCGAAACCATATCGACTTTGTCACCATTCTGGAAACCCAGTTTGGCAATATCTTCCTCGTTTACAAACAGCACTTCGCGCATGCCAAATACGCCTCGATAGCGATCATTCAATCCATATAGAGTAGTGTTGTATTGGTCGTGTGAACGCATAGTTTGCAAAATCAAATCAGGCTTATTGCCTTGCTCTAACACTGCTTCATTAATCAGCTGTTTTGGCAACGCGCTATCACTAAACTGTGCTTTTCCTGATGTAGTGTTCCATCGGCGTTCAGCGGCTGGATTTACCAGATGGAAGCCACCCGGATTACGGAGCTTAAGATTGAAATCGGTAAAACCTGGGATGGTTTCAGAAATTAAATCGCGGACACGTTCGTAATCCTGAATTGCCCAGTTCCAGTCAATTGGGTGACAACCTAAAGTCGCATGCGCAATTCCGGCAATTATGGCTGGTTCTGAACGTAAATGTTCCGAGCGAGGTTTCAATTGACCATAGGAGATATGAACCATACTGAATGTGTCCTCAACAGTGATACCTTGTGGCCCATGATCTTGAACATCAATTTCTGTACGTCCTAAGCAAGGAAGGATAAGGGCATCTTTACCTGTTACTAAGTGAGAACGGTTGAGTTTGGTTGAAATGTGAACGGTTAGATTACAGTTTTTCATTGCAAGGTGAGTACGTTCAGTATCCGGCGTTGCTTGGGCAAAGTTGCCACCTAAACCAATGAACACTTTCGACTGTTGCTCTTCCATTGCTTTGATCGCTTGGATGGTGTTGTGACCAATCTCGCGTGGTACTTTGAAATTGAAGCGACGCTCAATGCTATCTAAAAGGGCAGTCGATGGTTTCTCATCAATACCCATAGTACGGTCACCTTGTACGTTACTGTGTCCACGAACAGGAGAAAGACCTGCTCCGGGCTTACCTACGTTGCCGCGCAACATTTGCACGTTCGCTACTTCTTTAATCGTAGGTACTGAGTGACGATGCTGAGTAAGTCCCATTGCCCAGCACATGATCACACGCTCTGAGCGGCGATACATATCGGCAACGGTTTCGATTTCATGTAGCTCTAAGCCAGATTGTTCTGCAATATGTTCCCATGTTGTGGCATCGACTTCTTTCAAATATTCATCAATCCCAATGGTATGGTCGTTGATGAAATCTCTATCAAAAACAGCTTTACCACCGGTTTTTACTGCTTCGCGTTCCCATTGCAGTAGGAATTTAGCGATACCACGAAACACTGCCATGTCACCACCGAGAGCTGGTCTCAAATAGGCTGTGTTGGTTGGTTTTGAACCATTACGCAGCATTTCAATTGGAACTTGTGGGTTTTGAAAACGCTCCAAACCACGCTCTTTCAGCGGGTTTAAACAAATGACTTGCGCGCCACGTTTGACCGCTTCACGAAGAGGTTCAAGCATACGTGGGTGGTTGGTTCCTGGGTTCTGACCAATCACAAAGATGGCATCGGCTTTGGCGAAATCATCAAAAATCACCGTACCTTTACCAACACCAATCGTATCTTTCATGCCGATGGCGCTGGCTTCGTGACACATGTTAGAGCAGTCAGGAAAGTTGTTGGTACCGAAAGCGCGGACAAAAAGCTGATATAAAAACGCCGCTTCGTTACTCGCACGTCCCGAAGTATAGAATTCAGCCTGATGTGGTGATTCAAGTTGATTGAGATGTTGAGCAACCAGTTGATATGCATCGTCCCAATTGATGGGTACATAGTGGTCCGTTGCTGAGTCGTACTTCATTGGATGAGTAATACGACCTTGATACTCAAGCCAGTAGTCGGTTTGTTTCAATAGCGAGGAGACACTGTGGGTGGCGAAAAACTCAGGGTCTACAACACGGTTGGTTGCCTCCCAGTTCACTGCTTTCGCACCATTTTCACAGAAGTTTACTTTGCCACTTTCTGGTGATTCTCCCCATGCACAACCTGGGCAGTCAAAGCCGCCATTCTGGTTAGTTTTAAGCATGGTTCGTATATTTTTAACGGCATTCTCGCTGCCCCACCAGCTTTTCGTGACGGCTTTCAGTGCTCCCCAGCCACCAGCAGGACCATTGTATTGTTTTATTTGTTCTTTTTGACTCACGACTTTACTCCTAACGTACAGGAACGACAGTAAGCAGGAGTACCGGTGAAAACAGGCGCGATATGTGGATAAGGCGGAAGTAGTAAAACGGTTTGTTGTGGTTTTAAAGAATCCTGATTACTGCTTTTTAACTTCTGAATGGATCGGCTGATATGATGCCTTGATCTAAATCAAAGATTATTGCGTTGTAAGATATGCGTCCAATTGATATTACCGACTGAGTGATAAATAAAATCTATGGCACTAGGCAAATTGGAGAAATTACGTGGTGATAAACATAATTTATTGATGTGTCGCTTAATTGCTTAAATTTAATTCCAATAATCATCCCATCCCTTATTCAGTCGTCATTTTTGTAATAGTCACTATCTATCACGCTATAGATAAATTAGATTTGACCGTAGGATTTTAGAGGAATAGTCTTGATTTAGATCAATTATTGCAACAGAAGTTTATTTGCTAAAAATTGACGGCAACGCGCTCAAATAAAAAACACCTTAGGCAAAGCAATCGACAATGGACATCAAACAACTCAAGTATCTAATCGCCTTAGATCAGACCAAACATTTTGGCCAAGCGGCGGCATTGTGTCATATCACGCAGCCAACATTGTCGATGAGAATTCGGCGTCTTGAGGAAGAGCTTGAGCTTGAATTGATCACCAGAAGCCAACGTTTTGAAGGATTTACCGAAGCAGGGGACCGAATTCTTGCTTGGGCGAAAACGGTATTAGCTGCGCATGACGGCTTACACGCTGAAGCGGCAAACTGCCGTGGTCAGTTAGTGGGCTCACTAAGATTGGGCATGGTTCCTTTAGCAAGTCAAAACCCAATGCAGCTTATTAAACCACTGTCAGAACTCTTTCCTGAATTGCGTTTTCAGATTATGTCTATGGCTTCTGAGCAGATCATAGACCAGCTCAATCGTAACCAACTGGATTTGGGCATGTGTTATATCGATCAGGTCAATACCAGTTATTTTGATGTGATTGAAATGAGTTCAACAGACTTGGGAATACTATATGACAGCCGCTATTTCGACTTCGCAGAAGAAGAAGTGATGTGGGAGTCACTAAACAACATCCCGTTAGGCTTGCTATCAAAGGGAATGCACTATCGTCATTCCATCGATTTGAGTTTTGGCAGCAAAGGGCTTGTGCCGCAAACTGTCATCGAAAGTAATTCAACTTTTCACCTGATCCAAGCCGTTACTAGCGGGCTTTGCTGCGCAATTATGCCGTTGAATTCTGGTTTAGCCGAGCTCAATGAACAGCTACGTATTATCCCGATTGAGAAAGCGGTGGTGCATTCACCTTTGGTATTACTCAAACGTAAACAAGAGCCTTCATCGGCATTGGTGGATCAGTGCTTTGCTGAAGCAAAAAACTTATTTGGTATTGGTAAAGCACCATTGGCGAAATCAGCACGCATTCAGGCAGTGAGGTAGTGATATGAGCTGTACCATAAACACAGATACTTTTATCGAGCTGCATGATTTCAACCAAGCACCACCAGCCCCGAGTTCACTTCGTTATCGAGAGTTAACTGGCGAAAGTGAAATATTAGATACCCCGCTAGCCAGTGAATCTGCGTTGGCGATCAGTTACAACGGTATTAACCAAGCGGTGATGATGGTTACTCCCGGTCATCTCGAGGATTTCGTGCGAGGATTCAGTCTTAGCGCAGGGATTGTCACCGGTTTTAGTGAAATTAAAGACATTGAGATCGGCGGGCAGGGTGAGTCTCATTTTGCTGAAGTGGAAATCAGCAATCGCGCTTTCTGGAACTTGAAAAATCAACGTCGCCATATGGCTGGTACTACTGGCTGTGGTATCTGCGGCGTTGAAGCTCTAGAACAGGCTTTGCCCGATTTGCGTCCACTTGTTCCAACATTGCCACCAAGCTGTTTAGTTTTTAAAGGACTGAGAGAGAAAATTTCCCAACATCAACAAGCGGCTAAAATCTCAGGTGCTTTGCATGCGGCGTTATTTGCCAATGCAAAAGGAGAGATAGTGCTTTGCAGAGAAGACATTGGTCGACACAACGCGTTAGACAAGTTGATTGGAGCGATGGCATCGGAGCAGATAAATCCTAGGAGTGGTTTTACCATTGTGACGAGTCGTTGCAGTTTAGAACTCATTCATAAAGCGGTAAGAGCAGAGATCGCGACATTGGTGTGTTTGTCTGCTCCAACGTCGTTAACGGTGGAGTGGGCAAGGAGAAATCATCTTAACCTGATTCATCTGCCTCACAGTGGTTCTCCAAGGCTGTATAGCCCTGCACCTTAACTAAACATTTCTTTAAGCCAAACAAAAAGAGAAACGCAATAATGCACGTTTCTCTTTTTACGTTGCCAATCGATCTGTTTGTCGATTGGCGTTCTGTTTGTGAATAGCTGATCTGCTATTGCTCGGTGTTATCAGACTCCTCCAACGGAACCAAATCTTCACCACCAAGGCTTTGATAGATGGTCGTCAGATTGACTAGCTGGTTATAACGGTTTTCCAACAGTGACGCTTTTGCACTGCGCTCATTGTCCTGAGCATCAAGCAAGGTCGTGATGTCAATTGCGCCATATTTATACTGACTGGCGTAAATGCGAGCCGCTTCTGCTGCGCTGTCATACTGTTTCTGAAGTTTCTCTTCCTGATACTGATAGTTTTCACGAGCAGATAGGGCATTATCCACATCCTGAAACGCGGTATAGAGCGCTTTGCGGTATGAAATGATCGCAGATTCGTATTTCACTTGCGCGATATCTTGATTGATCTGCATGGTGTTCCAGTTGAGGAACGGCATCGTCAAATCAGCGCCAATTGAGCCCAATGGGTCGCTCAGTAAGTTGCGAAGCTGTTCAGACGATCCACCTAGGGCGCCCGTTAAGGTTAACGTTGGAAAGTATGCAGCATCGGCAGAATCTTTGGCTGCAAATGTAGCTTTCAGCTCATAGAGTGCTTGTTTGATGTCGGGACGACGGCTCAAGACATCCGCAGGTACACCTGATGCGATTTCTGGCAATGCGCCTTCTGGCAGTGCTTTAATCTCTTTCACCATTTGCTGTGGCGCTTGGTCAAACAAGATAGCGAAAGCGTTTTGTGCCTCTGTTAGCTGCTGCAAGTAATCACGATGTGTGGCTTCCAGCCCAGCGAGGGAGCGCTCAGCTTCCAAAACATTAAGTCGAGTAACAGAGCCATTGTTGAACTGACTCTGGGCTTGCTTTAAGGTGTCCGTTGCATCGGAAATATCACTATTACTGAGTTCAATACGCTGATTCAGATAGCCTATTTGCCAATAGAGTTGCGCCGTAGTTGCAACTAAACTTTGGGCTGTCGCTTCACGTTCTTTTAAGCTCGCAAGCGCTGTCCATTCACTCTCATCCGCGGCAGCTGAAAGTTTGCCCCACAGGTCTACTTCGTAACTGACGGACAGCCCGGTTTGATAACTTTCACTTGAAACTCCGCTATCTAAATAGCGTGAGCCATCAGCGGAGACGCTTCCTGATAGGTCAGGGTAGAGATCTCTTCCGGCTAAATTAGCTTCTAAACGAGCTTGTTTTAATGTCAGCGTAGCAATGGCTAAATCGCTGTTGGTCGCGAGAACTTTCTCAACCAATTGATTGAGTTGTTCGTCGTTAAAACTTGTCCACCAATGACTGATTGCAGGAGATGTGTCTTCCGAAGAAGGCTTATCAGAAGAAGATTGCCCTGAAGAAGATTGCTCACTCGCCACTTGCTGTGAAGATTGCCATGTTTGTGGTACTTGCACTTCCGGTTCAGGAAATTCTGAGCGAGTCACGCAGCCGGTTGCCAACACGACACACAGGGCAAGAGTGGAGTATTTGTATCGACGTAACATGGCTTACTCCCTAGATAACGCGTCAATTGGGTTTAGCTGTGCGGCATTCTTCGCAGGAAGATAGCCAAACAGTACGCCAATAAGGGTGGAGCACAAGAATGCAGAAACGATCGATGTTGTTGAATAAATCATAGTAAAACTACTGCCAAACGTGGCGAACGCAACGCCAATTAAATAAGCCATACCAATACCAATGGTGCCGCCACACAAACAAACTAATACTGCTTCAATCAAGAACTGGCGAAGAATGTCACTTTGTCTTGCACCAACCGCCATACGCACGCCAATCTCACGGGTACGTTCTGTAACTGAAACCAACATGATGTTCATGACACCTATGCCGCCAACGACTAGAGAAATCACCGCAATGGCAGAGATCAATAAAGTCATAGTCGCAGTCGTTTTGGTAATGTTCTGTTGGATGGTGTCCGTGTTGATAGTAAAGAAATCTTCAGTACCGTGGCGCATTTTTAACAGCTGAATAATTGCTTGTTCAGCGGCTTCACTAGGTGTGTTGTCATCAACGCGTACTGAGATTCGATTCAGATAGTTCTGCCCAACCATACGCGCACTGACCGTGGTGTAGGGAACCCAGATGTTGAGCGAATCACTATTACCAAATGCACTCTCTTTCGCTTTGGTAACACCTATGATGCGAATCGGTAAATTACCGGCGAAAATCACTTCACCAATCGGGTTTTGATCAGGAAACAATGATTTGAGGGTATTGTTATCAATCACCGCTTCTTGAGCCATAGAAGACACGCTGGAATCATCCCAATATTGACCATTCGCCAGTTCATAGCCGCGCACACGGAAATAATCCGGTCCCACGCCTTGTACTGAAGCTGTCACGGCTTGGTTTCCATATTTCAAAGTTACAGAGGTGCTCAATGTTGGTGTAACGCTATCAATAAACTGTAAGTTCTTTAGCGCTTCAGCGTCGGCTGCGGTTAAGGTTCTCACTCTCCCTGAGCGTCGGTCACCAAAACCAGTCCCCGGCATAATGTCAATCGTGTTTGTACCCATTGCTGAGATGTTTTCGAGAATCGATTTCTGCGAACCATTACCCAGAGCGACTACTGAAACAACCGATGCGATACCGATAATGATACCTAGCATGGTCAGGAAAGTTCTGAGCCTGTGGTTAGACATGGCTACCAACGCCATTTTTAGCGCTTCCCACAAACTGTCGAATAGATTACGACCTTTTTCTAATACATCTGTAGCAGGAGAAGGTTTTACGCTATCGCTGTTCTGTGCAATCAGTTCATTTTTTGTGACGGTGTCACTAAGTATTTCACCATCTTTGATTTCAATAATTCGATCTGCGTGTTGAGCGACTTTCAAATCGTGGGTAACGATGATGATAGTGTGACCAAGCTGATGAAGCTCTTGCAGCAGGATCATCATCTCTTCGCCACTTTTACTATCAAGTGCACCTGTTGGTTCGTCAGCTAGTATGACATCGCCACCATTAACTAATGCACGAGCAACGGAAACACGCTGCTGCTGACCACCACTTAATTGGTTCGGTTTGTGATCCAGACGGTCAGCAAGACCAAGGCGAGTAAGTAATTTTTCCGCGCGCTCTTGACGTGCTTTCTTATCACTGCCTGCATAGATTGCGGGGATCTCAACGTTACCAACGGCGGTTAAATCACCAAGCAGATGGTAGCGTTGGAAGATAAAGCCAAAATGTTCACGGCGTAGCTCAGCCAGTTGGTCTGAGTTGAGTTGTGATGTATTTCGACCGTTAATCCAGTAATCGCCGCTGCTTGGTTGATCAAGGCAGCCAAGAATGTTCATCAGTGTTGACTTACCAGAGCCAGACGTTCCGACAATAGCAACCATCTCACCACGTTCAATGGTTAGGTTAACGTCTTTAAGTACTGTTAACTCTTCGTCACCCGCCGCAAAGCTACGATAAATATGGGATATTTCAAGTAATGGACGAGACATTAAAACATCCTCGGTGGACCCATACGGCTAGAACGCGTACCACCGGCACTTGGTGTTCCAACAATAATTTGATCGCCTTCTTCTAGTCCACTGGTGACTTCAGTAAAGATTTTGTTGTTGATACCAATGGTCACATCACGCATTTCTTGCTGACCATTGACCAATACTGGAACTTGATAACGCGGCGTTTTTCCCGGTTGTTTGAGAATGACTTGAGCTGGCACCAGTAGTGCATTTTCAGCTTTGTTCAATACAATCGATACCTGCGCTGTCATACCGATACGAAGTGTTCGGTCTGGGTTATCCACTTCAAAAAGACCGTGGTAGTAGATGGCTTCATCGTTACTAACGGAAAGATCGCTGTCATCTCCATCCATTAGTGTTGGACCCGGTTCAATCGCTCTTAAAGTTGCATGATATTGGTGGTTTGGTTTGCCTAAAATTGTGAAGTAAACAGGTAGACCTGACTTAACGTTTACCACGTCTGCTTCTGAAATCTGTGCTTTTACTGTCATGCGGTCTAGCTGTGCCAGTTCGATAATTGTTGGGGTAGTTTGGTTCGCGTTAACCGTTTGACCTTCTTCTACCGCACTATAAACCACAGTGCCATCCATTGGTGCACTGATCGTTGTGTAACCGAGGTCAACTTGCGCGCTGTCGACACTGATCTTGGCTTGTTCTAACTCAGCTTTTAGCTGTTCTAGCTCTGCTTTGTAGATTGCTAGGTTTGCTTCAGCAGATTCATAATCAGCTTGTGAACTTGCCTTATCCGCAAGCATCGACTTTTGACGCGTATATTCTGACTGAGCCTGACGAATTTGTGCTTGTTTAGCGCTGATTTGTGCTTTCAGGCTACTTAGTGACGCGTTAGCTTCTTTAAGGCTGTTTTGTTGTGTAAGGCTATCAATTTGAGCCACTAAGTCGCCTTGTTTGATCTCATCACCGAGCTTTACACCAAGCTTTTCAATCTGACCGGAAACCTGAGCACCAACAGCAACCAGTTTAGACGCTTGCAGCATACCAGTGGCAAGCACTGTGTTTTCTATGTTGCCTCTATGGACCGTTTCGGTTGCGAAACTTGGCGGCGCTTCTTTGGGATAAAAGTAGTAACCAGCGCCACCGATACCAGCGATAAGCGCCAGCACGACGAAGACTTTTTTAGTTGTGATACGTATAGCCATGTGGATGAAATGATTCCGAATTATGAACAGCAGTAATGAGAACCATTTTTAAGCGAATAGCTTTTTTTAACAAGCGTTCAAAAAGTAAAACTAAGTAAAGGTAAGTCAAGAAATGGTAGATTAGAAAAGAAAAAAGCCTGAAGAATCATCTTCAGGCTTTCATTTAACAGAGCAAAAACTCGCGATTAACAGATAACTTTAACTGCTAAACCACCTTGTGAGGTTTCACGGTATTTTGCGTTCATGTCTTTACCGGTTTCCAGCATAGTTTCAATGACTTTATCAAGAGACACGCGTGGTGCTGATGAACGGCGCATTGCCATTCGGGTAGAGTTGATCGCTTTTACAGCAGCAATACCATTACGTTCAATACATGGTACTTGCACTTGTCCTGCAACAGGGTCACACGTTAGACCTAAGTTGTGTTCCATAGCAATTTCAGCTGCCATACACACTTGCTCTGGGCTACCGCCTAACAGAGCAGCAAGACCGCCTGCGGCCATAGAACATGCAACACCCACTTCGCCTTGGCAGCCTACTTCAGCACCAGAGATTGAAGCGTTTTGCTTGTACAAACCACCGATTGCTCCAGAAGCGGCAAAGTAACGAGTGTAATCTTTTTCAGTTACTGTCTGGATGAACTTGTCGTAGTAAGCAAGTACAGCAGGGATGATGCCACACGCACCGTTAGTTGGTGCAGTAACTACACGTCCACCCGCTGCGTTTTCTTCATTCACTGCGAATGCGTACATGTTTACCCAGTCAACAACTGCCATCGGATCGTTGGTAATCTTTTCAGATGTCAGAAGCTGTTGACGAAGTGCCGCAGCGCGACGAGGTACACGTAGTGGACCTGGTAAAATACCTTCGGTGTTCATACCGCGATCCATACATTCTTGCATGGTGCGCCAGATATTCGCGAAATACTCTTTCACTTCAACGTCAGTGTGAAGCGCTCTTTCGTTTTCCATCACTAGTGTGCTGATAGAAAGCCCGCTCTCTTTACACTGGTTAACCAGCTCTTCAGCTGTATTAAACGGATAAGGTACAGCAACCTTAGCTTGCTCTTTCTGACCGAAATGCTCTTCATCAACAATGAAGCCGCCGCCGATAGAGTAGTAGGTCTTGCTGTAAACAACGTCATCACCGATCCACGCATGAATTGACATGCCGTTCTCGTGTAATGACAAAAAGCTTCTATGGAATACCATTCCATCTTCACGTGGAAAAGCAACAGTATGATTGTGCGTACCAACAGGAAGACGCTCAGTTTGCTGAACGTTCGCAATAAAACCTGGAATACTGTCGATATCAACATGCTCAGGGGTATTACCCGCAAGACCCATGATGATAGCAATATCTGTATGGTGACCTTTCCCTGTCAGCGATAATGATCCATAAACGTCAACGGTAATTTTAGTGATGTCTTGTAGCTTATCCATTGAGCTTAAGTCATCAATAAATTGTTTACCGGCTTTCATTGGTCCAACTGTATGTGAGCTCGAAGGACCGATGCCAATTTTATAGATATCAAACACACTAATCATAGTGATTACCTCAAACTAAACCTCCTTTAAAAAGGAGGTTTATTACTATTATATTTTTAGTTTAATCGGACTTTACAAAGTTTGGGATTAAAACGCGCCGTAGATTACAGAACTAATGGCTGCAAGACCACAAATAACTGTGAAAATTTGCACAGGAGCAGAAGTCTTGTACTTCGCCATTGCAGGAACTTTGTTCATTGCAAATACAGGCATTAAGAATAGGATAGCGGCAATCATTGGTGCGCCCATTGTTTCAATCATTCCAAGGATGCTTGGGTTAACAATAGCAACGATCCAAGTAGTGATAACGATGAACAGTAGAGACGCTTTTTCAATTTTGTTTACTGGTGTTTGTGAACGCGATTTGATCAGACCAACAAGACCTTCATGAGCACCTAGGAAGTGACCGAAGTAGCTTGAAGTGATCGCAGCAAACGCAACCAGAGGACCCATGTATGAGATCAATGGTGACTCATGGATGTTTGCTAGGTAAGAAAGTACCGAAATGTTCTGAGCCTGAGCGTCTGCAAGTTGCTCTGGAGACAGAGAAAGAACCACAGAGAATACAAAGAACATTACAAAACCCATCAGCATCATTGCAGCGCCGCCAGTAACTGCGTCAGTTTTCTGAACGGCATTGTCACCGTGCTTAATTCGTTGCTCTTTAGAGAATTGTGAAATAACAGGGCTGTGGTTGAATGAAAAAACGATGATTGGAATTGCCAACCAAATAACAGAAGGCATTGTAGACCACTCAGGTGTTACTTCTACCATTGAGCTGTTCCATTCTGGAATTAGGTAGAATGAGAGGGCAAACAAAATTGCAACAAGTGGGTAAACCATTGCTGAAGTTGCTTTCAGCATCAGCTCTTTACCAAATACCACACCAGCAGTCATTGCTGCGATCAATAAGCCAGATAGTAACCAGCGTGGCATAGATTCCATGCCAATTTGGTTTACAAGGAATGAGTCTACCGTGTTAGTGATACCTACGCCGTAGATAAGAACAATAGGGTAGATGGCAAAGAAGTAAGCGAAAGTAATAAGGTTTGCGCCAGTTTTACCGAAATGTTCTTCAACAGTGTCTGTGATGTCTGCTTCTGGGTTTTTAGCGGATAGTACAAAACGCGCTAAGCTTTTGTGAGCAAACCAAGTCATTGGAGCAGCAATTAAAGCAAGAATAACTAATGGCCAAAAACCACCCGCACCCGCTTTAATTGGAAGAAATAGTACACCTGCTCCTACAGCTGTACCAAAAAGTGAGAGAGTCCATGCAAAATCTTGATAAGTCCATTTATTAGAAGATTGTTCTGATTTTTCGATAGCAATCGATGTGTTCATTTTTTATATCTCAATTTTTTATGGGAAAATAATTTCGGGCGCAATTCTCTATTTTTGTGTTGCAAAAAAAGTTGATGTAAATCACATCAAGTGTTTAGTGAGTAGGTTGTTTAATAAAAACAGCAGACAGATCACGAAAACTACGTGCCACACATGAGTTATTTTAGGATTAGAGATTAGAAAAACTAATTCTAACGAAGGTTGTACCAATGCTGTATGCTTGTGTTTAATTTATAATCAGTGTTTATGTTAATAAGTTTGATTTATTTGTGATGGATATTGATGTGACGTTGCAAAGCCTGAATGATTTGCGCCGTCATTCCCCAAATGAAATGTCGCTGATAGGGGATGGCAAATATTCTATGTGGTTGACTTTTGACCTGAAAAACGCCGGTGTAGAGTTTGTTTTTGTCGAGTAAGTGATCAGCCGGAACTTCGAATACTTCCTCAACTTCATTCGGGTCAATTGTTGCCTGATAGTCCGGATTAATGAAAGCCATAATCGGTGTCACAGAAAACTTACTGATAGTGATTATTTCAGGCAATTGCCCAAAGGTTTCAATATCGGAAGCGGCGATGCCGATTTCTTCTTCTGCTTCTCGGATAGCGGTTCGATAGAGTGTATGGTCGCTCTCTTCGTACTTTCCACCGGGAAAGCTGATTTGACCCGGATGATGTTTAAGGTGCTCCGCTCGTTTGGTTAACACGATGTTTAAACCATGTTCTCGTTGAACAAAGCCAATTAATACTGAAGCTTTACGTAGCGAATCTTTAGGAATCTTGTCAAAACGTCTCGTGGACTCAATATGATAGTCAACGGTTCTATGAAGTTGGAATCGTTGTATCAGTTCCGTTTTAGTGAGCGGTGTTTTGGCTTTCATGCTTATCCAATGGCTTTGATGCTTACCTAGAAGATTTAATGCTTATCTAATAGCTTAATTCCTAGGTATATAAATTTACTGTCGTTAGAAGTAGCCAGATAAGTCGCAACATGGTTGTTCCGACTTATCGTGTGTTCGGCTTATCTTTCTAATATAGGCAAAATTCTGCTCAGTTTGTCCAATGTTTCCTGAAATTCTGATTCACATTGACTGTCAGCCACCACGCCTCCACCAGCCCAAGCGTAGATTTTGTTTTCATGGGCAACAAGCGTACGAATAGTAATGCTGGTATCCATTTGACCATGACGGCTGATATAACCAATTGAACCACAGTAAGCGCTGCGACGGTGAGATTCGAGCTCTTCAATAATCTCCATAGCTCGTACTTTCGGTGCGCCAGTGATTGAACCACCGGGAAAACCTGCTTTCAATAAATCGCAGGCAGAATATTGGCTGTCTAACTGCGCACGAATAGTGCTCACAAGGTGATGTACCGCAGGGAAGCTTTCAATATCAAACAATTTAGGCACATGAACTGAGCCGGGAGCCGCAACACGACCGATATCGTTACGCAGCAGATCTACAATCATAAGGTTTTCAGCCTGATCCTTTTCAGCATTCGCCAGTTCAGTTGCATAAGCTTCATCTTGAATCTTATCTTCGCTTCTTGGTCGAGTACCTTTGATTGGCTTGGTTTCTATTTCCGTTCCTCTTAGCTGCAAGAAACGTTCTGGGGAAACACTGAGAATCGCGCCTTGTTGTGTGCGGATAAAGGCCGAAAATGGCGCTTGATTGTGGCGCTCAAGTTTTTGATAAGCATGCCATTCAGAGCCTTGATAGTGCGCTTCAAAGCGTTGTGCCAAATTGATTTGGTAGCAATCACCCGATTTCAAATATTCCTGAACTTGAGCAAATTTATATGCGTAACTCTCTTGAGTCATGTTGGATTGCCAAGGTGTGGTTAACGCAAACACTTCTTTATCAAGAGATTGTTGACGCTCTACGTTCAACCATTGCTCGGATTGTTCTAAGTTAATACCGATCCACTGAGCCGTTTTACTGTGGTGATCAACCACAATTGCCCACTCATAAAGACCAACAGCCATATCAGGCATATTAATGTCGTGCTGAGCCGTAACAGGGAGTTTTTCAACACGGCGACCCAAATCGTAAGCAAAATAGCCGACAGCGCCGCCAACAAATGGAAGAGTTTCACTGTAGCTTTGACTTGGAAGGTACTGTGCTTGTAGCTCTGCGATTAAGGTAAAAGGATCTTCCAATGAGGATGTAATGCCTGAAGGCTCGCTAACAATCGTTTCTTCACCAAAGGTGGTAAGAGTAACAATTGGGTTGGCCACCAAAATGTCAAAACGGCTATCAATATGTGTCTTTGAAGCAGAGCGTAACAGCATGGCCCAAGGGTGGTTTTCCACTGTCGCAAACAGTTGGTTTGCAATATCCGCGTGATAGGTAAGTGCTTTTGACTGAATGCTTTTTTGTTCGTTGTTCTTCATTTTAGTAGATGGTCATTTTGGTAAATTGTGACAAAGAGACTGATCACCGAATGGCGCGTTGAGGAAAGCAAGAGTATCATAAAGCCACTTGATGGGCTCACCAATTCCTACGCAATTTTCGTGATTCAAAGGTGAGCTGTTTAAGCTCAGCTCAAGGAAGCATAAATATAACGAGGCACGCAATGACGGTAATACGCAAACAAGACGTAATCAGTAGTGTAGCTGATGCTCTACAATACATTTCTTACTATCACCCACTAGATTTTGTCAAAGCCCTAGAAGAAGCCTACAACAAAGAAGAAAGCCAAGCTGCTAAAGATGCTATAGCGCAAATCTTGATCAACTCTCGCATGTCTGCAGAAGGCCATCGTCCTATTTGTCAGGACACAGGTATTGTTACCTGTTTCGTGAACATCGGTATGGCAGTTCAATGGGACTCTACTGATATGACGGTTCAGCAGATGGTGGACGAAGGTGTTCGTCAGGCTTACACCAATCCTGATAATCCGCTACGTGCATCTGTACTGATGGATCCTGCTGGTAAACGTATTAACACCAAAGACAATACGCCAGCTGTTGTGCATATCAATATGGTTCCGGGTGACAAAGTTGAAATTCAAATCGCGGCTAAGGGCGGCGGTAGTGAAAACAAAACTAAGATGGTAATGCTTAACCCGTCTGACGATATTGCAGAATGGGTAGAAAAAACCTTACCGACGATGGGTGCAGGCTGGTGTCCACCGGGTATGCTTGGCATAGGTATTGGCGGTACTGCTGAAAAAGCGGCAGTTCTGGCAAAAGAATCGTTGATGGAACACATTGATATCCAAGAGCTGATTGCTCGTGGTCCACAAAATGCGGAAGAAGAATTGCGTATTGATATCTTCAACCGTGTAAATAAATTGGGCATTGGTGCTCAAGGTCTTGGCGGTTTAACAACCGTTGTTGACGTTAAAATCAAAACTGCACCAACACACGCAGCATCTAAGCCAGTGTGTTTGATTCCAAACTGTGCAGCAACTCGCCACGTGCATTTTACTCTTGATGGTTCAGGTCCTGCTGAACTAACACCACCAAAACTAGAAGACTGGCCAAAAATTACTTGGGAAGCGGGTTCGAATACTCGTCGAGTAAACCTAGATACTGTCACTGCGGAAGAAGTTCAGTCTTGGAAAACCGGTGAAACTGTGCTGCTTTCTGGCAAGATCTTGACTGGCCGTGATGCGGCGCATAAACGTATCCAGACTATGCTGCAAAATGGCGAGAAGCTACCTGAAGGCGTTGATCTGAAAGATAAGTTTATTTATTACGTTGGCCCTGTTGATGCGGTGGGTGATGAAGCGGTAGGTCCTGCGGGTCCAACAACATCGACACGTATGGATAAATTTACCGACATGATGCTAGAAGAAGTAGGCATTATGGGTATGATCGGTAAAGCTGAGCGTGGTGCAGCAACTGTAGAGTCTATTAAGAAGCACAAAGCCGTTTATCTAATGGCGGTAGGTGGTGCCGCGTATCTTGTTGCCAAAGCTATCAAGAAAGCACGTGTGGTTGCCTTCGAAGATTTAGGTATGGAAGCGATTTACGAGTTTGAAGTTGAAGACATGCCAGTTACTGTGGCAGTCGATTCAACCGGCGCGAATGCTCACCAAATGGGTCCAGATACTTGGCGCGTGAAAATTGCAGAAGCAGCCAAGTAATTCTTAACAAAGATTATATTGACCAATAAATCACAAAAAGTGCGGCGAAAGCGGCACTTTTTGTCTATATAATAATTTAATAATATCTAACTTATTGAAACGTCAGGAGAGCATCATGCCTCGCTTTATAAAAATTCTTCAAATCCTCATAGCCGTGGTTATCGGTGCATTTGTTGGCTACGACCTTATTCTTCATGGGATCAGCATCTACGACGATAAGTACGTCACTATTACCTGTGTACTGTTTGTTATGTTGGAAATCGCACTATTTGTTATCTACAAACTCATTGAAGAAGACTAGTCCTCATACAATGAATACTAAGCCTCTGATTTTATTCAGGGGCTTTTTTATTCATCTCGTATTAAGATTAGTGGCGTCATTATGCGTTAAAGAATTTCTGGGAGACTGTAAATGAAGCGAATTCGCCAAGAAGTGAATGACTTAATTAATCGTGGTTTAGATGCGCATGTGAGATTGGCTGTAACGGGGCTTTCTCGCGCAGGGAAAACGGCATTCATTACGTCTTTGGTGAATCAACTGCTTCATACTTCAACCCATGACAACCTCCCTTTACTTGCTGCCGCTCGTGACAAGAGAATCATTGGTGCTAAACGAGTTCCGCAGACCAATCTGATGGTGCCTCGTTTTGGCTACGATGAAGCGATGGTACAACTGCAATCTATGCCACCAGAGTGGCCGATACCTACCCGCGATGTCAGTGAGATTCGGCTCGCCATCAAATACAAAACCAAAAAGCGCACCAAAAAGCTGATCAGCAGTACATCGACTTTGTATCTCGACATTATTGATTATCCGGGAGAATGGCTACTTGATTTGCCAATGCTTGAACTAGATTTTGCTACTTGGTCTGCACAACAATTCAATGCTATGCATGGTATTAGAGCTGAATTGGCAAAACCTTGGTTAGAGGAGCTAGAAAAGCTCGATCTCACAGCAGAGGCAAGTGAGAAAACCTTGGCTCATATTGCTGCTCTATATACAGATTACCTGCACAAGTGTAAGGATTCTGGTCTGCATTGGGTGCAACCGGGCAGATTTGTATTGCCAGGCGAACTGGAAGGCGCGCCGGTATTACAATTCTTTCCATGTCGAAATCTTGATGGTGAAACGAAAGCAGATAAGCACAGTGCATTAGCGCTGCTAAAAAGACGTTATGAGGAATATCAGAATAAAGTGGTCAAGGCGTTCTACAAACACCACTTTTCGACCTTTGACCGTCAAATTGTATTGGTAGACTGTCTTTCACCTCTCAATGCTGGGCATGAGTCCTTTATGGATATGCGCAGTGCACTTGAGCAAATCATGCATAGCTTCCGATATGGCAGAAATGGTCTCTTAAAACGTATTTTTTCGCCCAAGATCGACAAAGTGTTGTTTGCAGCCACCAAAGCGGATCATATAACTCCTGATCAATATGGAAATTTGGTGTCGCTGCTTCAGCAGATGATTCATCCAGCTTGGCAATCAGCGGCCTACGAAAATATTGAGATGAGCTGCATTAGCATGGCATCGGTTCGAGCAACTAAGTCAGGTCATATTGATACTAGTGACGGTAAGATTCCTGCGATACAGGGTTTTACAGAAGCCGGTGAGTCGATCACTTTGTATCCGGGTGAAGTACCAAGCAAATTGCCGTATCCAGATTTTTGGTTAAACAATCAGTTTGATTTCACATCATTTAGACCTATGGCATTAAGTCACGATGAGCCCTGCCAGCATATACGTATAGATAAAGCGTTAGATACCTTGATTGGAGATAAGTTGAAATGAGCGATTTAAAAGCGAAACAAGTCTTCACTCAATCTTTAGATAAAGAGACTGACAACATCGAGCTGACGGCGCAGAAGCAATTTTCTCAGCAAGAAAAATTCGTTCCTTCAGTCACTGAAATTGAAGAGACAGACGTAGAAACAGAGTTAGAACAGATTATTCGACCTAAACGGGGACGTCGTTGGTTAGCGACCAGCTTGCTGGTGGGATTCGGCGGGTTAGTGACATGGCAAGCTTTGGATTCCGTCTTTCAAGCCATCCAAAGCTCAGATTGGCTAAGTTTGGGTTGGACTGTTTTTATTGCCACGCTTGCGTCTCTTGGGCTTGGCGCTATAGGGCGAGAGCTCTGGAAGCTTCGCAAGTTACGCAACCATTTTTCTACGCAAGAGCAGGCTGAAGCGCTAATGACCAAAGACTTAGTTGGTCAGGGTGAGGCGTTTTGTGAATCGCTCGCGAAGCAAGGTGGAGTGTTATCTTCAACATCTGCCTATCAGCGTTGGAAGAGTAGCGTCAGTGATAGCCACAGTGATGCTGAAATTCTAGATATGTATGACGCGATGGTGGTGAGCGAACAGGATAAAAAAGCGACCCAGCTTGTCTCTAAGTTCTCGACTGAAGCCGCAGCATTAGTGGCGATTAGTCCGTTAGCTATTGCCGACATGTTGCTGGTGGCATGGCGTAACTTCTCCATGATTGACCAATTAGCACAGCTTTACGGTGTAGAACTAGGCTACTGGTCTCGTTTGAAACTGTTTAAATCTGTATTGGTTAACATGGCTGCCGCAGGAGCTAGTGAACTCGTGATCGATGCCAGTATGGATCTGCTGTCTATGGATTTAGCTGGAAAAGTTTCTGCTCGTGCAGGGCAAGGCATTGGAGTGGGCATTTTAACAGCTCGTTTGGGCTTGAAAGCGATGACTTTGTTACGACCATTACCTTGGCATAAAGATCGCGCTGTAAAATTAAGTGCAATACGCAAGCAAATCGTTGCGAAAGTCACCGCACTGACCGTGAAATAAGAGAAAGAACGCTCCAAAATACACAGATTACTTGACGCATTTCAGACCTTGATAGAAACTACTGTCAACTTTTCGTGACACTTTCTTATTGGGAAATCATTCAGTGCGCCTTGAAGTATTTTGCGAAGACAGACTTGGTCTAACTCGAGAGTTACTCGACATACTCGCTTCTAAAAATATCGATTTACGTGGTATCGAAATCGATATTTCCGGAATCATTTACTTAAACTGCCCAGACATTGATTTTGAAACTTTCAGTGAATTGATGGCTGAAATCCGCAGAATTTCCGGCGTTAAAGATGTACGCAAAATTCAGTTCATGCCGATGGAAAGGCATAACACGGAGCTTATTTCTTTACTGAACAACCTTCCTGATGCTGTTTTATCTATTGATCTGAAAGGTTCGGTGGATATGGCAAACCATTCGGCTCTCTCGCTATTTAATAAAGAGAGCGTTGATATAAATGGTGTACACATTTCGACATTGCTACCAAGTTTCAACTTCCAACGCTGGATTGAAGGGAGCAAGTCTCGTTTACGTGAAGAAATCGTTCTAGATGGTTTGGACTACTTAATGGAAATGATGCCCGTGTATATCACCGGTGAATCCAAAGAGTCGACCTTTGCCAGTGCCATGATGATCATTCGCCCACGAGTAACGGGTGTTGCCACGGAAACCCAGCTCTCTTTGCACAATAACTTGGGTTTTGAGCATTTTGTCGGTGTATCCAACAGGCATAAAGCGCTCATCACACAAGCGAAGAAACTTGCGATGCTCGACCAACCATTGCTCATTGAAGGAGACACTGGCACTGGTAAGGAGATGTTAGCGCGCGCTTGTCACAATCGCTCTGACCGAGCCGACCATCCGTTCTTGGTACTAAGCTGTGCTTCGATGCCTGATGACGTTGCAGAAACCGAGTTGTTTGGTCACGCACCGGGTTCGTTTAATCACGAACAAGGACACAAAGGCATTTTTGAACAAGCCAATGGCGGTACTGTATTACTTGATGAAATCGGTGAAATGAGTCCGCATCTGCAAATAAAACTGTTACGTTTCTTGCAGGACGGAACTTTCCGCCGTGTGGGTGAAGAGCATGAAATTCACGTCGACGTACGTGTTATTGCTTCTACTCGCTACAAATTGGCGGAGCTGGCTGAATCGGGTAAGTTTCGTGAAGATCTGTTCTATCGCTTAAACGTACTTACATTGACCATTCCACCATTGCGTGAGCGTCCAAGTGATGTTCAGCCGCTATTGGAGCTTTTCATCGCTAAACACACCACCAAATTAGGTATGGTGAAACCAAAGCTTGATGATGGTCTACTTGACCAACTCGCCTTATATCAGTGGCCGGGAAACATGCGTCAGTTAGATAACATGGTATTGCGAGCCCTTACAGAGCTGCAAGACGATGTGCTTACCGCTGATCTCTTCCATCTGCCTCAGTTGGAAAGTAGCAATGCAGGTATGACTAACATTAACCTTGATGGCTCTTTGGACGACATCATGAAAGAGTATGAAGCGCAGGTTCTTGACCGCTTGTATCAGTCTTTCCCTTCTAGCCGAAAATTGGCGAAGCGTTTGGACGTATCACATACATCGGTTGCCAATAAGCTTCGAGATTATGGAATTAAGAAACGTTGATGGATTCATACAGCACGCCAACATCGGTGTTTGAGAGTGATGATGAAATACTATTGGTCACCGCTCAGTTTAGCGATGCAGAACGCATCGCTAATTACTTCAAAGAAAACCGCAATCATTTAAAACCGTGGGATCCTAAACGCGATGAGGCGTTTTTTACTACTGAAGGTTGGCAGCAAAGATTGCTGAAACTTTCAGAGGTACACAAGTTGAGCTTGGGTTTTTACTTGCTCATTATCGATGCTAAATCGGATAAAATGCTTGGCACGATTTCATTTAGTAACATAAACCGTTTTCCGGTTCATACTTGTAATGTTGGTTATTCCTTAGCTCATGATGCGCAAGGAAAAGGAACCATGACTCGCGCATTGCAGATGGCATGCAATTACATGTTTTCTATTCAAAATATGCATCGAATTATGGCGGCTTATATTCCACGTAATAAACGCAGTGAAAGTGTATTGGAGCGTGTTGGTTTCTTGCATGAAGGACACGCCAAAGATTACATTTTGATAGATGGAAAATGGGAAGACCATAACCTGATGTCTTTGATAAACGCACATTGGAAAGAGGAATAAGATGGATCAGCGACTGCAGCAACAGCTCAATCTGGTATTGGAGTTAGATAGATTAAAATCGGTGTTGCGTCGTACTCGAATTCAATGTGCAGATGACCGATTGGAAAATAGCGCAGAACATAGCTGGCACGTTGCTATGATGGCTTTAGTCATGCAAGAACACGCCAATGAGCCTGTCGAAATCAGTCGAGTGCTGAAAATGCTGTTGATGCACGATATGGTTGAAATTGATGCTGGAGACACCTTTGTATATGATTCTTCAGCGTCAAAGGAGCAGGAAGCCAAAGAACTTGCTGCTGCACAAAGACTGTTTGGATTATTGCCACAAGAGCAGGGTGAAGAACTGTTTGCTTTATGGCGAGAATTTGAATCCGCACAAACCGCAGATGCAAAATTTGCGAAAGCGCTCGACCGATTGATCCCGATGATGCTGAATTTTAATAATCAGGGCATTGGTTGGCGTGAAAATGGCGTCACTCGCCAACAAGCATTAACCGTGAATCGCCGTATTGACGATGGTTCACATACGCTGTGGGAATATGCGCAGCAAATGATTGAACAAGCCACCGAAAACGGATGGCTCAAAGCTTAAGGACATTCCATGTCGTATTTGCCTTTGGATGATTACCAAAGAAAATGGATTTTCACCCATCAATCTATGCCAGTTCCGGAAGAGGATTTGGCACAGATAAAACCTATGA
The DNA here is from genome assembly GCF_058630515.1 of Vibrio sp. HM8-C. Classification (NCBI taxonomy): domain Bacteria; kingdom Pseudomonadati; phylum Pseudomonadota; class Gammaproteobacteria; order Vibrionales; family Vibrionaceae; genus Vibrio; species Vibrio sp. HM8-C. The sequence continues at coordinate 126,115 of NZ_JBMMKS010000003.1, forward strand.
CGCAACTTCGAGCAGCTCAGTATTGGAAAGAAAATTTGAGTTCACAGAGTCCAGATGCAGAACGTTTCAGCTCTCAAGACTGGCCGAGTAAAGCGGGCAGTTGGTCTAACGAAGTTGACTGGATGGCAGAGTGGGAGAGTGATGATGAAGCTCTACCTCAAGCGGTATTAGACCATATTGACTGGCAGGATGATGTTACCGTCTATTTCTGCTATGAAAAATACAATGTTATTGAAACTAAATGGTCAGTGTTTAAACGTCATTGGAAGAACTTCCTGTTCTACGATGATGGCCCAATTCTTCTTGGTCGTCGCCGTAAAGAGGCGCTGTGGTTTAAGACCAATGGCAAAGTAAAACTTGGCGTGCATGAGTAACGTTTGTTCAGTGAATCATAAATCCGGCTTAAGCCGGATTTTTCTTTTTCATCATTTATTTATCTGTACTCAATTCGTTGCGAGTGTGCCTGAGTCCTCATTTTTGACATGTTATTTTCAAGGATTGCTGAATCGTTGATCTCACTCCTAATATTTTAGAATTGCTCTTCCATAATGGAGCCATTGGTTTGAATTCTGGAGTCTTAACTCCAGTGTTTGATATTGGATTAACCAGCTGCTAGGAAGAGTGTCCATGATACGCCCTTACTTAAAATTCATTATTCCAATTGCAATTCCGTTACTCATTTTGCTTATGCCGTTGTCGGCGTTCCCATTTGATGGTCTGACACTTATTCAGCAACGTGTTATCGCGATATTCTTACTGGCAGCTCTGCTTTGGGTATTTGAACCTATCCCAATCTACGCGACGTCGGTCGTCATCATTGTCCTTGAATTGCTCATGCTTTCCGATAAAGGGCTCATACTTTTTCGTTTAAATGAGTCGCAGCCAGAGTTTGGGCATCTGCTGAAATACAGTGACATCATGGCGACGTTTGCAAGCCCAATAATCATGCTTTTCTTAGGTGGCTTCTTCTTAGCGATGGCCGCAACTAAGTATCGTTTGGACGTTAACTTAGCGCGTGTGTTACTCAAGCCGTTCGGCCAAAATCCCAAATACGTCATGCTAGGTTTGATGCTGATTACTGGCGTGTTTTCGATGTTTATGTCAAACACGGCGACTACAGCGATGATGCTGTCGATTTTGGCACCTGTGATTGCGGTTTTTGGACCAAAAGACCCAGGGCGAATAGCGTTTGCACTGTGCATTCCTGTGGCAGCCAATATTGGTGGTATAGGAACACCAATCGGGACTCCACCTAATGCTATAGCGCTAAAATATCTCGTTGGAGACAATCTGATCACCTTTGGAGAGTGGATGGCGTTTGGTGTGCCGTTTGTGGTTGTGATGATGGCGCTATCTTGGTTTTTGATCTGCTCTTTATACAAAGCAGATCAGCAAAAAATTGAACTCACGATTAAAGGTAAATTTCTAAAAACACCGAAAGCTCTGGTGGTATATATCACCTTCGCAGCCACCATATTGCTTTGGTTGGTAGGCGATTTACATGGCATGAACTCTTATACCGTTGCATTAATTCCGGTCGCTGTGTTTTCTGTGACTGGCATCATCAATAAAGAAGATCTTAAGAAAATATCGTGGGATGTGTTGTGGCTGGTTTCTGGTGGTATTGCTCTAGGCTTAGCACTGGATAAAACAGGCCTAGCCGAACTAGTTGTTCACAGCATTCCGTTTGGTGAGTTTTCCCCTTATGTGGTGTTGTTTGGCGCCGCTTTCTTATGTTTGTTGATGGCGAATTTCATGTCACATACCGCGACAGCTAACTTACTGATGCCAATTATGGCTGCCTTAGGTGCGTCAATGACCTCACTAAATGCACTTGGTGGCGAAGTTACATTGATTCTGGTTGTCACATTTGCCGCTTCTCTGGGTATGTCTCTTCCAATCAGTACACCTCCAAATGCCTTAGCTCATGCGACGGGGTATGTACAAAGTCATCAGATGGCAAAAGTGGGTGTTGTGTTAGGTGTGGTGGGTGTGCTGCTAAGTTTTGTAATGGTTGCTGCACTTCATATGGTTGGGTTCATTGGCTAGTTGACGAACCATTCAGTGAACGAGAAGTGTTATGAACGAACAGTCTTATTAACGAACAGTGTTATCAACGAACGATGGTGTGAACGAGCAAAAGTATGAACGAGCAAGAACGCACATTAGTTGAGCGGTATTTCAGAAACGGAGACAGAACGGTAACCTTGCCTGCTGGGAGCAAAGTCCTCCAGCAGGATGGCTACAACGATAGACTTTATTATGTGCATTCCGGCGAGTTGTCTGGAGATTATGAAGAGCACGAAGGTCGTCACGTTAAAGTGTTCTCGGCATCTAAAGGAGCATTTATTGGTGTACACAGCTTCTTTTCTGGAAACTGGACGGCGTCTTCGACGGTTATCGCTCAAACGGATGTCACACTAAGTTGGATTGATAGACATTGTGGGGCCATTGAGGAAGAGATCTACGGTTCTCTTAGTACGCAATTCATGCCCGTTATTGTCGCCGAACTTAATCGTCGTCAGAGACGTGCTCATCAGGAAGCGGTTGCTAAAGAAAAAGCTCTGGAAAAACTTCATACAGCAGAGCAGATGACAACACTGGCACAACTTGCGGCGGGTATTTCACACGAACTGAACAATGCTATAGGCGTCGTGAGTAGTAAGAGTGAGCGTCTTGAAAGCTTGTTTATGGCATTGCTTGAAGAAGTACACCCAGAGGCGAGTCAGTTTTTTGATTATGGATTGATGCATGGACAAAAGGTTTCATCGAGTGAGGCAAGAAGGCGAGGCGCAATTTTAGAACGTAAGTATCAGCTACCGCAGAATGTTGCCAGAGAGTTGGCTAGAGCAGTGCCAGAAGATGAGCTTTCTTTGCATTGGTTAGATAATCCTCATCTTGCCATTCGCTACTGGCAAATGGGGCGTGATTTGCATGATTTACGTGTCGCCGCAAGCCATACAGTAGGGATTGTGAAATCGGTAAAACAGCTTGCAAGAAGTGAAGTCAATATGGATGAGGTGCTCGATGTCAACGACACCATAAATCGTGCGCTAACTTTATTGCAAAGTGACTTACGTAGAGTCTCGGTTCGTATGAGGCCAGGTAAGTTGCCAAGGTTAAAAGGGTCACAAACGGAGTGGGTTCAGGTTTGGGTGAACATCATTAAAAATGCATGTGACGCTATGATGGTGACGTCAGAACCAAGGCTAGATATCCAAACCAAGTTTAGTAAGCACCGTCTACTGGTCACCATAAGCAATAACGGACCGGAAATAGACGAAGTTACAAGGCGGAAAATCTTCCAACCAAGTTTTACGACTAAAAAAGATGGCTTGTCGTTTGGATTGGGTTTGGGCTTGTCGATAGTGAAACGAATTGTCTCAGGCTACGGTGGCAGTATTGCAGTAAAGAGCGACCAAGGCGCAACGATTTTCAGAATAAAGTTACCAGTAGAGGATGACCATGGAGAAGCTTAATATCATATGCGTGGATGATCAGAGGGAAGTATTGAGTGCGGTACTTCAAGACTTAGAACCTCTTTGTTTCTGGCTAAATATTGAAGACTGCGAGTCAGCTTCTGAAGCACTGGACCTTATGGATGAACTGGACGCAAACGGCGAACATATCGCTTTGGTTATTTCAGACCACGTTATGTCAGAAAAAACAGGTGTTGAGTTCCTTACTGAAATTAGCGGCGATTCACGCTTTACTCATACCAAAAAAGTACTGTTAACGGGTCAGGCAACGCATTCTGATACTATCAATGCAATCAATAGTGCCGGTATCAATCGATATTTGGAAAAGCCGTGGGGCACGAGTGATTTAATCGAATGCGTGCGAACCTTAGCGACGGAATACATTTTCGAGAGTGGGCTTGACTATTCACAATGGCAAAATGAACTTGATCAAAAAGTTCTCTTGAGCCGCCTCCATTAAACATATCTCCACATGACGATGGTCAACATGCTTGACCATCGTTAGTGTTTCTCTTCGTTCCAACATCTCTTCGTCATATTCAACGCCAGCGTTGATATCCACATAATGCCTAAAAGAAATAAAAGCTAACTATTGAGATGAAAGCCAGGTATTGAATTAGAAGTCACTCGCATAAAATATTGTGCATTCAGGTGCGTATATCTTAAAGGCGTATATTCGCTAAGTGTTTAACACTAAGAGGATATTTCGATGATTAGATACTGCAAGCGCTGCAAAGCTTCGACTGAACACAAAGAAAGCCTAGTACGCAAACCTTCAAGTTACGACAGTGACAAATCAATATTAGGTCGTCTCATGTTATTCATACACGAGTTCATCAATGGCGGTCATTACTACAACATGAATCGCTATGTTATCTGCACAATCTGCGGCAAAAAAACACTTGAGAATATGGGTAATGAGTTCGAGTAACCGTCATGTACAGGCAAATCAGTTTAGGAAACTAACGTGGAGGAATCATTGTGTACATTTGGAACATTAACCAACTCAAAAGTGACATTAGGCATAATAGACTTACTGAAACAGACCGATTTATCTATCTTTTCATTCACCTGTTTTTCATAACTGTTGCTATAGACCTAATAGGTTACCTACCTGAAAAATATGAGTTTAATATTTGGAATGCGATGAACTCTATCGTGAATGTTACTTTTTTATGTATCGGAACTTATGCCGCATACAAAGTGAATGGTGGGTACGCAGGAGTTGATTTTCTTGGGCGATATTTTAGTTTGAGCTTTGTTGTAAATGTGCGTTTTATTGTATTGCTTATTCCTGTAATGCTTGTTCAGATGTTGATTATTTCTATCTTCGAAGATTCAAGTGAGACGACTTATTTGGCTGCAATTGAAAGCGTACTCTATGCAATCTGGTCAGGTCTTTTATATTGGTATCTGTTTAAGCAGTTCAAAGCGATACAGAACTAAATGGCAAAGTATTCAAACATAACGAAGATCGTCAAGTCGTGAGCACAAATGTACGCTTTCCTCTTGTGCTCACTGCTAGATTTTCTCTCTTAAGCGCACTGAACTTTCCGTTGCTGGTTAGCAATATAAGCATCGAAAAGTATCAAACCGATAAACGAACAAGTAATAGCCCCAAGACATAACAACAGTGGCGCTTTAAAGCCAAAGTACTGAGAAATAATACCCATAGTGCTGGTTCCTATCATAGTTCCTACAAGCATAGCATTTGTATAAAAGGCGGACGCTTTACCCACGGAACTCGGTGCAAAATCCTGCATGATGGTGATGCCTAAACCGACAAAAATTCCGAAGAAAAGCCCATTCAAAATTTGCAGTGCAAAGAAGATATTCAATGATGTGTTGAAATACATTCCGATATAGAAAACTGCACCCGCTATAAAGCCCAATCGGATTACTTGGCTCTTACCAAAACGTTGTGCCCAACCAACAGCTAGAAGCATTACTGGTATTTCTACTGCGGCCGTTATCCCCATAAAAATGCCGGGATAGGACTTTGACAGACCAAGTTCTTGAGTCATAAACAAAGGCATGGCGTTGATGTAAGTGCTGTTAGCTATATTCGCAAGCAGCACCACAACACCAAGTAGCCAAACTGCCATCGGTAGCTTAGTTTTTGGTTTGTTCTTAATTTTATCGGCTTCAATGACCGGTGCTTTGAACAGAAAAGCAATCCATAACAGAACGAATCCTGCGATTGCCGCTGAGATATAAAAGTTGTTATCAAATCCAAATTGGTCAACGGACAAAAAGGCCAAAGGCGGGCCAAATATCCACAGAAAGGAAACAGAAGAACGCATTTGAGAGTTCAATTTAGCACTGTTTTTACCCGTTGAATCCGCATAGCGTCTAATCACGGTCAAAATGAGTGGTATAGAGCTTGAAGCGAGAGGCATCAACACACATCCGATAGTGATCGCGTGCCAAAATTCCGTAGCAAAAGAAAACATCATCGCCGCAGAAAAAATACCGGCTAAAGAGACAATTAGAAGAAGCTTACTGGATACGCCTTTATCAATAAGTCCCGTTAGTTTCTGGCTTACGATGATGGTCATCAGTGCAGTAAGAGACGTGTAAAGCCCAATAAGAGCAGGCTCTGTATGAAGCTCGCTTACCAGAAACAAACTCATAATTGGCATGATAAAGGCAAAAGCAAGTGCGGTAAGTCCATTCATTGCGAATAGAACCGGAGTTTGGGTCTTGAACAACGTCTGTCTCCTTATGGTGTGAGATGTGAGATATATCACTTAACAGACTGTTTAGTAAGTGTTTTGTTGAATATGTCATCAATCAGGAATCTATAGCTGATTTTAAAGGTGATGTAGATCTCATTTATTGTGAAACTTAAGTTTCATTTTTAGCAGGTGCAAGAGTTTGATAAAGGGAATAACGTTATTGAAACAAATAATTTACACAATAAAAAAAGAGAGTCGCCTGATGAAAGTACTGATTAAATACACACAAGCTGGAAAATACCGAGATCAAGAGTGGGAAAGTTTAACTACTCGAGAAGTTGGCGATATCCAAGCTGTCACTCCACCTTTTGCCGCTCAACTTATAGGTCAAAACAAAGCATGTTTGATGAAAACTGATAACGACGAAATTATGTTTCATGCGTAAATTTTCGTTATCTCATTCTCTTCAATTGGTGCTGTAAACTCGGATTCATTGTTTGCAAGCAGTGAAAACTGTAAACATAAAATCTCAAGTCTTACAGCATCGAACAAAGAAAAAGCAGTGTTGTCCTTCGATTAAACATTATCAATCAAACAAATAAGGGCTAACTCGTCCAATCTCTGATAATGCAATTCTGTCAACTTCGGTGGCTACCGGAGCGTTATCAATGCCGTACCATTCAACGGTGTCGGCTTCCAACGAGAGAATTGAACCTTCCCATTCAGTAATCACGTAATAGTGTAGAAGCTGCAATTCAATGGTCGGATGATAAAGTGAACACAGATACTTGGCGTTTTTAGGGATGATATCGAGCTCTTCTTTGAGTTCTCTATACAATGCTTGTTGTTGTGTTTCTCCCGCTTCTAAATGCCCTCCGGGGATAGCAATCAAACCGGGATCGGTTTCTTTCGATTTTGAACGACGCTCTAACAAAACTTTTTCATCTTTCAGCAAGATGAAAGACACACATTCAAATGCTTCCATTTATTCTCATCCATATGATGTCACTTGATTTAGTTTTTCAGCATAGCATGTTCATCGTGCAGAAAAACTTTTGAATCAAAGATATCCGTTGAAACATCGCTTTTGAAAAATAACTTATTGAAATAGATAAAAAGTGAATATTTATTTAAGTTAAAAATCTAAGTTTTTTAACTGAATAAAATGGCAGATTTGCATTGAGAGTATTTACTCCAAAATAACTTATATTTTTTATAGGTTTAAATAATTCGATTTCTGTCACAGCCTTATAATGTGATAAAAGTTATACATGGTGTATAAGCTATTTCTAATATTGTTAAATGCTTATCTATATTGATTATTAGAATAAAAAATAAATTCAACTCGTCGAATGGCAATACTTTTATAATCAATAATATAAGGAAGTTGAGATGTATCATTCCTCTTCAAGAACTCCCACATTGCTTGTTATAGACGATATCCCAGAAAATCTCAGCTTGATGTACAAGCTGTTAAAAGATGACTACAAGGTTAAAGGTGCAAACAGCGGAGACAAAGGTTTAGCGATTGCAGAAAATGATAGACCTGACCTCATCCTGCTTGATGTGATGATGCCAAATATGGATGGCTTTGAAGTCTGCGAACATTTGAAAGAAAACCCCGCCACTAAAGATATTCCAGTTATTTTTTTAACAGCGAAAACGGAAAGCGTTGACGAGAGAAAAGGACTTGAACTCGGTGCCGTTGACTATATTACTAAGCCGATTGTTCCTGAAATTGTAAAGGCTCGCGTTGGTACGCATGTTTCTTTAAAAAGGGCTGCTGATATTCTCAAAGGCGAAAACGAGTCTTTAGAAAAAGAAGTCCAAAGAAGAACACTAGAAAGTATTAAGCAAATTGAAGAGCTACATGCCATTCAGGACGTTGCTTTCAACGCTATGGTTTCGCTCGCGGAGACTCGAGATAACGAGACTGGCAACCACATTCGACGAACACAGCTTTACATTAAGTTGCTTGCTGAGCGTTTGAGTTTAAATCCGATATATACAAAACAGTTAGATGAGAACACCATCAACTTACTCTATAAGTCAGCACCGTTACACGACATAGGCAAAATTGGTATTCCAGACCATATTTTGCTTAAAAATGGCAAGCTGACCTCAGAAGAGTTCGAGATTATGAAAACCCATACCACCATCGGTTATGAAGCAATTAACAAAGCAGAAGAGATTAATGGCAAGGCGATGAGTTTTCTGCGTGTAGCGAAGGAGATTGCTTATTCACACCATGAAAAGTGGGATGGATCAGGTTATCCACAAGGTTTAGTCGGTGAAAAGATACCACTTTCTGCGCGACTAATGGCCATAGTCGATGTTTACGATGCATTAATTAGCAAACGGATTTATAAGCCACCGTTTTGTCATCCCGAAGCTATTAATATGATTGTAAATGGCAGAGGTACTCACTTTGACCCGAATATTGTAGACGCCTTCCTAGAAGTGACCGATGAGTTTAATGCTATTGCCTTACGTTACGCGTGATTTGTTATGACTAAAGATAATCAAATAAGTGTTCAATCCTGGGTATGGCGTTCTATGGTCAAAACGGGAATTATTCCTCTCGTTTTGGTTGAAGTCGCCTTGGTTGCAACTTATCTGGTAAGTAACCATTTTATTAGCTCAGACAACATGGATTATATCCGTTCTCAGGTCGACAACGAGCTTAACATAGCAACGACTATGGAAAGTGATTTAGTTCGTGAACGGATAAACGCGATTTCACGACTCGCACAGATCTATAGGAGCGAAACCGAGCGGGTACTCTCCGAAAAGCTGGACGCGGACGATGTTGATATGTCCAATTTAGCCTTTAGTGATAGTGGGGTTTTATACACCAAAGAAGACAGAGGTGGTTCTGCATCCTTTTACTCTGCTATTACCACAAATAATGAAAAGGATATCAATAAAGTATTTCAGCTTGCTCAGCTAGATCCCTTAATGAAACAAATAAAGAATAGTGACCCATTTATTGCGGCGGTCTATTTCAACAGTTGGGATTCTTACAATCATATTTACCCATGGTTTCAAACAGTTGAACAATATCCGGTTGATATGAATATTCCGGAATACAATTTCTACTATTTAGCTACGGATAAATATAATCCGCAAAGAAAAGTCGTTTGGACTGATGTCTATATTGACCCTGCAGGACAAGGATGGATGACTTCCGCTATCGCGCCTGTTTATAACGATGGGAAGCTAGAAGGGGTTATCGGGATAGATGTTACTGTCGATACCATAGTCACCAACATTCAAAACTTGATTGTCCCTTGGAATGGCTATGCCATTCTAGTCAGTGGTGAAGGCACTATCATGGCTCTGCCGCCGAAAGGCGAAAAAGATCTTAATATTAAAGAACTCAAACATCATGATTACGAGGGCGCTGTCACTGAAGAAATGTTCAAGCCTGAGGACTTCAACTTATTTAAGAGAGCTGATACTGCGTCGTTGCAGTCTCATTTCAATACACAGAACCAAGGTTTAACCAAGTTAATACTTAACAATGAAAACAAGTTGGTCTCTTGGGGAACCATTCCCGAAACCAATTGGAAAGTGCTGTTCGTTGTTGATGAAAATGAAATGTACCAAGAGTCGATGGCATTGAAAGATAAGTATCAGAACATTGGCTATATCATGATTGCTGGTTTGGTCGGTTTTTATATTCTTTTTCTCGGGTTTACTTGGCTGGTATCAAAACGTATGAGTGAATCTATCGCTGCGCCGCTCTCTCAAATTCGTAATATGTTCTACAAGATGAGTACAGGTAACTTCGATGTTTCACATGAAAAATTCCATCTAAAAGAACTAGACGACACCGCGAATGCCACCATCCAAATGGGGAATAAATTGGGAAAACTGACTTCAGAGCTGATGACGGCAAAAGTAGAAGCTGAAGAAGCCAACATCGCGAAAAGCCAGTTTATTTCAAATATTAGCCATGAAATTAGAACGCCAATGAATTCCATATTGGCTCTTTCCGATATGCTGCTGGCCAAAACGACGGGTGATCAACATGACTCTCTTATTAGGATTAAAAAGTCTGGTGAGCATTTATTGTTGGTGATTAATGATGTTTTAGATTTGTCAAAAATCGAATCTGGCCGGCTACAAATTGAGTTGATCCCTTTCAACTTGTATTCCATCGCGCAAGATGTTTTCGAACTGTTTGAAACCAAAGTATCTGCAAAACGCCTTGGTTTTCACGTTTACGTTGAAGAACACATTCCTACCTTGATTGGAGATCCACTACGAATTAAGCAAGTGTTACTTAATTTTGTCAGTAACGCTGTTAAGTTCACAGGAAACGGCGACATAAATATCCGAGTAGGCGTGATTGCAACTCTGACAGACAAAATGAAACTTCGCATTGAAGTTAGCGATACCGGAATAGGTTTAACGGATTCAGAGCAATTAAAAATTTTCGAAAGCTTCCAACAAGCCGATTCTTCAACCACGCGAAAATATGGTGGCACAGGACTAGGGCTGACTATTTCTCGTAGCATTGCTCAACTAATGGGCGGTGAAATCGGTGTGGAAAGCACCGAGGGTGAGGGTAGTACATTTTGGTTCGAACTCACGCTAAAAACCCATACCGAGTTTAATGAGGACAAACCTTATGGCTCATTGCAACTCAGTAATAGCCGCCATCAGGAAATTTACCGACAAACCGAAGTTGAGGTTTCCGAAGACATCGATCTTGAAAACATTCTTGAAAAGTTAACCTGCCTCAATGAGTTGCTAAAAGAAAGTAACCTAGCCGCAGAAGATTATTATTTTGAGCAAAAATCTCTTTTCGACACGGTTGTTCCTAACTGCAGCATTCAATTAGCGGAGTTCATCACACGTTGCGACTATACCAATGCGTTAAATGTAACTCAGCGGATCGAACAATCCCTCGTTGAAAAAGGACTGACAAATACTGAGTGCCGTTAGCGATTTTCGATATGAGCTGTTGGAATTAGCGTCGCATATTTAATATTTGAGAAAATAATAGGATAAATTTAGGTATGTATCTTTAGGCATTGTTTCAACTTCTATCTATAGTTAACAGCATGTTAGCTGAATTTAGCTAGCATGCTTTCGTCTAACTAAGGATAGAATTATGAAGACAAACGTCAGGCGTCTTACACCCCTTGCATCCGCAATGTGTGCACTGTTGCCCGTAGCAGCAATGGCAAAGTCTGACCAACCGAACATTGTGGTTATTTTTGGTGACGACATTGGTTGGCAGAACGTAAGTGCATACGGCATGGGTACCATGGGGTATACCACTCCCAACATAGATAGTATTGCAAACGAAGGTATTAAATTTACCGACCACTATGCTCAGCCTAGTTCAACCGCGGGAAGAGCAGCTTTTATTACTGGTCAGTATCCAATTCGCTCCGGTATGACTACGGTAGCGATGCCTGGGGGTGCACTAGGTATTAAGAAAGAATCACCGTCTTTGGCGGAGGTACTTAAAAAGGCCGGCTATGCGACAGGTCAATTTGGTAAAAACCACTTAGGTGACCATAACTTTGCATTGCCAACAGTCCACGGTTTCGATGAATTTTTTGGCAACTTATATCATCTAAATACTCAAGAAGAGCATGAGCAGCGCGACTATCAAAACTTCGCAAAAGCTTATTCTGGCTCAGTAGAAGAGTATCAAAAGAAATTTGGTACACGTGGTGTTCTACACTGTTACTCAACAGACAAAGCGGATAAAACGGTAGACCCTCGTTTTGGCGAAGTCGGTAAGCAAAAATGTGAAGATACCGGTCCATTAGGTCAAGAACGGATGAAAGATTTTGACCGCGCAGAAATGCTACCAGCAGCGTTAAACTTCATCGATAAAGCGATGAAAGATGATAAGCCTTTCTTCACGTGGATAAACACCAGCCGTATGCATCTATACACTCGTCTAAATGATGAATGGCGATACGCTGCGGAGAAATACACCAGCGAATACGATTACTATGGCAGCGGTATGTTACAGCATGACGCCGACATCGGCTTCTTGCTTGAAGAGCTGAAAAAACGCGGCGTTAAAGATAACACTATAATTCTCTATACAACGGATAACGGTCCTGAGCATTCGTCTTGGCCTCATGGTGGTACAACGCCATTCCGTGGGGAAAAAATGACCACTTATGAAGGTGGTGTCCGTGTTCCTACAATGGTGAGTTGGCCTGGTAAGATACCTGCTGGACAAGTTCTCAACGGCATTCAAGGGCATCAAGATTTGTTTGTTACTCTCGCCGATGCTGCTGGTGTAAAAGATGTCAAAGAGCAAATGTTGAAACAGAAGAAACAGTATATTGACGGTGTTGATAACCTCGATTATTGGATGGGTAAGTCTGATCATTCTGCTCGAAACTCAATTCTTTATTACTTTGAAGGAAAATTGTCGGCAGTACGCGTTGGACCTTGGAAGTTCCATTTTGCGACAGCAGAAAACTATTATGACAACCTTAAAACTCTTGCTAAACCAAGGTTGTTTAACTTGAGAGCTGATCCATACGAAAGCTACGACAGTATCGATGCGTATGGGCACTTGGTTCAAAAAATGTCTTGGTTATTGGCTCCGGTACAAGAAATCGTTAAAGAGCATGTTCAGTCATTGGTTGAATATCCACCAACCCAAGGTGGCTCGACATTTGATATGGCGGAAACCATAGAAAAAGCGATGAAACAGACACAACAATAGTCTGAATAACAAGTTGAAAAGCTCATGGGGATTCTCATGAGCTTTTCTTTTTGGCAATTAATGTGAATCGAAATCAATGCGTCACTGATTGAGAAAAAACATTAATAATAATGGTACCAATTAGGATAAAGCTCATACCAGTAATGGCGTAAATATCGAGTTTCTGCCCATAGACTAGCCACGAAATACTCGCAACGAGCACAATGCCTACACCACACCAGATCGCATAAGCAATACCTAACGACATGGTTTGAACGGTAATCGAAAGGAAATAAAAGGCGAGGGCATAAGCAATCAGCACTCCTGCGGTAATAGTCAAAGACGTAAACTGATTCGTTTTTGGCAAGTAAGATGTAGCAACAACTTCTAACAAAATCGCAATCAACAGTGTGGCAAGTGGAGGCAGAGCAAGCATAGTAATTCCATTGGGATGAGTCTTCGAATTATCCGATAGTATAAAACCAATGTTGCTGTTTTCTGAACGTAACTAAATGAACGAATACTAAAAAGTAACAACCCGTCGTTAAGTTAACCGTGGGCTGACTTACACAGTTTGTTGACCACTAATCCTTTGAATTTGGCTCTTCGATGCTATAAAGCTTTTTCTGGTGTTCGTCACATTGAGTTTCACAGTTGCACACCTTATCGACACCTACGTTTGATAACCCACCACAACTTCCTTGTATTGGTTTTCTTCTCGCCATGACACCAAGTGTCATCAACACGATAAATAAGATAAAAGCACCAAAGGTAATCAAATAAATCATGGTGGTTATCTCCATTCAACGATCAATACCGTAGATTTTTTGTAGTTTACTTAGTGTGTTAGGACTAAGTTGGTTCATTCGAACTGCAAGCTTGTTTCCCAATTGAGCATGTTTGCTTTTACAACATTGATGGTCTTTGTGCTGCTTGTTCACAGACGGCCTAGCAAAGCTTATATCAGTAACAGGTACAAGCTTAGAGAAGTCTAAAGCTGTGACTTCAGCTCCTCTAATTATAGTGAAAACCTTTATGCCTTGATGGAAAAGGCTGGAAAGCATAGCTTCACCAATATTTTTTACGATAACAGCGTTAACTTTCTGTTGTGACAGTAGTGCATTGATCTGAGCTTTTTTCCCGCAGGAACGGTTTTCATTGACGTGTAGAACGTTAACGGTCTCTTGTTGCTTTGTTACATCATCAATGATCAGAAATTGTGGTGCTTTTGAATAATGATTAAACACTTTGCCATTGCAAATTGGGATCGCATATTTCATCGTAGTGTCCTTGTTATAGCTGAAGATACCCCAGTAACTCGAACCATGTCATTTTGTTAATTTTTTACAAAGTTTGACAAGTGAGAAGGGGTGATGAAGCAAATAATGAACCTGTAAATAGCATATGCCAATTATTTAAAGTGCAATTTAAGTATTCAAATTTTGTTCATTTACAGGTATAACAAGGCTCTCAGCGATTTATTTACTCTATTTGACCCTTCTAAGTTCAATATATTCATATGTGATTTTATCTATTCAAATATGAATAAAATGCTACCAAAATGTGATCTGTGTTCCCATGAAAACGCGAAATAGGTCTCGCTGTTACACTATGTTACGTACGAGGTTTGTTTTTGCATGTGGCCTCAAACAATTTAAACAAATAGTTACAATTGTAAATTAGCGCTAACAAAATCCTATCTAGCTCACACAATTCATCCTGTTAATCAATATACTTCAATGCGTAAACGTTTTCATTGGAATGGTAAACGTTTCCCTACACGTATATTAATAAAGACAAATAGGACACTTACATGAGAAAGCTAACTGCACTTGCTATGCTTACTGCTGGTATGGGTTTCGCAACACAAACTCTTGCTGATACTACTTTGGGTTTCACTATCTACAAATACGATGACAACTTCATGTCTGTTGTTCGCCAAGCTATCGAAAAAGAAGCTGCTGGCGATAAAGACGTTCGTCTTCTAATGAACGACTCACAAAACAGCCAATCAATGCAAAACGACCAAGTTGACGTTATGTTGGCTCGTGGCGTTCAAGCGCTTGCTATCAACCTTGTAGACCCAGCTGCAGCACCTTCTATCATTAGCAAAGCGAAAATCGACGACGTTCCAGTTGTTTTCTACAACAAAGAGCCAAGTGCAGCAGCACTTGCAAGCTACGACAAAGCTTACTATGTAGGTACTGACTCTAAAGAGTCTGGCGTTATCCAAGGCGACCTAATCGCTCAACACTGGAAAGCGAACAAGTCTTGGGACAAAAACGGTGACGGCGTTCTTCAATACGTAATGCTTAAAGGCGAACCAGGTCACCCAGATGCTGAAGCTCGTACTACTTACTCTGTTAAGCAAATCAACGAGAACGGCATCAAGACTGAAGAACTTCACATGGATACAGGCATGTGGGATACCGCAATGGCGAAAGATAAAATGGATGCATGGTTATCTGGCCCTAACGGTAGCAAAATCGAAGTTGTTATCGCAAACAACGACGGTATGGCAATGGGTGCAATCGAAGCACTACGTGGCGCTGGTCAAAAAATCCCAGTATTCGGTGTTGACGCTCTAGCAGAAGCTCTAGCTCTAGTTAAAGCTGGCGAAATGGCTGGTACTGTACTAAACGATGCAACTTCTCAAGCTAAAGCAACATTCGAACTAGCTCGTAACCTAGCTGAAGGTAAATCAGCAACTGAAGGTACTCAGTGGGAAATGAAGGACAAAGTTGTTCGCGTTCCTTACGTAGGTGTTGATAAATCAACTCTTGAGTAACAGACGTTATATCTAGGGGGCGCCCAGCCCCCTATATTTACCCGTTAATATCTTAATTAGTATTTATTATTAAATAATTATTAATTGATATTTATTGGTTTCAAATTAAAAACAATTAAGTGATGCCATGGTAGATCAAACACATGAATTCCTGTTAGAAATGACAGGGGTGAGTAAATCATTTCCAGGTGTAAAGGCATTAGATAAAGTTAATTTAAAAGTTCGACCGCATTCTATTCACGCTTTAATGGGTGAAAACGGCGCGGGTAAATCGACGCTATTAAAATGTCTATTTGGAATTTACGAAAAAGATGAAGGCGATATTATTTTCTTAGGAAAGCATATTAACTTCTCCTCTTCTAAAGAAGCATTGGAATCTGGCGTTTCCATGGTTCACCAAGAATTAAACCAGGTTAAACAATGTTCAGTAATGGATAATATTTGGCTTGGACGCTATCCAAAGAAAGGTTTATTTGTAGACCACGATAAAATGTATCGTGATACAAAAGCTATTTTCGAAGAGCTAGATATTAATATCGATCCACGAGTTAAAGTTGCAACTTTATCTGTGTCTCAAATGCAGATGTTGGAAATTGCGAAAGCATTCTCTTACGACGCTAAAATAGTGATCATGGACGAGCCAACTTCTTCTCTAACTGAAAAAGAAGTTAATCACTTATTTACCATTATCAATAAGCTGAAGGATAAAGGCTGTGGTGTGGTATATATCTCTCACAAAATGGAAGAGATATTTGCTATCTGTGATGAAATTACCATTCTACGTGATGGTCAATGGGTTGATACACGCCCACTGAAAGGCCTAGATATGGATAAGATCATCGCGATGATGGTTGGTCGAGAATTAACTCACCGTTTCCCAGAGAAGACTAACGTTCCTAAAGAAGTCATCTTAGAAGTTAAAAACCTAACAGCGTTGAACCAGCCTTCGATTCAAG
Organism: Vibrio sp. HM8-C; assembly: GCF_058630515.1. Taxonomy (NCBI): domain Bacteria; kingdom Pseudomonadati; phylum Pseudomonadota; class Gammaproteobacteria; order Vibrionales; family Vibrionaceae; genus Vibrio; species Vibrio sp. HM8-C. The sequence continues at coordinate 142,707 of NZ_JBMMKS010000003.1, forward strand.
ACATTTCATTTGAATTGAGAGCCGGTGAAATTCTAGGTGTAGCAGGCCTTGTTGGTTCGCGTCGTACAGATATCGTTGAAACAATTTTCGGTATCCGTGAAAGAAGCGAAGGGCACATTGTTCTTCATGGTCGCGAAATGAAAAACCGCGATGCACATGAAGCGATTGGTAATGGTTTCGCTCTAGTAACTGAAGAACGTCGTTCAACAGGTATTTACGGTAACCTTGATATTACTTTTAACTCATTAGTTGCAAACGTTGATGAGTATAAAACGAAATCAGGTTTATTAAGTAATAAAAAAATGAAGAGTGATACTCAGTGGGTAATTGATTCGATGAGTGTTAAAACACCAACGCATCAAACTCAAATAGGTTCACTTTCAGGTGGTAACCAGCAAAAAGTTATTATCGGTCGTTGGTTATTAACCCAGCCGGAAATATTAATGTTGGATGAACCAACTCGTGGTATCGACGTGGGTGCTAAATATGAAATTTACCAACTAATGTTGGAGCTCGCGAAGAAAAATAAAGGAATCATTATGATTTCTTCAGAAATGCCAGAGTTATTAGGTACTACCGATCGAATTTTAGTAATGAGTAACGGCCGCGCAGCGGGAATCGTGAATACTAAAGAAACCACCCAGACTGAAATATTAGAGCTAGCCTCTCGTTACCTCTAGGGAAACTATTATGGATGCTGTTAAGTCATTTGCATTAAAGCACTTAAAAGAAGGTGCAATTTACGCGGTTCTGTTTATTTTATTAGCGGTTATCGTTATTCAAGAACCATCATTTTTAAGCTTACGAAATTTAAGTAACATTTTAACTCAGTCATCAGTTCGCGTAATTATCGCGCTTGGTGTTGCGGGTCTAATTGTTACACAAGGTACTGACTTATCTGCAGGTCGTCAGGTAGGTTTGGCTGCGGTTATCTCAGCAACCTTGCTACAGTCTATTGAAAACGTTAACAAAGTATTCCCAAGTATTGGTGAAGTGCCAATCGTTGCGGTTATCCTTTGTGTATGTTTAATCGGTGCAATCATCGGTCTAGTGAACGGCGTTATCGTTGCTTACATGAAAGTTACTCCTTTCATTGCAACACTAGGCACAATGATCATCGTTTATGGTATCAACTCTCTTTACTACGACGCAGTTGGTGCATCACCAATCGCAGGCTTTGACGAGCGCTTCACAGCATTCACCCAAGGCTTTATTCGAATAGGTGGGTTCCGATTCTCGTACATAACCTTCTACGCCATTATCGCTGTAATATTCATGTGGGTTCTTTGGAACAAGACTGTATTCGGCAAAAACATTTTCGCTGTAGGTGGTAACCCAGAAGCTGCAAAAGTATCAGGTGTTAACGTACCAATGACTCTACTAAAAGTGTACGCACTTTCAGGTGTCTTCTATGCCTTCGGTGGTATGTTGGAAGCGGGTCGTATCGGTAGTGCAACCAACAACTTAGGTTTCTTATACGAACTTGATGCAATCGCAGCCTGTGTGGTAGGTGGTGTGTCATTCGCGGGTGGTGTTGGTAGTATCGCAGGAGTTGTAACGGGTGTTCTCATCTTTACCGTTATCAACTACGGTATGACATACATCGGTGTTAGCCCTTACTGGCAGTACATCATCAAAGGTTCAATCATCGTATTCGCGGTAGCATTGGACTCAATGAAGTACGCAAACAAGAAATAATTTATACCTTTGAGTTGTTATTAGCGCTGCCTTGGCAGCGCTTTTTTTATGTTTTATTTTTTTGGGATTCACAAGGTTAGTCGGCGTCGCTCCCTTTCGTGATCGTTAGCATAATTATTGCGCTGAACGGTTCAGTGCAATACGATGAACCACTAGTTGGGAGTGGGGAGTGGGTTGTTGTGGCGGAAACTGTTCGGGATGTAAATCAGCGTTTTTGGAAGAATAAGGATATTCCCTATTTAACGATCCGCACTACTTGCAATAGTACGCAGAGTTATAAAGCTCATAGCCATAGTGAATTATCGATAGGCATTATTGAGTCTGGTGAGACTCGATTGTCACTACCCAATGAAAATGTAGTTCTGAAAAACGGCGATATCATTCTAATAGCACCGAATGTTGTTCATGCTTGTAATCCTTTAGCGCATAAGCCTCGCAGCTACCATATGTTGTATCTCGATGATGATTGGTGTTGTCAGGTTTTGTCTAAGATCTACGGATACGAGATTCAGCGATATCATTGTGAGCAAAAACTGCATTCAGCATGGCAGGGAAATCTTGATTTTTCCGATTTGGTTTTCAAGTTATTTAATCATCCTACCAACGACGTTGTGACAACGGTACAAAGTAGCTTACTGAATCTGGTTAGCCGTTATTGTGTGCCTCTAACAAACAACGAAGAGGAAAGCGAGTTAGTCACAAAGTTACGCGAACGACTGCTTCATGATATCGCTTGTGTTCCTTCGTTGGATGTTGTGTCACAGGAGCTAGGACGCCCCAAAGAGACATTGATTAGGTTATTTAAGAAGCAGCTTGGTATTACGCCCAAGTCATTTTTAAACAATACTCGTATCGAAAAAGCGAAGATACTACTTAAGTCAGGGATGAACATCGCTGACGTTGCGGCTGAAGTTGGTTTCTCGGACCAAAGTCAGTTGCATCGTACATTTGTGAACTATACCGCCTCAACACCACGTCAATATCAGCAAGTAACGTCAATTTTCGACAATAATTGTTAAGTTAGAAAACCTATAGTCTGACGACAGTTTTGGCTATAGGTAAATATTCATGTCACTTTCAACTCTTTTTCCCGTTGCATTTCCTGCATTGGCACTGGCTCACTTTGTTGCGCTTTTAAGCCCAGGACAGGACTTTTTCTTAATTGTTGGCCACTCAATTCGTCATAGATTGCAAGGCAGTCGATTTATCTGTCTTGGCGTTGCGCTGGGGAATGCACTTTATATCGCATTAGCCATACTGGGCTGGACCAATATTAGGGACAATCAGCTCGTTTTTTCCTTTGTGGAAGTATTAGGGGCTATCTATCTTTTGTGGATAGGGCAACGGTTGCTGAGAAGTCAAAAAACAGGGTCATTAGTCGAGGCTGAACACGAAAAGGAGAGAGCTCCGTCGGCTATCAATCAGCTGTTGCTTGGTTTGAATTCAGCGCTACTCAACCCAAAGAACGCTCTGTTCTATATGAGCTTAATGACTGTCATTTTGGGAAGTGAAGTCACATTGATTCAGCAAGTTTCTTGCGGAGTATGGATGTTTTTTGCAGTTTTACTCTGGGATCTATTTATAGCATCTGCGATTGGGCGTCCGCACGTGCAGAAGCAACTCAAAGCGGTGATACACATCATAGAGAGAGTAGCTGGATTGGTGCTGATCTTCTTTGGAATAACGTTATTTACGAGTTACTTAGCCTAACCGTACTCCCCAACAGTGAGTTTGGATATCGCGACTCAACAACTTAGCAAATGGTATGTAAATAAGAACGTTAGGAAATTATAGCTATCACAGGTGATTGTTTTGCTACAGGCTTATGTAGATTATTTGAGTGTGTGGAGATTCAAACTAATTACCTAGTTGTGTTCAAAACAGCATAAGCAAAAAAAAAGCGCCCAGTTAGGGCGCAAATATCACACAGTGAATTGTGAAAACATCAATAACGATTAAGAACGACAGCTAGCGAATAAATCCATATCTGGGTTGTAGGCTTTTGTGTTCACATCCATGATGCCTAGTAGCGAATGGAACACATTGTCCTGCGAGTATTGTCTGGTGGTTGCGTGGTTCTCAAGACAGCCTTTTTGTACGTGTTTTTCTTGTTTGAAACCGTCAGATAACCAAACGATAAGCGGTACGTGAGTTTGGTTGTTTGGCGCTAAACCATAAGGCATACCGTGTAAGAACATACCGTTTTCACCCAACGATTCGCCATGGTCTGAGATATACACAAGAGCCGTGTTGTATTTGTCCTGCAATGCTTTCAATTTATCTATGGTTTGTGCAACAACATAATCAGTATAGGCAATAGTGTTGTCGTAGCTGTTCACGATCTGCTCGACGCTACAGTTTTCGATATCACTGCGTGGGCAGTCTGGTTGGAATGCTCCCATCGCTTTTGGATAACGTTGGAAGTACGTTGGGCCATGGCTTCCGATAAGGTGCATAACCATCATACGATTCCCCTTAAGGTCATCGACTTTTTGGTCAAAGTTTTCCAACATCGCCATGTCGTAACAAGTCTCGCCGTTACACATATCATCGACGCGTTTACGGTTGATTTCTGTTTTCTTGATGCGCTTAGCCACTTCTTTGTCGCCACCATCGTTTTCTTGCCACGCAACGTCAACTCCAGCATGGCTTAGGATATCCAATACGTTGTCTTGGTTGTCTGCAATATCTCTGCTGAAACTACTCTTATCCATTGCTGAGAACATACAAGGAACCGAAACTGCGGTTGCTGTGCCACACGAGCTGACATCTTTAAACGAGATCACGTTTAGGTCGCGAGTGTATGGGTTAGTAGGGCGCTCATAACCATTAAGTTCATAGTTGTATGAACGAGCGGTTTCACCCAACAAGAATACAAACAGTGTTGGCTTGGTTTGCGCAGCGGCTAATGCTTCTGGTGATTGCTTTGCATCCAAACCAAGCTCTTTATAAATAATCGGTGTAGAGAAGTATTTCTGTTTAACAAATTTGGTTGTGCTGTAAACAAATTGAGTTGGAATGATCAGCTTTTTCAAATAGCTATTGTTACGACCTACAGACGCATAATCTTGGTAATACATAATAGCGATCACGCCAATCACTACTAATGAAGCCATCATTGAACCTAACTTTCTTAAAGTAAAGTTAACCCAAGACGTTGGCTTTTTAATTTTGGTAAAGGCAAGTACAGCAGCTGGCAACAATCCTAACAACGCAACCCAACCAAGTGAGTAGAAACTCAAGTAAGAACCAGCTTCACTCGAATCTGTCTCAACGATGTTGTTGATCATATCTGTATCAAACAAAGTGCCATAGTTGTAGCTCGTGTAGCTAACAAAGCTAGATACGATTATTAACACAATGAAAAATGGCTTTGTAATGTAAGGCCAGCTGAACAGGTTGAACAAGAAATTTAGTGCGGCAGCGAAGAAGAACGGCAACGAGATAATGAAGCCGATTTTTACGCTGTCGAGCTTACCAAAAATGCCGACTAAGGCAGCGTAGACTGGCAGATTCATTACTAAAGCGAAAAACGTTGCCAGCACTAAAGTAACGCCAGCATAAGAGAGTGAGAAATTGGGTTTAATCAGTTTCATAGCGTTACACCAAAATAATTAGCCAAGTAAAAGCAGCAAATGCTAGAGCAACAAACACTGCTGCTGAGCCGATATCTTTCGCTCTCCCGCTGAGTTCATGCTTTTCACTACCGATTCGGTCAACCACCGCTTCAATGGCTGAATTAAGCAATTCCGCTAGTAAAACCAGTGTTAAAGAACCCACCATAGCGATGCGTTCTAAGTTGGTGACAGGAAGAAAAAAGAGACTGATGGTGAGAAGCGCGGAAGCAACCAGTTCCTGACGGAAGGCTGCTTCGTTTATCCATGCGGCTTGTAAACCTTTCATGGAATAGCCTGTCGCAAAAATTATGCGTTGAATGCCTGTTCTGCCTGGTTTCACAATAAATACCTTTAGAGAATGTGTTTCTATGCAGGTGATACTACGAGGGCAAGTGTGAAATTTATGTCGACAGAAATTAGAAAACTCATTCTTAAGTTTATTTATATCGAAAACAAAAAAGCCTAGTGAAGACACTAGGCTTTGATATTTACGGTTCTTTTTTACGACTAATGGTTTTTACAACTAGTGGTTTCTAGTTTTATTGCACCTTAGCCGCTTGTGGGCGGCGAAGCTTATTCGCAATCACAGCAAGCAGTGGGCTGACAAGTACTAGCACTGAAATAACCGTGAAGGTTAGAGTGATAGGGCGTTCCCACAAGAAGCTAATTTCACCATCGGAGATCATCAACGCACGGCGCAAGTTCTCTTCCATTAAACCACCTAAGATAAACCCAAGTAGTAGCGGTGCTAATGGGAAGTTAGCTAGACGTAGGGCAATAGCTCCCATTGCGATGAGAATCATAATGAATACGTCCATTGTGTTGAATGAAACCAGATACACACCTGTGATTGAGAAGAACAAAATCATAGGTAGAAGCACCGTTCTTGGTACAGCCAATAACTTAGAAATGTAAGGGATCAATGGCAAATTCAGAATAAGCAAAACAATGTTGCCCACATACATTGAAATGATTACTGACCAGAACACATCTGGATGTTCAACAAACAGTCTAGGCCCTGGTTGAATACCGTAAGCGATCAATGCACCAAGCATAATCGCCGTCGTACCTGAGCCCGGAATACCAAGCGTTAGTAGCGGAACAAACGAACCACTTGAAGCTGCGTTGTTTGCAGATTCTGGTGCGACTAGACCACGAAGTGAACCTTTACCAAATTCGTCACGTTTGTGTTTTGGTGCAATGTTACGCTCCATACCGTAGCTTAGGAACGCAGCAATCGTTGCTCCTGCTCCCGGCAAAACACCAGTAAAGAAACCGAGTAGAGAAGAGCGTAGTGCAACAGGCGCAGCTTCACGGACTTCTTCTTTGGTTACTTTCATACTGCCGATATTGGCAAGTTTGTCGTTTTCTTCATTTCTCGTATCAAGTTCTGGCTTCAAAATGCCCATTAATGTTTCGCCAAGCGCGAACGTTGCCATAGCAAGCAGCAGGAAGCTAAAGCCATCCATTAAGTCAGTTAAACCGAAAGTAAAACGCTCTACACCGATACCTTTGTCGATACCTACGGTTGATAGCATCAAACCAAGAATGGTCATCATCCACGCTTTAATCACTTGCCCTTTACCTGCAAAGGCAGCAACAGCGGATAGACCCATTAACATCAATGCGAAGTAGTCGGATGATTGGAAACTGAGTGATACTTTTGCTAAAGCAGGTGCAGCTACAAGTAGCATGATGGCTGATAAAGTACCACCAGTGAAAGAAGCGTAAGCGGCCAATGCCAACGCTTTACCTGCTTGGCCTTTTTGCGCCATAGGGTAGCCGTCAAACGCGGTTACCACAGTGGCAGAACAGCCGGGCGCGTTAATCAGGATTGACGATGTTGAGCCGCCAAAAATCGCCCCGTAATAAACGCCCGCCATCAAAATAAGACCTGAAGAAGGTTCTAAGCCATATGTAATAGGTATCATCAAAGCGATGGCAGAAATCGGGCCTAAACCCGGCAACATCCCAATAAATGTACCGACAAAACAACCGACGATCACCATCAACAAGTTAAATGGCATTACGGCGGTAGAGAGTCCTTGTAAAATTCCGTCTAACATAATCCGTTCCTACCAAATAGTGAAAATAAGTCCGGGCTCTAGGTAAACATCCAGCCCTTTGGTTAATATCAAATAGAAAGCAATGACAAACGGGAAAGATGCGCCCAGAAGCACTGACTTACGGCGCTCGCCCAGCAAATAGAATCCAGCTAACAGGAAGAAAGCCGTTGCCAGTACGAAGCCTAAATAAGTGAGTCCGATGCCGTACAGTGTCATTAGTAACAAAAAGCCAATCAGCAGTTTCCAGTTGAAATCCAACACCGCACCACTTTTCTTATCTGGTTGCCCCATTACCAGCAGAAGCAGTGATAGACCAACACCAATGTAGGTCAAAATGATGGGTAATGTTTTGGCGCTGAAAGGTTCATCTTCATCGCCGGGAAACATAGGTATCAGCGACGTTTGATACCCATAGCAAAGGCACAGCACGAGAAAAATCATTGCGCCTACACGGTCTCGGCACAGTAAGGATTCTTTGCTGAATAAATTCGTTGGCGATTCCGACATATCCAACTCCATGTTCTACAAATTAAAGGGAAAGAAAACCGTAATTGAGCAAGGTAATGAAGGTCATTAACCAAGAGTAAGTCATTCGCTGCTAGTCGAATGTCCAACCAATAAACAAAGGAGTAATAAGCACACTCAATTACGGGTAAAAGATTTGGGGCAAGCGCTACTTACCCCAAAGGAGAGATTATTTCAGGAAGCCTAGTTCGCGCATTAAGTCGCCCATTTGCTTTTCTTGATCTTCTAAGAACGCAAAGAACTCTTTGTCCGCTTTGTAGGTGTCGATCCAGCCATTACGGTCACGAACCACTTTCCATTCATCTGTTGTGTACATCTTGCTTAGAGCAGCATTCCACTCGTCCACTTTCTCTTGGCTAACACCCGGTGCAGCGAAGAAGCCGCGCCAGTTAGCAAATACCGTTGAGTTGTTGTAGTCAGCAAGTGTTGGGATATCAGGAGCAGACTCAAGACGTTTTGGTGAAGTGATAGCCAATACTTTCACCTGACCATTACGCGACATTTCCAGTACTTCACCCAGACCAGTTGAAAGCAGCTGAGTTTCACCAGAAAGTAGAGCAGCCATTGCTTTACCGCCCGCATCATACGCTACGTAACGCACTGCTTTAGGGTCTAGTCCTTGACCTTTAAATGCAGCCGCAGCAACTAAATGGTCCATGCTGCCACGTGCAGAGCCACCAGCAATTTTTACGTTTTTAGGATCGTTTTTAAAATCAGCAACGACGTCTTCCCAAGTGTTGTATTTAGAATCACCAGCAACAACAAGAGCGCCGTAATCCGATACAGTTGCCGCTACAGGTGTTAAATCGCGGAAAGACTGTGGGAACACGCCAGAAAGAGAACGAACGACGATAGGTGTCGAGTTCACCATCAAGGTGTCTTCTTGACGATCAGCCGTCTCAATAAGGTGAGCAATAGCTTTACCACCGCCGCCACCAGATAGGTTTTGGTACGAAACATTATCGATGAGGTGTGTTTTCATCAGTACATCACCAGTACCACGAGCTGTCATATCCCAACCACCGCCAGCGCCGCCAGGGATCAAGAAATGAATCTTCTCTAGCTCTGCAGCCATACTTGGTAGTGAGAATACGGCTGCAAGAAGCGACGCAGCTAGGGTCGGTTTGATATGTTTTAACATTTTCACGTTCCTTATGTTTCCGCACCATTCCAATACGAACGATGCTTATAGTTATATTTCCCGCGAGTAGGGCAGAAATTGCTTAACGGGTAGTGAAATGTTATGAGAGTGTTAACGATAAGTCTGTAAAGACGAGATAAAAATAATATTGGTTATTGTGGTGATTCTGTTCATAAAGTTCACGGCTTCTTCAAGTGAGACGGAGCTAAACAATCTGGTTATTCATTTCGTTAGCATTCTTTCGTTAGTATTCTCTCACTAGCTTTTTTTCGTAAGACAGTGCGATAACTCACTGTGCTTAATAGCAAATATGTGGCTTAATTCATGGAGTTGGAAATAGTGGAGAACACAACATGGCAGTAAGGTTGTATCTGGGTGGGGCTCGTAGCGGAAAATCGGCGTTTGCTGAGCAGCAAGCATTGAATTTGTTAGAAGAAGGCAAGCGTACTCACCCTCAGACATGTCTCCATTATGTAGCAACCGCAGAACCATTCGACGATGAAATGAAAGAACGTATTTCACTCCATCAAGCTCGTCGTGATGAGCAGTGGGTTAATCATGAATACCCAGTAGAACTGCCAAAAGTGCTAATGGAATTTAAGCAGCATGATGTCGTGCTGGTGGATTGCCTGACGGTTTGGTTAAACAATGTAATTCATTATTTGGGTGATAACGCTGACAGTGAGCAAATCAAGCTTAAACTTAATGAGTTAACGGATGCTCTGTCGCAAACCCAAGCTACCGTATTGTGTGTTTCAACCGAAGTGGGGCTGGGTATCGTGCCGATGAATGCGCTCACCAGACTCTATGTAGACCATTCTGGGTGGATGAACCAAGCCGTTGCGAGAGTTGCTGAACAAGTCGACTTTGTTGTGGCAGGGTTACCAATGAATCTCAAAGGCGGTCAATAAGGCAAAAGGAGATGACGATGAACCTTTACTTATTAAGGCATGGGAAAACCCAAGGTAAACCAGCGTTAAATGGTCATATTGATGTGGCTGTTGATGAGTCGATTCAAAACTCAATTGCTCATGCACTTTTGAAGCACTATTCCTTCCACAAAGTCTATTCATCGCCACTGATTCGGTGCCAAAGAGTGGCTGAGTTGGTCACAGAGCTTAAACCTGCATTAAAGCTAGTAATTGAACCGCGATTGAAAGAACAGAACTTCGGAGACTTTGATGGCGTACCCTTTGACGAACTCACGCACGAATGGAAGAGGCTAGAGCAATTCTGGTCGAACCCTGCACTGAATCACTTGCCTAATGCTGAGCCTTTGCAAGAAGGTTATGAAAGAGTGGTTGAAGCGTGGGAACAAATCATTCAACACTGTGAACAAGACACCTTAATCGTCGCTCATGGTGGACCTATCCGTTACATACTCGCACATGTCTTAGGCTTGGATTGGCAAAATCCACAGCTTTACACCACCTTGGCTATAGAAAACCAGAGCATCACACATATTCAAATCAATAAATTTGAAGGTCATGTGTATTACTCAGTTAAGGGAATTGGTATTCCACTGGTTTAATAAAACGTTTTCACAGCTTCTTTTCCATGACCTTTCAAATTGGATGCGTTTACAGTGAGTGATTTTTGCTCGCATCATAACGTTTCCACCTCTGACTGTTTCACATTCAATTCCTTGTCTAGCGGTTAAACAACGCTAAATTATTTTCAGAAAATACACCGCTTTTTAATCTTTAAATTTAATAAATGTGTTTTTATTCAATGATATAGCTTCATGTTTCTTTGTTTTTTTATCGATTTTTGAAACGGAAAGACGAGATACTCTAACGATTCAGAGATTGCTTATAAGAAAATTTATTGTTTAGAGGATCACGAAATTGAGCGCTAGGTCTTACTTAACTTGGATGGTGAATGTTAACCTGAATTGTAAACGTTTCCATATTGCTTTGATGATTGATGAACACGGAATGTTTTCATTGTGCAAATCAGTGGTTGGTTAAGGTGATGTGGCACCCTACTCATAAAAAAGAGAATGTGATTATGAATAAGAAAATGCTTAAGAATATGCTTGCAACCTCGATTGGTTTAGCGTGTTTCAGTAATGCAGCACTTGCAGATGAAATTACTGTATGGGCTTGGGATCCAAACTTTAACGTTGCGATTATGGAAGAAGCAGCGAAGGTTTATACCAATGACCACCCAGAAACGACGATTAAAGTCGTGGACTTCGCAAAAGCAGACCTTGAGCAGAAACTGCACACTATGCTTGCATCTGGCGTTACGTCATCACTTCCTGATGTTGTTCTTATTGAAGATTACAACGCACAAAAATATCTACAGTCATACCCAGGTTCTTTTGCACCAATGACCAAAGATGTTGATTACAAAAACTTCGCACCATACAAAGTGAGCTTGATGACACTGAATGGCGAAGTTTACGGTCTGCCGTTTGATACTGGCGTAACGGGTATGTACTACCGTACCGACTTGCTAGAGAAAGCAGGCTTCACAGCGAAAGACCTAGAAAACATCACTTGGGATCGCTTCATTGAAATTGGTAAACAAGTTAAAGCGAAAACTGGCGTAGCTATGTTGGGTATGAACCCAGATGACCTAGGTCTAGTGCGCGTTATGATGCAATCAGGCGGTGAGTGGTACTTCAATAAAGATGGTTCGCTAAATATCACTACCAACGAATCACTAAAAGAAGCCTTAAAAGTATTTAAAGATTTGATGAGCCCAGATGTGTCTCGTCCAACTATCGGTTGGTCTGAGTGGGTGGGTACATTAAACCGTGGTCAAGTGGCTTCTATCGTAACAGGCGTTTGGATTACACCGTCTGTTGAAGCAGGTAAAGACCAAGCGGGTGAATGGGCGGTAGCCGCAACGCCACGCCTACATAAATCAGGTGCGGTGAACAGCTCTAACCTTGGTGGTTCAAGCTGGTACGTATTGAACTCTTCAAAAGAGAAGCAAGAAGCAATCAAGTTCCTTAATGCAACGTTCGGTTCAAACGTTCCATTCTACGAAACCATTCTTAAAGAGCGTGGTGCAGTAGGTTCTTACATGCCTTCTGGTCAATCAGCGGCTTACCAATTCAGCAATGAATTCTTCGGTGGTCAAAAAATCTACGCTAACTTCTCAGATTGGTTAGGTATGATCCCAGAAGTGAACTACGGCATTTACACCTATGAAGTGGACGCAGCATTGAGTTCAATGTTACCTGCGATCGTTCAAGGTGCTCCAATCGAGCAAGTGTTGGGCGATGTTCAACAACAGCTTGAGTTCCAACTACGTTAATTTGTCTTCCTTAGGCACCTGCAAGGGTGCCTAAGTGCCTTGTTTTACACTGCTTTCTTGGTTTGCCTTATGGATACTTCTACTGCCATCAGTAAAAAACAGAAAAAGAGCAAAAAAAGCTTTCACCGCTTTTACGATATTAACGGTTGGTCGTTTGTTCTTCCTGCTGTCATTCTTGTCAGCCTCTTTATGATTTATCCCATTGTGAATTCGCTCTGGATGTCGATGCACTCTGGACGCGGCGTCATGATGCAGTTCGTTGGTTTTGATAACGTATTACGTCTTTTTAACGACCCATTCTTCTTAAAATCACTGAAGAACACGTTCATTTTCCTTGTTATTCAAGTGCCAGTGATGATTTTGCTCTCGCTGATCCTGTCTTCATGCCTTAATGCACCGAATTTGAAATTCCGTAGCTTGTTCCGACTCGCTATTTTCTTACCTTGTGTCACATCACTTGTTGCGTACTCAATTCTGTTTAAGAGTATGTTTGCATACGAAGGGATCATTAACTCCTTCCTGATGTGGGCACATATTATTGGTGAACCGATTCCATGGTTATCCGATCCGTTCTGGGCAAAAGTGACCATCATCATTGCGATCACTTGGCGTTGGACGGGATACAACATGATTTTCTTCCTGTCTGCGATGCAAAACATCGACAAATCGATTTACGAAGCTGCGCGCATGGAAGGGGTTAGCCCAACCAAACAGTTCTTCTTTATTACCGTGCCTTTGCTAAAACCGGTGATTCTGTTTACTACCGTGATGTCGACAATCGGCACGCTGCAACTGTTCGATGAAGTGGTCAACATTACTGCTGGTGGCCCAGCAAACGAAACCATGACGCTTTCTATGTACATCTACAACTTGTCGTTCAAGTTCGTACCAAACTTCGGCTATGCGGCGACGGTGTCATACGTCATCGTATTCTTCGCAGCAGTACTTGCGATTATGCAATTCAAGATCGCTAAGGATAAATAACGATGAGTAAGAGCCAAATTAACCGCGCTTTAATGTATCTGTTTCTCACGGTGTTCTCGTTTATCTCTCTGTTTCCTTTTTATTGGATGGTGGTATCGAGCACAAACACCGCAACCGAGATCAATAAGGGTAAATTTACCTTTGGCGATCAGCTGCTTGCCAATATTACGCGGTTGAGTGAACAGGTGGATCTGGGGCTTATTTTCTGGAACACCAGCAAAATTGCCATCATCAGTACTATTGTTACCTTACTGATCTCTTCAATGGCAGGGTATGGTTTTGAAGTGTACAAAAGTAAGCTGCGTGATCGTGTTTACGGTGCATTATTGCTCACCATGATGATTCCATTTGCAGCGTTAATGATTCCGCTATTTACACTGATGGCGAAAGCACAACTGTTGGATACCCATGCAGCCGTGATGTTGCCAACGATTGCGTCGGTATTCATTGTTTTCTACTTCCGCCAATGTACAAAAGCATTCCCGCATGAGCTGATTGATGCAGCCCGTGTAGACGGCGTAAAAGATTGGAAAATTTACCTGTTTGTTTACATCCCTGTGATGAAAACCACTTACGCAGCGGCATTTATCATCGTATTCATGACATCGTGGAACGCGTTCTTATGGCCACTGATCGTGCTGCAATCTGCCGAATTAAAAACAATTAACCTCGTTCTATCATCTCTATCGTCTGCCTATTTCCCTGATTTCGGAATCATCATGGTTGGAACTGTCGTCGCGACACTCCCAACTTTGGCTGTGTTTTTCGCAATGCAGAAGCAATTCGTTGCGGGTATGACAGGTTCGGTGAAATAAGTCTGGAATAATAAAAATGAGAACATTTGAACAAATTATTAGTGCGCGTGAATGGGAAAACCAGCATGTAACACATCACAATGTGATTGCTGCTCACGCGCCGTTGAAAGCATACACAAGTAAAGAAGCTGCATTAACAAAACAAGAATCAGAGAATCAACTGTCTTTAAACGGCGAGTGGAAATTTAAGTTATATGACCGCCCTGAAAACGTTTTAGCAATGACGGTTGAACCTGAGTTTGATGATTCAGGTTGGGACAACATTACTGTTCCTAACAACTGGCAACTACAAGGTTACGACAAACCTATTTACACCAACGTGAAATACCCGTTTGCTGATACACCACCGTACGTTCCCGCGGATAACCCAACAGGCTTGTATCGTCTGAGCTTTGAAGTGCCAAAACACTTTGCTGGTAAGCGTCAAACCATCACATTTGATGGTGTTAACTCTGCATTCCATCTTTGGTGTAACGGCAAGTGGGTAGGGTATTCGCAAGATAGCCGCCTTGCTGCTGAATTCGATTTGACCGATTTCTTAGTGGAAGGTGAGAACCAACTGTCAGCAATGGTGATTCGTTGGTCTGACGGTTCTTATTTAGAAGACCAAGACATGTGGTGGTTAAGCGGTATTTTCCGTAATGTCACGCTATTAGCTAAACCGCAAATCTCCATTCAAGATGTACAAATCTTAACGCCGTTAGATGCGTGTTATCGCGATGGTTGGTTGAATGTAACAACCAGCGTTAGCGAGAAAAACGCGGCGAACCGTGTTGAGGTTGAGCTATTTGATGCACAAGGCAACTCAGTGTTTGGCGTGAAGTCAGCAAGCTGTGGGCAACGTATTATTGATGAAAAAGGTCCTTGGTTAGAGCGCGCAGAGCACAAGATCTACGTTGAGAATCCACATAAATGGAGTGCTGAGTCACCGTACTTATATCGCTGCGTTGTGACTCTATTTAGTGGTGAAGAACAACTTGACTGCGAAGCCTACAATGTGGGTTTCCGCAGCGTAGAAATCACCGATGGTCTGCTTAAAGTGAACGGAAAAGCGATTCTGGTTCGTGGTGCTAACCGCCATGAACATCATCCAGAAACTGGTCATACAATGACTCGCGAGACCATGCTGCAAGATATCAAACTGCTTAAGCAGCATAACTTTAACGCAGTTCGTACCGCTCACTATCCCAATGATCCGTTGTGGTACGAGCTATGCGACGAATACGGTTTGTATTTGGTTGATGAAGCGAACATTGAAACACACGGCCAGTTCCCGATGTGTCGCCTTTCTGATGACACAACTTGGCTAAATGCGTATATGCGCCGCATTACACGTTTGGTCGAACGCGATAAGAACCATCCGTCTGTGATCATTTGGTCACTAGGAAACGAATCGGGTATTGGTGGCAACCACCATGCTATGTATCAGTGGACAAAGTTACGTGACCCATCACGCCCGATTCAGTACGAAGGTGGCGGCTCAAATACAGCAGCGACTGATATCATCGTGCCTATGTATTCTCGTGTTGATAAAGACCAAGTCCATCACATCGACCCAACGGTGACACCAAAATACGCATTGAAAAAATGGCTAGGTTTACCGGGTGAGCATCGTCCACTGATCCTGTGTGAATATGCTCATGCTATGGGTAACAGCTTAGGTAGTTTTAACAAATACTGGCAAGCTTTCCGTGATTATCCGCGTCTGCAAGGCGGTTTTATTTGGGACTGGGTTGACCAAGGCATTACTAAAGCCGATGAAAACGGCACTAAATACTGGGCATACGGTGGCGATTTTGGCGATGAGATCAACGACCGTCAATTCTGTATTAATGGTTTGATTTTCCCTGACCGCACTGTGCATCCAACTGTTTTAGAAGCGAAACACGCACAACAGTTCTACCAATTTAAACTGCTTGGTACTGAGCCATTAATTATTAAAGTGACCAGCGAAAACCTATTCACTTCTTCTGAGAATGAACAGCTATCGTGGACGATCACAGAAGACGGTTTGGTTATTGAAAGTGGTGAAATTCCGCTGATTGTTGATGCTGAGCAGTCTATTCAGTTGCAACTTACTAAGGCGTTACCAGAAGCTAAGGTCGGTAAGTCATACCATTTGAATCTACAGGTTAGTTTGATTGGTGATACAGCGTGGGCACAAGCGGGTCATACAACGGCAACATATCAGTTTGATCTACCGTCATCACCATCACTACTAGTGAAGCGCGCAAAATCACAAGGTGTTTTGGCTTCTGCTTTATATGTTGATAACGCAACAGTAAGCGGTGAAGGCTTCGCTATTCGCTTTAACAAAGAATCGGGTGTGATTGATAGCTGGATGGTTGATGGAGAAGAGAAATTAATCTCAGGACCAAAAGACAATTTCTACCGCGCACCGTTAGATAACGATATTGGTGTGAGTGAAGTTGACCGCGTCGATCCAAATGCATGGTCTGCTCGTTGGGATGCAGCAGGCATTAATCAGCTTGATGTGGAATGTGTTGAGTTACAACTGTTTGATAAACCGAATGTCGTCGAAGTCGTCACTCAGTTTGTGCACAAAAATGCGCAAGGTGTATTGATGGCGACGGTTTGGACTTACCGCATATACGCCGACGGAACTGTATCGATTGATGTAGATGCTCGCGTAGCGAAAAGCGCACCACCGTTGGCTCGCGTAGGTATGGAACTGGCACTACCACAGAAACAGCAATCGGTAGAGTGGTTTGGTCGTGGTCCACATGAGAACTACCCAGACCGTTTGGATTCAGCGCACATTGGTCGCTACACCGCTAACCAAGAAGAGATGCACACAGGATATATTTTCCCATCAGACAGCGGATTACGTTGCGATGTGAAAGAAGCGCAAATTGGCGAGCTTAGTGTACAAGGTGACTTCCATTTATCTGTTAGCCGTTTTGCTCAAGAGCATGTAGCCCAAGCGAAACACACCAACGAACTGAAAGACAGTGGCAACCTGTTTGTGCGAATTGATGGATTCCACATGGGTGTTGGTGGTGACGATTCATGGACACCAAGTGTACACGACGAGTTTAAACTCAACCGCGAACGTTACCGTTACCAAGTTGAATTGAAGTTTTAATCAGATGCCGTCTGTGCTGGCAATTACATAGCCAGCACATTATCGGTAGAGAGTGACTCCAGAACTCTCTAGAGAAGCAAATTTAAGGATGTAAAGATGGCAAATATTAATCTTTCCAATGTTGTTAAACGCTATGGCGAACACACGGTGATTCATGGTGTTGACCTTGATATTAAACACGGTGAGTTCGTTGTGTTTGTTGGTCCATCTGGTTGTGGTAAATCAACATTATTACGTTTAATTGCAGGCTTGGAAGACATTACAGACGGCGTGTTGTGTATTGATGATGAAGTGGTAAACCATGTCGACCCAGCAGAGCGCGGTATTGCGATGGTGTTCCAGTCTTATGCGCTTTATCCACATTTGACTGTGGAAGAGAACATGGGCTTTGGCATGAAAATGAACGGTTTTCCAAAAGCTGAAATCAAACAACGCGTAGATGCTGCCGCAAAAGCGCTGCAGCTTGACCACTTAATGGATCGTAAACCGAAAGATATGTCAGGTGGTCAACGTCAACGTGTTGCTATTGGCCGTGCGATTGTGCGTAACCCGAAAGTGTTCCTGTTTGATGAGCCATTATCCAACCTTGATGCTGAACTGCGTGTAGATATGCGTTTGCAAATTTCCAGTCTTCACCGAGAACTCGCAACGACTATGATTTATGTTACTCACGATCAAGTTGAAGCGATGACATTGGCAGACAAAATCGTTGTGTTAAAAGATGGACGTATTGAACAAGTTGGTTCTCCACTTGAGCTGTACAACCGCCCAGCAAACGAGTTTGTTGCTGGCTTCATTGGTTCTCCGAAAATGAATATGCTACCTGCAAAAGTGACGCATATTGGTGAAGAAGGTGCAACGCTCAAACTGCCTGACGGTCAATCGATCACTCTTAATATCGACCTCTCTAAAATTACACTAGGCGATAAACTGACATTCGGTCTTCGCCCTGAGCATTTATCTGTCGGTGGGGAAGGTGACTATAACCTTCATTTCAAAACAGACGCAGTAGAGAGACTTGGTAACAGTACTTATCTGTTCGGTGTGGTAGGTGGTTACGAAAACTACAAAGTTCACTTGTCAGGCGATGTAGCAGTAAAACGTGGTGAAGAAATCGAACTCACTTTTAACAAAGCAAACTGTCACGTGTTCAAAGACACAGTGTGTATCTCTAATATTTAGTCGTTGATACTCAGCAATAAATACAGAGGCGGATTCGGTTAAACGATCCGCTTTTTCCATTCCAAATGCGAATAGCACCATAATCAAAATCTATATCTTTAACTCTAAGACGGACACTTTCCATCAAACGTAATCCTGAACCGTACATCAGATGAAATGGTAAACGTGACTGAGCTGGAATTATTTCAAAAATGCCTCAACCTGTTCGCATCCGAGTTCCTTTGGTGTGGATTGTGATTAAAGCGAATGAACTGAACAATCCAATAACGATAGGTATGTACTGTTGTTTTAGCGTAATGGCGCGCCAGCATAAATTCAGTTAACTGACTTAAAAATGGTGATTTCATCCCGTTACCTTTGAAAGCGAATTGTATTTACAGGTATGGAATCACGATGTGGTAGATCAACAGGAGTAAGTCCACATTTTGAGATGTGACGTTATGGAAATAATGCAAAAGTCATTGTTTTTGATTAAGTTAATTGATTATCTACAATTGAGATTAGAAGATTAGAAGATTAGAAGATTAGAAGATTAGAAGATTAGAAGATTAGAAGATTAGATGGAACATGATTTGTGGAATTGTTCCATATAAGAACTGTTAGCTTATATTTAATTGTCACTCGCAATATTAAGTTGATAAAAATTTTAAAATCAGCCTTCATTTATTTTTGAGTGTTAATAATTTATGACGATGTATCGCAGTAAGGCATGCTTTTTTTGCATTTTTCTGTTAGCAGGCTGTAAAACAACGGAGCAAATAGCGCAAGAAAGGTATTTGGCTGCATCCGCTATGGACAATATAGACTTGTGCTATAACTTGGGCAAAGAAGATGATTTCGAATATTGGAAAATTTTGAAATCTGAACAATTTAAAAGAATAGAAGTAGATAAAAATTGGGATGTGCCGTCTAACGTTTGTGATAGAGCGGTAGAACTAGGAAAAGATGCACAATTACAAGCAGCGTTGCGAAAGCAACGAAATATGGAAAACTGGTCTAAAGCGATAAACGATGCGACTAAGTCAATAGCTGATGGTTACAGTAAGGCTGCAACCTATTACACCCCACCAGTGAGAACCACGTGCCAAACGTACGGTTCGATAACTAGCTGTGATTCATACTAAGTAAGCTAACAAACGGTTGAAGAGGGACTACCAACGCTTGGCGAATTTAGTTCTAATGGGCTTTCGTGATTAAGGCAGTTATTTATAGTTTATTGCAAAGCGTTGTTAGCCCCTTAACCGGGCGTTAAGTTTCAGTAGAGTCCAGAGCATACAAACGGAATTTAAGATGGTAGGGAAGTTTGAGTTAGATCCTCTGGTTATAGATGAGTCATTAGCTAAAGGTGCGATGAAGCGTTTAGCGCGAGAATGCGTTGAGAATGTCAATAACATCCGTTTTGTTAGTAACGGTGGTTTAAAGAACATGCAGAAGAAAGCAAAGTCTTTGTTCAAAGATGGCTCAGTTTCTGGATTTTATATTGGAGAGCGCGATTGTCTGGCTATGTTGGTAATATATGACCAAGTAAAGGAAATGTTTGTTGGTGCATATCTGGCTAAAGTTAACGGGAAGTACTCTATATACGACAGTGACATGCGTTTCTCTAAACATGCAATACAGCGTTTAATTCAGCGGTTGAAGACAAAGAATCCAAGACTTGATGTTGCTAAAGCAATTCATGAGCAAACAAAATACGTGCTTACCCGAGATGCCCAAAAAATAATTAATATACAAGAAAAGTGGCGAACTCCGGGACTAAACTCGGTAGATACGGCTCTACCTTATATTAATAATGGTGAATTACTAGGTATGTGGTTCACTGCGTCAACTAGTGATGTCAACTGCACATTCGTTGGGCGAATTGTTGCTAAGACTTTTGTCGATTCAGAAAAACTACGAGAGCCTCAATATGCCAAATGTATGGAAGCATATAATTCGCAGTTAGTTGCAAAATCTTCAGGTGAAAAAATGCCCCACTTTAGTTTGATAAATGAAACTTAACAAACTGTTCAAGAGGGATTCGCAACGCGTGGCATTTTTACTATGCGTTGGTTTTAGTGTTTAAGGCGGTTTGCGGCGGCTTTTGTATTGCTTTGCTCACCCCTTAACAGGGCGTTATGCAACAGAAAATAAGGAGTTAAAATTGGGACTATCATTAAAGAGATATACAGAGCTACCTTTTTTAATAGATATGTTGGTTACAAAAGAGATGGCTCTATTGAATCCAGATACATGGGATGATAGGAATGACTCTTTCTATATAAAACAATATGCCAAAGTTAAAGGTTTAAAATCCACATATGCACTTTGTTTGACTGAAGCTTCTGAAACGTATCACCATTGGAAGATTTTCTCGAGTGGCACTAGTGGGATATATGTTGAGTTCAACAGAGATAAGCTTTTAACAAGTCTGGAAAACCAAACTGATTTACAAACCAAATCCGTTGAGTATAAAAAAATTACAGAACTTAGAGAGATAAATCCCGAAACTAATGAGTTTCCATTTTTGAAGCGAATAGTTTTTAAAGATGAACAAGAGTTTAGACTTTTTGTCGGTTCGGATACCGATCTTGGCCCGATACTACGCCTGAAATTTGATTTGGCGTCAATTAACCGTATTGTCCTGAGTCCATGGCTGGCACAATCAGTCGCTGACCATGTTAAATCAGTTATTAAGAATATTTCCGGTTGCTCAAACATAAAGGTGTATCGATCTACATTAGTAGAAAACGAAGACTGGAAGAGTTTTGCCGAAAGTGTCGCATAACAAACTGGTTAAGAGTGATTCGCAACGCGTGGCATTTTTACTTTGCATTGGTTTTAGTGTTTAAGGTGGTATGCGGTAGCATCGGTATTGCGTTGCTCACACCTTAACAGGGCGTTAGTTACACAGGGAGGTAGCGTGGAAGAATTATCCGGTGGAAGAGAATCTGCAATATATCGAGATGGTGAAGTCGTCTACCGACCTCTTCAGTCATGGCGTTCTACAATTCATCTTATTTTGAAGCATCTTGAGCGAGCAAAGGTTGATGAAATCCCAAAGTTTTTAGGTGTTAATCAAAACCAAGAAATCTTAAGTTTTGTCGCAGGTAATACCTACAATTATCCGTTAGTTGGCGCAATCGCAACAAATGATGCACTCAAGTCTGCGGGTAAATTATTACGTAAAATACATGACTCAACAGTTTCACTTTAGGAGCAAATTGATGTTAATGCACACCGATGGATGTTAGAGCCGAGAGAACCACTCGAGGTTATCTGTCATGGTGACTTTACCCCATACAATGTTGCTCTATTAGAAAATACAGTTGTTGGTGTGTTTGACTTCGACACGGCTCACCCAGCACCAAGAATATGGGATTTAGCATATTCGGTTTATTGTTGGTCTCCTTTCAAAACTGACAGCAATGATAAGCTAGGCACAATCTCAGATCAGGTGGCTAGAGCTAAGTTGTTCTGTGATAGTTACGGTGCAACTGAAATGGAAAGAGAACAATTAGCCGATGCTATGGTTCAGCGATTACAGGCTTTAGTAACCTTCATGCGTAGTGAAGCCGAAAATGGTAATGAATCCTTTGCTGAAAATATAGAGCAAGGTCATCTTCAAGCTTATCTAAATGACATAGAATATATCACTGAAAATAAAGAAAAAATTCAGTGCGCATTGTGCAACTAACAAACGCCAAAAGAGGGGCTGTCAACGCGTGGCATTTCCAGTACCAGTGAGCCGCAGTGGTTACGGCTGTTGTGTTCGAGTTTAGTGGCAGTGCGTTGCCAGCCCCTTAGGCGGGCGTTATATGCCAGTAATCAGAAAATCGATAGCAGAGATGATCTCGTTTCTAAAAGTGCTGAGATTATTCACTGGTTCTCGTAGGATTTTGGTTGGAACACTCGCCATTTGATGCGTAAGAATTACGAAGTCACCTTCATCAATATGGATTATTGGGCATAGGTGACTTGGTGCTTTTTTCTCTAATAATTCTGTAGGCGTCAACGGAATCACTAAGCGAGTGTTCAGTGTATCCAGTAATTCACTTTGAACGTCGACAAAGTATGGGTACGCAGTTGCAGTGCTCTTATCGTTGTTTTTGTATAGTGAAAATTGTGACATTAGAATACTCGGTAAGAATCGGAAAATAGCCCGTGGTTTTCAGTTAGCTCGTTACAAGCATTAATGGCATCAGCATTTTGCTCTAACCATTCAGCTTTGAGGCGTTGACTTACTTCTTTTTCAAGTGCCTTTTCCATTGTTGCTGAAAGGTTTATATTTAAGCGCTTAGCTTCAGCGAGTAACTCACTGTTTAAGCTTAAGTTCGTAGCCTTTTTTGGTGCTTGTGTACTATGTGTGTTTCTCATGATAGTAACCTATGCGTATTGTATTTGCGCATAAATTATAGGTGCAAGACAAGCATATAACAAGTTGTTCAAGAGTGATTCGCAACGCTTGGCGTTCTACATTCAAAGCTGTGTTAAGTGTTTATGATGTAAAGGTTTAGGTTGGGTGGTTTAGCGTTGCTCACTACTTAACGCGGCATTATGTGAATGGAGGTCGAAATTGTCTTCTGTACCAAAAAATAAGGATGAATTGGAGTTAGCCATAAACTCTATATTCTCAAAACTAATGACTGACTATCGCGCAATTCCTGAAAGTAAAGCCCGCAAAGTCGGTGTAGAGGGAAACATTAAAGGTACATTCATTAGCGTTAGTGATACAGCCGCTTACTTGATTGGTTGGGGAAAACTCGTTCTAAAATGGCATCGTTTAAAATCTCAAAATCAGCCTGTGGATTTTCCGGAAACTGGCTATAAATGGAATCAACTAGGGTTGCTAGCCGAAAGTTTCCACGAAGAATATCGAGACTGGAAGTACAGAGATTTGCTTGTTGAGCTAGAGTTTACGATAAACGAGATACTTCTACTCATTTCAAGCTTAAGTAACTATGAGTTGTATGGTGTAGCGTGGTATGAGCAATGGACACTAGGGCGTATGATTCAGTTTAATACATCATCGCCTATGAAAAATATGCGTACAAAAGTTAGGCGTTTCAACCGGGAATTCATATAACAAGTTGCTTAAGTTCACTACGCTAGCTAAAGCTGGCTTCGTGGGATGCCGACACTTCGCGTTTTGCACCCTTTAGCAAGACGTTATGTGTCAGAGATATTCCCACTTAAATGGAGAGTAATGCTATGCGATTTATATATGTTATGGATCCTATGTGTGCTTGGTGTTTTGCCTTTCAACCTGAGTTGGAACAATTTTTGGCACAGCATCCTACAGCAGAAGTTGACTGGATAATGGGAGGTCTAGCTCCTGATAACCATGAGCCTATGGATGATAATCTGAAGCAAACAATTTCTTCATATTGGTATCAAATCGAGAAGGTATCTCACGTAACTTTTAACCATAGTTACTGGGAGTTGAATATACCTTATCGTTCAACATATCAAGCTTGTAGGGCAGTAATATCAGCTGAGAACATGGTAGCAAGTAGCTCTGAAAAAATGGTAAAGGCCATCCAATCAGCTTATTACTCAGAAGCTAAAAATCCGTCGTTGAATCAAACATTGATTGACTGCGCTAAGTCGCTCCAATTGAGTGAAAGCGAGTTTGCACTCCAATTGGAATCGGAAGAAATTGAGCAGCAGTTTCAGGAGCATTTAGATATAGCAGGTCATTTGCAAGTAAGTGGTTTCCCAGCTCTTTTCTATGTCTCAGAAGATAATAAGGCTTATCCTTTAGCTCTTGGATATTGCAAGGTAGGGGAGCTTTCTAAGAGATTTACTCAAGTAAGCACTTAACCAACGTTTAACGCAGATTCCCACGCTTGGCGGTTTGATTGAAAATGTCGTCGCTTTGATTCCATCAGCTAATGTAGCTTCTCTCACTGTTGTAAAAGCAAACAATTTCGTTTTTACTGGCATCGTCATTGATGACGATAACGAAGAACTGGAAAAGTGGGTGCTACACAAAACTTCCTTTAACTAGCGAAATCACATTGTTGAATTTGATACTAGTGGCTCTGATGGTTTGCATGGAACTAAGTGTTTAAGGCGATTTGTGGACACTCATATATCGTTCGTCAGATGAGAACTCAATATAAAAATTTTCAAAAGGGAGTATTGAAATGAAATTAATCGTGGGGACTGATTCAACTTGGTCTTTAAGAGCGTGGATCTGTGCGCAAATCGCTGAACTAGAAATCGATATTGAGCTTATTGATCTTTCCAAGCCTTCATATAAAAGCGAAATAGAGAAATATTCGCAAGCTGGCTTAGTTCCTGTGTTAGAAGTTGATGACTACTTTATTCATGATTCGCTAGCGATTGCAGAATATTTTGAGGAATTGTCTAACGGAAAATTATATCCGTCATCTCAAGTGGAACGTGCCCAAGCAAGAAGTCTATGTGCTGAACTGCATTCTGGGTTTTTCAATGTGCGAAAAACACTGCCGTTTACTCTCGATAGCGTATTACCGTACCTTTCTGATAACGATAAGGTGAATAGAGAACTAGAGCGAGTTGAACAGATTTTTTCTAAAGCCCAGTTACCTTTTATGTTTGAATCCGCAAGTGCCGTAGATGCGTTTTACGCCATACTCGCATTTAGATTGAAGGTATATGGGGTGCATTTGAATGGTAAGGCTGGGGAATACCAAGAAAGTCTTGTTAATTGGCCTGTTTTGAAAGAAGCAATTAGCCTTGCCGTCACATGGAGAAATGCATAAGAAGCACCGCATGATGTCATTAGTGGGTGTACTGTGGACTCGCCAGTTTTAGCATTAATGTTGTTAAGTTTGAGTGGAGTGGTGTGTATGCACCACATTAACAATGTGTTGTATGCCTTGGTTAAATGAGGAAGTTTGCAAGGATGTATTTAAGAGAAGCAAAAGTCGATGAGCTAGATGCCATTTATGACATGGGTTTCGAAACTTGGCATGAAGGTATGACTTATGAAGAGTATTTAGCGGAATGCCGTGGTAACGATAAATACCAAGCAGGTACGTGGTACGTATTAATTGAAAACGAGCAGGTCGTTTCGTCCCTCATCGTGTATTCCAGAATGTTTGATCTTGACGATTCCTGCTTTGGTATTGGTTCAGTTGCAACGCCAAAAAGTGAGCGGGGTAAAGGTTATGCATCCCATTTGGTTAAGTTAGTTACAGACGAATTGTTCGCGAACCACAACTGCAAGTTCTTGTTCTTACATAGCGATATTGACCACAAGTTCTATGCTAGGCTTGGCTTCGAAACTATTGAAGGCTCTAACTGTATGTATATCTCAAAGGATTCTTCGAAGTTTTCTGGTTCAACACCAAGATACTTCTAGTTAGGTATTATGGGCTGATGATTTGTTGAAGCATTTGGTTATTGTCAAATGCAGGATAGCTATTGAAGTCGTTAACTTATTGGTTAGCCGTAATAAGCCTGAAGCAACCATGAATAACGACTATTGGCTTAAAAACCTATTTTTACGAAGATAAAGTTGAGAAGTTTGAATATGGAAATTGTATTTGTAAGACATGGTGTGCCTGACTATTCGCTGTCTGATGAGAGAAATATGTCTCAGCTTGAAAAGGATTACGCGCCACTTGATCGAGCCTATTTGGACGACATTCATGCGGTTGCCGCTGAATTGCAGCATGAGAATGCAGAGATCATCATATCGTCTCCTTATACTAGAGCACTTCAAACCGCAGAAATTATTAACCGCAAACTTGGACTAGATCTTTATGTCGAGCATGACCTGCGCGAGTGGCGAGCAGACTTGTTAGGTGGCTTTGTTGAGCTTAGTGAAAGAGATAGACGATGGGGTGAATACCGCTCGTTATTAAAAAGCCAGATTGAACCGACTGGCGATTTGTATGAGTCTTGGTGTGCGGTTAAATCACGAGCTGAAAATGTTCTTAAGAGATACAGCGGATATTCAAAGGTAATCGTAGTCTCTCATTTCAATGTGTTTGAAAGTTTGGCTGGCTACCAAGATGAAGGTATAGCGTGTGGTAGTTACCGCCGTTTGACACTCGATAATATTGACGAGTAAAGCTTTCAACATTGACTGTAGTTATCGATCAAATTTGGTTTAAATTTGGCCTTGCTTTGAGAGTTGTTTACTCTATTTTCCTTTAAGGCTTTGGTAGGCCTTAGTATCGCGTTATTGAGTATTACGTTACGTTCTGGAGATGTTCATGATCAACTGGCCTTGTATTTTAAAACTGGACGGAGACGATGAACTCATTTATCTGGGTTCAGAGAGTACTTTTCAAAGTGAATGTGCTGGATTGATTGTGAGTCAGGCAGACAGCGTAATTGATTCACTAGGCTTCACTTATGCGATTAAGTCCAATGGTTCGGATTTAACGTTAGTCGACAAACACGTTCAAATTACGGCAGATGACGCTTCAAAACTCATTCAGCGTCATGAGTTTTGTCTTGCTGAAGTCTGTTTAACGAAAATTCAGTTTGAGACGGTATCCGACGCAATTAACTGTTTGAAATAGAAACAAGAAAAACTATAGGGAGAGAGTTTTGAAAGAGTATCAGGTGTACCTGTTTGATATGGATGGTACTTTAGTGAATTCTGAGCCCTTAAAAGGAAAAGCGTTAGCGCTGGCTTGCGGTGATTATGGTTCAAAAGTGGATTTCAACATCTACAAAGAGGTGATGGGTGAAAACTGGCAAATGGTAACCAGTCACTTTTTCAAAAACGCAAATACCTATCCTGAACTTGCCGAGTTCAATAAACACTTTCGATCTCACTACGAGCAGCTTTTAGCTGAAAACTTAGAGTTAAACCCTGGTGCGAAAGCCTACATTAAGTACCTGAACGATGAAGGGAAACGCTGTGCAGTGGTTAGTTCAGCAGCCACTTGGATGGTAGACAATATTCTCAACTCTCTAGAACTCAGAGATTCATTTGAAGTAGTGATTACCCAAGAGCACGTGACAAAGCATAAACCAGATCCAGAAGCGTTTAACTTGGCGTTATCAAAACTCGCTGTTGAACCACAACATGCATTGATATTTGAAGACTCGAATGCAGGAGTATTAGCTGGGCTAGCAAGTGGTTGTGATGTGGTGGCGGTGAGACATGGGTTCAATGGGAAAAACGATTTGAGTGGCGCAATAGCTTGCATTGATAGCTTTGAGGAAATGTTAGTTTAACAGGGCGACACAGGAAACATATGGACATAATCCTTTCACAATTTAAACCGCATGAGCATTTGCCTGCGTTCGCCGAATTTAAACGGTATATGAAGCCAATCGTCGATAGCGCGATAGGGTGGGATGAAGATTTTCAAAGATCATCATTCGAATCGAGGCTACAGCCAGAGTGGTTTCGCTGGATACTATCGAATGGAGAAAAAGTGGGCTATGTCTGTAGTCGCCTCAAATCCAGTAGCCTTCATATCCATTTACTTATTATCTTTGAACATCAACACAGAAAAGGTTTTGCGACGTCTGTTATTAAAGCAATCAAATCTGAAGCAAATTCACAGCGATTAGATTTAACTTTGAGCTGTTTCAAAAACAATCTTCCAGCAGCTAACCTGTATAAGCAGTTGAAGTTTGAAATCAGCTCAGAAGATGAACATTTCTATAACTTCATCAGTGTGGTGGAATATTCGTAGTGAAGCCATTCATTCGAAAATATGTACGCTTTAGTGTTCTAAATACCTTAATGCAATGTTGGCTGTCATTTATTAGATAAATAGGGGAAGGGGATGAAAATTCACATTTCGGCTACCGTAAACGCACCAAAAGACAAAGTTTGGCAAGCCTATACAACGCCAGAAGACATCGTTCAATGGAATGCAGCTTCAGACGATTGGCACACCACCGAGGCGAGTGTGGATCTGCGTGTTGGTGGTCAGTTTTGCTCTCGAATGGAAGCGAAAGATGGTAGTTTTGGTTTCGACTTTGCAGGAACTTATACCAATGTAGAAGTTGGGCATCTCATCGAATACGAGTTTGGTGGTAGAACCGCACAGGTAGTATTTGCTGATGAAACTACGGGAACACGGATTGACATTAAATTTGATCCTGAAGACGAAAACCCAATCGACATGCAAATCGATGGCTGGCAAGCAATTCTTAACAATTTTAAATGCCATGTGGAAAGCCAACAAAGCGAGTAGTTTGTTGGTAAAGCATTTATGCATTCGCCAGTGCTTTTCTTGGCGTTAAAAAGTCACAAGATGAGTATGGTGATTTGGTGTTTAACTAAGCGTTATATAAGCAGTCGTATGGGATTTAATCGAATTTACTCAAGGAATGAAGAATGGAAATAGATAACCTGCCTTTTGGAATTACAGATTGGAGCGATGTCGAGAGAACAGAGCACACTGGTGAAACAGGCATGGCTTATTGGCGAACTAAGCATTTTGGTAAGCTTCGTGTAAGGATGGTTGAGTATTCTGAAAACTATTTGGCAGACCATTGGTGTTCAAAAGGACACATCTTATTCTGCATATCAGGAGAGCTAACAACTGAACTTGATGATGGCCGAGTTTACACGCTGAAACCGGGTATGAGTTACCAAGTTGCAGATAATGCAGAAGCTCATCGTTCTTCAACTGCAGTTGGCGCTAAGCTTTTTATTGTTGATTAATAAAAAACCAGCTTCATCAGCTGGTTTAATCATTCGATTATTGCGCTTCTTTTACGCGAATCTTGCTTTTGGCAACACTAGCTAGATTAAGTGCAGCAATCGCCGACTTCGCTTCTGATACGTCAGGCATTTCGACGAAAGCAAAACCTTTCGATAAGCCAGTTTCTTTATCTAACACCAGTGTGCATTGAGCCACTGAACCGTGTTCAGAAAACAGTTTACGAATGTCGTGTTCAGTTGTTGTGCGAGCGAGGTTGCGAACTAAGATTTTCATAGATGTCCGTTGGTATGGAAGTAACGTAGGGCATTGTCTCAATAAAGACTGTAGCGACCAAGCGATAGTTTTGCTTTGCTGGAAAATAGTTGTATTTAAAGTAACGAATATTCGAAAAGTAAGAAGTTAATGGGCTTCATGGAGTAGAGATGATTACAGGAATTAACCATATCACTATCGCTGTCAGTGATTTGGAACGCTCACTTAGCTTTTACCGAGATGTTCTGGGCTTTACCGCTCATGTGAAATGGGATAACGGAGCCTATCTTTCCGTTGGTGAACTATGGTTTTGCCTTTCGTGCGATGAACCTTGTCCAAAAACCGATTACACACACATCGCGTTTAGTATTGAATCCCAAAAGTTTTCTGCGTTTTCAAAACGCGTCATTGGTCTGGGAGTTGAAGTTTGGAAAGAAAACAGTAGTGAAGGTCAGTCTCTTTATATCTCGGATCCTGACGGTCACAAGTTGGAGCTACATTCAGGCTCACTGGTCAGTAGGTTGGATTCACTGAAAACCAATCCATATAGCGGGCTGGTTTGGCTTTAAGAACTAACTGGCAGTTGTAGCAGATTCGCAACTTTATGTTTTTTCATTAAATAAAGGTCACTTGTTGTGTTTTTGGAGGTTAAACTTTAGCCAGTTATTTTGTCTGTTAGGAGATATAGATGGCGATTCCAAAACATTCTCAGTTGTTTGAATACTCTAAAGGTGCATATTTCTGTGATAGCTATAGTCGCGTCATTCCCTATGATAATCAGACTCCAATAGAGATCTATCTTCAAATCGCCAAGCAGACCCCTAGTTGGGTTTCCTTGCTTATGGAAACGAGAAACCGAATCGTATCTATGTTTGGACTAAAGCACTTAGGTCGGTTTCAGGATACTGGTTCAAAAGATGAATCTGTTGAAGCAAAGGTTGGAGAGCGAATTGGCATTTTCACGTTGTTAAGCAACAGCGATAAAGAGATTGTGTTGGAAGACAGTGACAAACACCTTGATGTGAGAGTGTCGTTTCTTTTGGACGTTGAAGGTGACCATCTTACTGTACACGCCACAACCGTTGTACACGTACACAATGGATTTGGTAAAGCTTACATGTTCGTTGTAGCACCCATTCACAAAATCATCGTTCCGAGTTCTTTAAAAAGTTTGGATAAGTCGTAGTATCAGTGTGAATAAATAAACAGTATAAAAGAGCGATTGGTTTACATGAGGTAATGCTTTGAATTCAAAAGATGTTGTAATGGCGTTTTGGGACGCTATGAAAACAAATGATTTTATAAAAGCGAGTGAGTGGTTGAGCCCTGACTTTGAAGGGTTTTGGCCACAGTCTGGTGAGCTTATCCTTGGTAGAGAAAATTTTGCCGCTATCAATTCTTATTATCCCGCTAATGGTTTGTGGGAGTTTGATATTCACTCGATCATTAGTGAAGGGAATATTGTTGTTACAGATGTATCAGTAACTGATAGTGTTCAAAGAGCACGGGTTATAACGTTTCACACCATTGAGAAAGGATTAATCAGCAAGCAAAAAGAGTTTTGGCCAGATCCAATGGAAGCGCAAGCATGGCGATCCGATTGGGTTAAAGTGATTCAAGAGTAAAGCAAACAAACAAGGAGGTTTGAAATGACAAAGGAAATTACTGGTGGCTGTTGTTGTGGCAGCGTTGAATTTAAGCTCAAAGATGAGTTTGCAAAGTTCTTCTTCTGTCACTGCGAACAATGCAGAAAGTTAACTGGTTCGGCACATGCATCAAACTTATTTACCTCACCGACAAACATGGTGTGGACAAAAGGTGAGGAACTGACAAAGCGTTACGACCACCCATCTCGCTCTTTCTCAAAAGTGTTTTGTACACATTGTGGATCTGGTCTTCCATTCTTATCTAAAAGTGGCAAATTTCTCATTGTTCCAGCGGGTTCTTTAAATGATGAGCCAACTAAGTTGTTGGATGCACAGATTTTTTGCGAAGAGCAAACTGAATGGCACAAAGAAGGCTTGAAAGCGGTGAAAATTGAAGGATTCCCAAGCTAATTAGGTGATTAAACGTACGCATGAGAGTTGGAAAATGAGTGTGAAGCCTTATATCTCATACATCTGTTCGTTGGCTTTAAGCTCGGATTATTGGAGGTTTCTGTGAATCGAATTTTGCTTCTCGTAAGCTCGCTTATATTGGGTGGCTGTTTAGGGATGCCTGATGCCGTTAAACCTGTCGGTGATTTTGAATTACAAAACTATCTTGGGAAATGGTACGAAATTGCTCGTTTAGATCATTCCTTTGAGGAAGGGTTGAGCAAGGTTACTGCTGAGTACTCATTAAGAGATGATGGTGGTGTCGCTGTTATAAACAGAGGTTATTCGGTCAGTAATGATGAGTGGAAAGAGGCAGAAGGCAAAGCGTATTTTGTAAATAGCGATTCAGAAGGGTATCTAAAAGTATCATTTTTTGGCCCTTTTTATGGTTCGTATGTGGTTTTCGCCTTAGAGCGGGATAACTATGACTATGCGTTTGTTTCAGGTCCTAACACTGATTACCTCTGGTTGCTGGCGCGAACACCTACAGTCTCACCAGAGGTTATAGATCAGTTCGTTGAAATGGCGAATGAACGCGAATTTGATACAGACAAACTGATTTTTGTTAACCAGAAATAGCTAACTATCTGTTTAATAATCGATAATATGGCTGTTGAATAAACAATATTACTGCTGTGTATACACCATATTCCTTAATTAAGGGATGTGGTGGTGATTTTGCTTATTTATGCATCATGCATACCTATCAACACTTCATAAATGAGAATAATTTCGGTAATAGTGCCAAATTCTAATTGTTCTTAATTTTGATACATACGTTCACTAATTCAAAAGGGATATTGACCCCATATTCCGCTATCGATAGATTTCTTTGTTGTCGGATAATTCTTACAAGTCGGCTGCATTTCAAACGGAATTAATAAAATGAAAATCTCGCATAAAAATACAATAGCGACGAGTGTTCTTTCAGCAGTACTGATTGGTTCTTCCTTTTACAGTAATTTTTTGTTGAAGCAGGTTTCAGAGCAAACTGAATACCAAAAGACTCAAGTAGCCCCCACTTTACAAGCAGTGAACAACCTTAAAGTCGATGTTATCCAAATACAGCAATGGTTAACGGACATCAGTGCTACCCGTGGTTTAGATGGATTGAATGATGGCTTCGACTTAGCCAAAAAATACGCCGCTGACGCTGAGCATGAAATTGATGCACTCACCGTTCTACTTCCAGCAAAGAAAGCGGAGTTAGCGAGTTTTCGCAAAACGTTGGAAACCTACTATAAGCAAGGGCAGAAGATGGCTCAGGCTTATATTGATGGTGGCCCTGAGCAAGGCAATAAAATCATGGCGCAGTTTGACACTGCAGCGTCTAACATGGTTGATGCTATGTCCAGCATTGCTCAGCACGTAGAAATACTGTCTGCCAACTCTGATGAACAAAGCAGCGCTTTGACGCAACGAGCGATGTTCATTTCAAATATAAACACGGCGGTATTTGTTTTGTTATTGCTTGGATTTGTTTTGTTCTTACGCAATACGCTGATTAAACCTCTAAATCATTTAGAAACGCTGTTTAAATCATTGAACGCGGGCGAAGCGAACCTGAAATTTAGATTTGATGAAGGTCGTGATGACGAAATTGGTTCAATCCAACAATCTATGAATGGATTTATGTCCAAAATTCAGCGCATGGTTGATGAGCTATCTGGCATTTCACGCACTATT
Organism: Vibrio sp. HM8-C; assembly: GCF_058630515.1. NCBI lineage: Bacteria > Pseudomonadati > Pseudomonadota > Gammaproteobacteria > Vibrionales > Vibrionaceae > Vibrio > Vibrio sp. HM8-C. Next base: position 175,758 of record NZ_JBMMKS010000003.1, read on the forward strand.
CATTCCAATGTTGGAAATTTGCAGCAGGTTGGCCGTGACACCAACAAAGGCGTGCAACAACAGTTGGTGCAAGTGGATGCCCTGTCTGTGGCACTTAACCAGATGAACGCAACGTCACAAGAAGTCGCTGAGAATACGGCTGTTCTATCCAATAATGCGCAAGATATCAGCCAGCTTTTGAATATATCAGCTAAGTCTGCAAAGCAAGCTCAAGAGACTACTCAAGATGTGGCTAAAATTCTAGAGCAAGCTTCGCTAAGTATTGCTTCTTTGGAAACCAACGTTAATGCAATCACCAGTATGGTTGATAGCATTCAAGGCATTGCGGAACAAACAAACTTACTTGCACTTAATGCGGCTATCGAAGCTGCGAGAGCAGGGGAACAAGGCCGTGGTTTTGCTGTGGTTGCTGACGAAGTTCGAGCGTTGGCATCGAGCACACAACGTTCGACAATGGAAATTAAGTCTCTTATCGACAATCTACAAAGCACGTCTTCTGTGGTTGTGGGCGAAATGAATCAATCCTTGTCTGGTGTTGAAAAATGCGTCGAGCACAGTAGCCAGAGTTTAAGTTCAACATTGAATATTTCTGAATTGTTGAGCGAAATTAACGGAATGACTTCTTACATCGCCAGCGCAATGGAAGAGTTATCAAGCACTTGTCAGCTTCACACCGACAGCATTGGCGCTATCCACCAAGTGACTGAACAATCGCAACGAAGCGTTTCTAATATTGAAACGAGTATTGCGAATATTCAGAAAGATACTGTCAGATTGAATACTCTCTCCAATACATTCAGTCAGCAATAATTGAAAAGCGCCATTAAGGCGCTTTTTTCTTGTGTGTGCACTTCAGTTAAAACGCAAATAGAGTGCATTAAAGGTGGTAAAGCAAATCTTTGTGACTAAAATACGGGCTCAGTTTAACCACCTAATCAGTGACTATTATGCTTCGTGACTATACTTTTGACTGCCTTGTAACCATGCCTCGCCACGAATTGGAAGAATTCGCCGTTCGAATGATCAGTAAAATGGTTCCAGAAGACGTGATGAGCGAAATTTTTACTTTCGAACAGGAAGAGGTCGACAGTGAAGAGCGCATGATGTCTGCACGACTAGACGCAATGCTTCGCATGACTGCAATCGCACTGAGTGAAATTCAGCAAGCGTTTGATGATTCAGACAACGCGAAACAAAACAGTGAAAGAATGACCCGCTTAGTGCTTTGGCATTTCTACGCTATCTCTTTCAATTTGGAGCAAGCTATTACGCTTGAAACTCATTGTGAATTGGTTGAAAAGCTGCTGGTAAATGCGCCCGTAGATGCATTCGGTTGGGTGAATGCGTTAACCGAGCTGCTGCACACCTATGCTGATATCAATGCTAAAGAGAACTCACAAGAATAGAGTTTATTTAGGGGCAAGCGAGTTTCTGAGTTCGCTTGCCTTTCTGTCGATGAATAATCCAACGAAGCGAGTGACTGTTTTAGAGCTATTCCGTTGTCAAAGTCACTAGGGCAACCGTAATGGTTTCCAAAAGTTCGGTGGAGCACAGTAACGCAGCGATGATGGTACTTTGAATCACCAAAACATACGTCATAAAAGCAGTGGCATTTATTTTCATAATCTCACTCTGTTCCTGAAGGAAATGAACGCTACTTAATTTTCCTGCTACGGCGGGGTGTGTAAGTCATTCACTTGTCCTTATCTGATTTTAAAATTTCCTTAACCCAGCGATTCTGCTTGTTCTAAGGCATATCAATCAGCTCTAGCGCTATTGTGGGTAATGCGAAATCTGACGATTATCTGAATTCTACTTTCTGTATAGGTCGCTAAATGTAGTGATGTTTATTCACTGAAAAATCAGTTGTTTGTAAACGTTTGGTTAAACGTTTTTGTTTGAGTAGATGTCGTTGACATTGGTCTAGTCTCTCACTGAAAAGTGTGGGTTTGAAAACTCACGCAATCTGTTAGCATGCTAGCAACTCACTGTCGCGAATTAAGGGAATGCTTGTGGAAGTTAACGTATATCAAGTCGATTCATTCACATCTGAAGTGTTCAAAGGGAATCCTGCTGGTGTATGTATTACAGACTCTGCTCTTGATGAATCCCAAATGTATGCAATTGCCGCAGAAATGGCGGTATCAGAAACCGCTTTTCTAGCCATGGATACGATGCAGCTTCGCTGGTTTACGCCTGAAGTGGAGGTCAAACTTTGTGGACATGGCACGTTGGCGGTTGCGCATATCTTAAAACAACTGGCTTTATATAAGACGGGTGACACTATTGCCTTTCATACCTTGTCAGGTTTGCTAACCGCTGAGTTGGATACTGATGAAATTCATCTTTCCTTTCCTGCACCAATTATAGAATTCGATGCTGAAATCAACGTGGAGCTGATTGAAAGAATCGGACTTCATAAATCTAACATCTTGGATTATGGAATTTTCGATACTAAACAGTTCATTGTGATTAGCGATGAAGCACTTCTTTATCAACTTGAGCCTGATTTTAGCTCAATGGCAAAATTGCAAGGACGAGGTGTGTTGGTTACAGCTCAAAAGAGTCAGACTAACGAAATTAAGGGTGTTGATTTTGTTTCACGCTACTTTGCACCTTGGGTAGGCGTTAACGAAGATCCAGTAACAGGTTCAGCGCATTGTGCATTGAGTGTCTATTGGTCAAAAGCTCTCAATAAAACAAAGTTAAAAGCGTATCAAGCATCGCGTCGAGGCGGTTATGTTGACGTAGAGCAGCTTGACGCAAACACCGTCAAACTTTCAGGAAAAGCAGTCACTGTTCTACAAGGGCAGATGCGGATTGCATGAGGAAGTATTAATACATAGTTATCAGTTCAACATAAATACAGAGTAGCTTTTTAAGTTTCCAATATTAATCCAAGATCCAATGCTTGCTTATAGGTTAATCTTTTATTAATAAGGTTGTGCAATGTTGCTTCTGTGAGCTGCACAACTTTTGATTTGTCTTTTGGTGGCTGAACGTGGATGGCAATGTGGTTAGGAGTTTCATATTGTGACCAAAGTTGACTATCCACTAAGTAGATATAGGTTCCTTTGGGTAAATTTAGAGACATTTTTTCCAATAAATTAAGCCACCAAGTTACACGTCTTAACCCTTTACTTCCCTCTAAAGGTGGAGGTGCAACAATACTCTGTTGCTCAATGGCTTGTTGTGTTGCAATAGCCACATCCAATGCTCCCGGATAGCTTTCAGTGAATGGATTATTGAATTGTCCATCATACGAGCAAGCCCAACTCATTGGGCTTGCTAGCGTAGCTATCATTAGAAACTTGAATGGTTGGTTCATCTTTATCACTTTAAGGTGTAACGATGTTAAACCAGAAGTTAAACGTATCGAGCATACCAACAAACAGTTTGAATACCTCTTTGTCGCCTTTTAATTTAATGTTTCCATCGGCTATGGCTTTTTCTAAGGTGACATTTCCAAGTTGAACGTCATCCAATACGGATTTCGTTAACGTTAGCGATACGTCCGGAGAATCGGCAAGCTTACGAGTGTGGTTCAACACTGAGTTCTCTATATATAAAGTGTATTTCTCGTCCAAATCTGTAAAGTTTAAGTTGATGGAGAATTTTTTGCCCGCAGCTTTGTCTGGAAGAATTCTTACTGCCAAGTAGTCAAACAACATCTCAGGGGGCATGTTCTTGATAATATCTGGAGAGGCTGTGTTTGTACCTCCAGCAGAAGGTGTACCATTTCTTAACTCGTATGCACCTTGTAGATAGACTGAACGCCATGGTCCTGATTCCGCTTGGTATCCTAGCTGTTCATAGGCATCAGCGAGTAGCGCTTTGCCTTTTTTGCTTTGAGGATTTGCAAATACTACGTGTTTAAGCACCTCTGCAACCCAACGATATTTACCAGAATCAAAATCTGCTTGGGCTTTTTCGATTACCGCTTGTTCTCCTCCCATGTATTCAACATACATTACCGCAGCATTCGTTGGTGGTAAGTCGTTCAAGTCTGATGGATTACCGTCATACCAGCCCATGTATCGTTGATACACAGCGCGGCTATTATGGCGTAGTGTCCCATAGTAGCCGCGTGAGCTCCATTTGTTGCCAATAGCATCGGGGAATTGAATGATCTCTGAAATTTCTGAACCAACATAGCCTTGGTTCATTAAACGCACGGTTTGGTCGTGAGTGTATTTGTACATGTCTCGCTGAGTCTTAAAGTATTCAACGATCTCTTTGTTACCCCATTTAGGCCAATGGTGGCTTTGAAATTTAACCTGAACTTCGTCTCCCCATAGTTCGATAGTTTCTTGCAAATAGCTAGACCACTTTAATGCGTCCCTTACTTGTGCACCGCGAAGCGTCAAGATGTTATGCATAGTATTGGTGGTGTTTTCAGCCATCCAAAGTGCTTTTTTATCGGGAAACCAAACGTTCATTTCAGTGGGTGCTTCAGTACCTGGAGTGTATTGGAAAACCATTTTCACACCATCTATGGTTCGCTCTTCACCCGTTTTCTCGATAATATCTGTGGGTTTGATCATAGTTGCTAAACCAGTAGATGTGGTTTGACCTAACCCACCATTGACGCCGCCTTTTTCGTTTCTTGGAAGTAACGCTCCATACATATAAACAGCGCGTCTGCCCATTGCATTACCGGCAATAACGTTTTCAGAGACCGCATGCTCTGTAAAACCTAGAGATGCAACAATCGGAACCTTACCTGAAATAACATCTTTTTCGTCAACGATTCCCCGAACACCTCCGAAATGATCAATGTGGCTGTGGCTATAAAAGACGCCAGTTACTGGTCTTTCGCCCAACTGGTTATTGATAAAATCTAAAGCAGCTTTGGCGGTTTCTTGAGAGATGAGTGGATCAAATACTAACCAACCTGTATCACCCTTAATAAAAGTGATATTGGAAAGGTCATAACCTCTAACTTGATAGATTCCATCGGTAACTTCAAATAGACCGTTGATCATGTTGAGCTGAGCGTTGCGCCATAAACTGGGATTGACAGTTTTGGGGGCTGGACTTTCTAAGGTGATGTACTTTTTATACTGTTCTAAGTCCCAGACAACATCGCCATTTGTGTTTTTAATTGTGACGACATCTTGTTTGGCAATGAAACCTTTTTGTGCTTCTTCAAAATCCTTTTTGTCATTGAATGGAAGGGCTTGTTTTACTGCATTATTTGCATCAATCGTTGACTGCGTAGCATCTTTGGAATCTGATGCCGTTACAAGTGTTGAAAATAATACAGTGATCATTAACGTCGAAACTGATTTCATGTATTTATCCTTTCGCGTCCTTGTTAAATTATTTAAAGGTTAGTACACATTGATGAAAAAGAGATATTTAAGGCGGGATATAAAATTTGGTGTGCTTATAGTGAAATAAGATGGGGTTTTGATATTTAAATGCTTAGTTAAGTTGAAGTTGTGTCCTTCAATAAAATAATTATTAACATGTTGTTTATAAAGGAATAATTATTGCTTATCATTCAATTGTATTAGGTGTGTTAGCTTGGGATTCATATGTATGTATTAGTTTATTTGGAATTTTATATATATTAACCATTATTTTGATATGGATAATGTTGTTCGGGTTAAATATTTTTACACCTAGAGAATATGAGTGCAAATAGAGTTTTGAATATTAATGATATTTTAAATAAAGGACAAAATTTGTGTGCTGAATATTTCTAGCGAACACCCCCGTCAACCATCTTGCATTGATGAAAATGGGGATAACAATCTCTTATTCCCAGATTTTCCATATCGAAAATAGCGTGTTCAATATCGTGTATTTTCGCGTCAAAAAGTAGCCCAACCACACTACCACTGTGAGCAACATTCAACCCGTACAGGTCGTGTTTTTCGACAATGTTGAGTAGTTGTTCAAAGCGAGGTTTAGGCAAAATGATCTGACTTTCAATAGCGCTTGCAGTTGCTGCTCTGCCAAGTTGACTCGGGTTGTGCAGTTTAATGGCATCTGCCAAAACAGTGTTCGCCGTATCTAATCTCAATGAAGAACTCATCAATGAATGGCGGTGATCGACTTTGTGGTATGCCGCCGTGTCGAGCTGTATTGGGCTTTCCAACACCAACACATCAAGATTTGTCATCGAACCGTATTGCGCTGCCACAACTCCTTGGTTGTGATCAAATAAGGTTAGGGCGTTGAACATGGTGCTGTCGGTGGGTTCGAGTTGAGCACAAAGGGAAGCAAGGTGTTCTGCTGTGTAGTCACACTGAAAGTAGCGATAGGTTGCAGCAACTGTGGCTGCGATATCGGCGGTGCTGCTTGCCATCCCTTTTGCTACGGGAATAGTAGAGTGAAAGTCGATCTTTAATTGCTGAGATTCTGCGCTTGGTATATTGAGCTGCTTTAGGGTTAATTCCAGCGCTTTGCGCATCATCGGTCTTTGATTACTTAGCGTAGCCAAACCAGAGCTGACTTCGACAGTACTGAACCAATCAATAGGGCAAGACACCAGCTTTTCACCGCCGGAAATCCACCCTTGAATTAGCTCTCCGCACGAAGCTGGGCAGCTCGCTTCAGCCATGATTAAACACCTTCTTAAGGGCTGACACTAGACGCTCATTGTCTGCTCTTGATTTGATTGCCACACGGTAAAAGCTATTATCCAGACCTATGTAGTTAGCGCAGCTACGAATCAAAATACCGTGTTTCATTAGCTGTGATTGCAGCGCTGACTGACTATCCAAGTGTTTAAAAAAAATGTAGTTCGCTGAAGGTTTATAGAGTTTGATTTTTTCAAACTGTTGCAATTCACCTAATAGATAAGTTTGCTCTTTGGCAAGCCAGTTGTAGGTTGCTTGGTGATAGGTGATAAAATCAAACAGCACTTCTCCTGCTAATGCAGCAAGGGCATTGATAGTCCAAGGTTCTCTTTGCTCGCGGATCTGTTGTAAAAGTTCTGCGTCGGAAGAGAGCATGTAGCCTAAACGTAAACCGGGCAGGGCATAAAACTTGGTCAGTGAACGCAAGATGTAAAGATTGTCGTGGCAGGGCAGATACCTGCAAAGACTCTTCGTCTCGGGCATAAAGTCGAGAAACGACTCATCAACGAACAGCTTGATGCCCATAACATCACAACGATTTAAGATTTCAGTCAACAAGTCTGGGTCGGGTTGCAGACCTGTCGGGTTATTAGGTGTACACAAGAACAAGCAATCAAGATCGGGCGAAAGAGCAGTAAGAATACGTTTGGTAACGCGAAACTCTTCCTCTTCACACAGCAAGTAGTTGGTGATTTTGCAACCAACGCGTGTAAGTGCGCGGCGATACTCGCCAAAACTTGGTTCTACCAGTAGTGCTTTCTTGGGTTTTACGTATTGCGCCCAAAGGAAGATCAGCTCAGTTGCGCCATTGCCAGCAATCACATGGCTTTGTGAACACTGATGGTGACGAGCCAACTGACGATGCAGCAGGTGGTAATCAATATCGGGATATTGTTCTAAGCGAGATAAGTTTTCTACGAGCAGATGCTTTAATCCTCCGGGCATACCCAGAGGATTGATGTTTGCACTGAAATCAATGACATCGCTGGGAGCGAGACCAAATTGATTTGCCATTTGCAGGACATTACCACCGTGTTGTCCACTTATCGCCATATTGACTGCCTTTAAGCTAAATCGAGTTGAAGTTGTGCTAACTCGCTAATTTGACGACATGTGGCTTTAAACGAAAGTGTTGCGTGTTTTTGAGCAACGCCGCCAATCACTATTAAGGCTGGCGAAGTAATGCCTTCTTCTTTCACGCGCTGTGCTATATCAGTAACGGTTCCAGTAACCACTTGTTGGTTATCACGGCTAGCATAACGAACCACCGCTGCGGGAGTATCCGTAGCTTTACCGCCGTCGACCAATTGCTGACAGATGTTTTCGATTTGACTCATACCCATCAAAATAACGAGAGTGCCATCTAGTTTAGAATACAAAGACCAATCGAGTGGATCTTTACCTTGCTTTAGATGTCCTGTTACTACGTGAAAGGAGGAGGCATGGTCTCTGTGAGTGACAGGGATACCCGCATAAGCTAAACCACCAATGGCAGAACTAATTCCCGGAACGACTTCAAATTCAATTCCGTGTTCTACCAAAGCATCGGCTTCTTCACCACCACGACCAAACACGTAGGGGTCACCACCTTTCAAACGCACGACATTGTAGCCCTGTTGGGCGAAATTCACTAAGGTTTCATTGATGTCATCTTGAGGAATTGGGTGAAAATTCGGTAACTTACCCACATTGACCATTTGGCAACTGCTTGGTGCTTGCTGCAATATCTCTTTGCTTACCAGCCTATCGTAAACAATGACGTCAGCCTCACGGATACAATACAGCGCCTTTACTGTTAATAGTGTTGGGTCGCCTGGACCTGCACCCACTAACCAAACTTTCCCTTTCATAGTGATACCCTCATGACGTCTTTAGCAATCATTAGTTCTTCATTAGTCTCAATTACCGCTAAAGAAATTGAACTCTCTTGCGTAGAAAAAATCGTTGATTTAGAGCGGTTTTTGTTCACATCGACGCATATTCCTAATGGTTCTAGCGAACAACAAACACTTTCTCGGATATCGGTAGAGTTTTCTCCGATACCTCCAGTAAATAAAATGGCGTCTACGCGACCTAGCTTAACCAGATACTGACCAACATAAGCTCGGACGCGTTCGACAAACATATCCAACGCTAACTTGGCTTGTTGATTGGTTTTTGATGCTTGCTGTATATCGCGGCAGTCGTGAGATAGTTCTGATACTCCCAGAAAACCTGAGCGGCTATTCATCATCTCGTTCAACTGAGACAAGGTTAGCGATTCTTTTTCAGCTAGGAACGGCAGAATAGAAGGATCGATGTCTCCACAACGTGTCCCCATCATTACCCCAGCAAGCGGTGTAAATCCCATCGAAGTATGAACCGATTCACCGCCTTTAATGGCACAAATACTGGAGCCGTTTCCTAAATGGCAGGTGATGAGATTCAAATCAGCAATGGGTTTGCCAATCATTTCAGCATAATGGTTCGCCACGTACTTGTGGCTAGTGCCATGAAACCCATAGCGACGAATACCGTGCTTACGGTAATACTCATACGGAATAGAGTAGATGTAATCCGGTTTTGCCATGGTCTGATGAAAAGAGGTGTCAAATACGGCGACTGCTTTTGCATCGGGTAACGCTTGTTTAAACGCGTGTATTCCGGTTAAGTTGACAGGGTTATGTAACGGTGCCAAGTCACTTAATCGAGTGATTTTCTCAATCGTGTCATCATTGATGATGGCGCTATCAGGGAAGTATTCTCCTCCGTGTGCTACTCGATGACCCACTCCTTGTATCTCTTTTAAATCAGCAACAATTCGGTACTCAATTAAACTGGTAAGCAGCATATCCACCGCTTGCTGGTGGTTGGCTATGCTGATGGTCTTACTCACTTTTTGTCCTTTGAACTTCATGGTAAAAATCGCATCGGCTAAACCAATACGTTCAACCAAACCTTGGCATAGAGAAACTTCATCAGGCATTGAAAACAACTGAAATTTAAGAGAAGAGCTGCCAGCGTTAATGGCGATAATTTTCTGAGATGTTTCGTTAAGTGACATCGTGCTTAATTCCTTTCTGTAACAAGTGCTAAAGCTTGTTGATCCTTAGCTTCACTGAGGTACTCCACCAAATCGTCAATACCATCGCCATTGAATGAGGAGGTAACAAAAATTGGGTCTGCACCTGCATTGGCTAAATGGGCGATGGCTTCTCCAATACTGGCATCAGGGGCGTCGGCTTTAGTGACAATACCGATCACAGGCTTGGTGAAAGCACTGGAAAATAAAGGGGAGAACATTTGTTGAATGGCTGTTGCGCTATGAACTAACCCTATGATGTCGGCATCGTAGGATGTGGTGATCAGAGCGCTGTTGAGACAGCGATTTTCCAAGTATTCCCCAGGGGTATCAATGGATAGATCTTCACATTCCAACGACTGAGTTTTTTGATAACGCAATGGTAAGCCGCGTAGTTTTTGCAGCAACGTGGTTTTGCCACTCAGTGTTTGACCTACCAACATCAGACGTTTCATTGCTTAGGTCCTAGTAATATCGCATGGGGTGAACTTGAGTTGATTGCTCAGCACATGAATCACTTGTTTAAGCGCATATTCCACCGCAGATACGTCACCGGTGATCACTACCGCACCGGTGAAACGGTCAATAAAGCCGATTTCGACATTGCCGGATTTGGTCGTTACATCACTGGCGATGATTGCACCTTCACTAGGCGTTATCGTCATAATACCGATAGCATTTGCGGCTTCATTCAGTCCAAGTTTCTTGTAAACCGCTTTATTCGGATTGGCGATAAGATGCGCCAGTGTCACCTGTTTACCCGGTACGTATTCCTGAATAACGCGCTCTTTTTTTTCTAAGTTATCGAACATAGCAACCTCGTTACATTAACTGACGCCATAACTCAGGGTGTGGTTTTGCAATCACAGAGCCGTGAACCAGTAAGCCTTTGTCGCTTGCTCGGTTACTGCCGACAGTGACGGCGGTTTGCACATCAGAAACATCACCATTTACGACGAAATAGCATTTACCACCTATACCAAACGCCATATGAATTCTGAGCAATTCGATGTTGGAGGCTTTAATAGCAGCGTCTGCGGCTTCAATACAAGTTGCTACGCTGTAGGTTTCCACTACGCCAATAGACTGCTTATGGTCGGTGACTGTGACACCGCTTAAAGCGGGCAGAATAGAGGCGTGAACGTTGGGCAACACAAAGCTATCAATTGCCATGTGTTCACCTTGTCGTTCTCCATTTTCTACCGACTGTTTTACAGCTGCGATTTCTCCGCCAACCATAATGATGTATTTACCCGGACAGATGGTTTTCGCTGTCAATAGTTCTACATTGGCGCTTTTTAGCATCGTATCGGTAACTTCGATTCCTTTGGCGATACTGTTGAGTTCAACTAATCCAATTGCATGATGCATACATTACCCCCGACGCATTGTGATAACTTTGGTGCCAACTTCTGTAATGGTGCCTGTGATACTTGCATGCTGAGCAACGCTGAGCGCATCAGGTGCTGCTTTTGCAATACAATCTCCGGCTTCAACATGATCACCAACACTGACAACAGGAACAGAAGGAGCACCGATATGCTGTTGCAGTGGGATGGAAACAAACTCTGGTTGCCATAAAGGTTCAACCATTGGTGCTTCATGGTAGTAAGGCAGTAAATTGAGACGTTTAACCAGACGTCCGATAGGGACTAAACGATGTTCAGCCATCGGATCTTGTGGCTCTATTTCACCTTCGTATTTTGCTTTTTGAGCGCGTAGTTCACCTTTTAAGATCTGGTTAATACGCATAGGCGAAATCTCAACAGGGCATGCGTAGCTTTCACAAACACTGCATTCCGAGCAGGTTAGCGCCGATAGCAAGGTTGAAGGTTTAGCAAACTGTTTGTAACTCATCGACTTAACCAGTTCATGCGGTGATAGTTCATGACCGATGATGTGTCTTGGGCATAAGTCGGTACAAAGGCGGCATTGCTCGCACACGGTTTTCGCCATCGCGATGATTTGTTGATCTGTTTTAAGACGACGCTGAATAAGCAGATGTTCTCTAGGAAATACCAAAATTCCCCCTGTGGTTTTCGTAACAGGAGCATCGATATCAGAGATGTATTTGCCCATCATTGGACCACCATTAATGAACTCTGGATGGTCTACAGTGCAACCTCCAGCTAGCTCAATCAACTCACTCATTTTTGTACCGATAGGTACAGTAAGTGTCATTGGTTTGTTTACTGCACCGTTGATGGTAAGCGTTCTGTGGGTGACAGGCTTCTCTTCATCAATCGCTTTGGCTAGGTTAATTAGGGTTTGAACATTGTTTACTACTACGCCAATGCTGATCGGAATTTGTGCCGGTGGCACGCGTCGACCTGTAGCAAGCCAAATAGTGATGACTTCGTCTCCCGCAGGGTACACATCTGGCAGAATGTGGATTCGGATGTTGGCGGTAAGCAGAGGGGTAAGTGTGGAAATTGCTTTTTTGTATTTAGCTTTGAGAGCAATGATGCCTTCTTTCGCTCCAGTTGCTTTCATTCCATAACGAATGCCTTGAATCAGCTCACGGGCGTGGCTCACCATCAGCTGTTGGTCGACTTTCAGCATCGGTTCACATTCAGCGGCATTGACCAGAAATATTTCAGCTTTCGATTGCAGCTTCACATAGGTCGGAAAACCCGCGCCTCCCGCTCCGACGATGCCAGATTCACGCGCAATATCCGCGATTTTTTCAGCGGATAGTGATTTCATTTCACGTAACGGTGCTTCCTTCGTTTCCGTCATACTATTAGTTAGGGTCATAGGATTGCCTCTATGATTTGTTTCACCTGCAGCGGGTTCGCTTTATACGGAGTCGTTGTCATGGTGGAATCTTGTAATGTGGATTCCACTAACGCATCCATTTGGGCGAGAACGTCTCTGCGGGTAATTTTTAATACGTGTAATGAAGTGGCTATCTTCACTTCTTTTTGTAATCTGACGATGTTGTGGATCAGTTGATTCACAGCGGCTTCAGCGGACGCATCTGGATGACAGAAGCGGCACGCTTTCGCGATGCGTGCGTAACGTTTGCGAGCGCGAATATCGTTTTTGGCGTTGAAACGAATCACGTGGGGCAACAAAATTGCGTTCGCCAACCCATGAGCAACGTGGAACTTACCACCTAACTGATGCGCGATAGCGTGGTTTATTCCTAAGCCTGACTGGCTAAATGCCATGCCTGCCATGCACGATGCGTTGTGCATTTTTTCCCGTGTTTTCTCACAACTGCCTTTGACACAAGCGGTAGGTAGATACTCAAACACTAAAGATATGGTCTTCTCTGCTAAAGCATCGCTAAAGTCATTAGCTGTGGTCGATACATAAGCTTCGATGGCGTGTGTTAGTACATCCATCCCCGTATTGGCAGTGATATGGGGAGGCACAGTAACGACAAACGAAGGATCCAATATCGCTTCATCAGGGTAGATAGTGGCATCAAATATTGGGTATTTAATGCCTTTGTTTTCATCGGTGATCACGGTTGCATTAGTGACTTCCGAGCCTGTACCGCTGGTGGTTGGTATGGCGATGCAACGTTCAAGCTTAATATCGAATTTGGTGGCAAAGAAGACCATCGCTTTAGCCGCATCAATGGCAGATCCTCCGCCAAAACCGATGACTACATCAGGTTTAAATGCGATGAGGTCTTTCATGCCTGAAACAACCGTTAACACATTCGGGTCAGGCTGAATATCGGTATAGACTCTGATTTCGTTGCCTTTGAGTTCCCCTTTGACACGCTCAATAGGCGTGCCTTTAGCGAGAAACTCATCGCAGACAATCCAAACGCGCTTGTTTTGATATTTGTTCAAGCGCTTCAGGCTGTTTTCACCACTAAATATGGCGGTTGATATAGAAAAACGTTTCATGGTATTCGCCACCAAAATCAACGGATTGAAAAGCCGTTAGTTAACGTGCAACGTCTTAGTCGGCAGAAGGTTCTGGCAGACGTTGTTCCTTCACCCGTTGGCGTTGCAATCGTAAAGGTGTTAAACCCTTCAGCTCCGAAACCGATACCTGCGTAAGAAGGTCCGTTTTTAACAAATATCGATGTTTGCATCAGCTGTGCGACTTTGTTTAAGCGCGACACGTTCTGTGAATGCATGACCGCAGTGTGGTGCAGTCCGTTTTCGACTCTGAGCGATATTGCTAAGGCTTCTTCAAAATCTTTTGCTCGAACTATTGGCAACACCGGCATGAGCTGCTCATGAACCACAAGTGGATCATCTTTTGCGGTTTCGACAATGATCAGTTTTGGCTCTTTTAATGGAACTGGCAGACCTGCTGCTTCAAGAATGGTTGTGGTGCTTTTACCAATCAGTTTTTTATTGATTCCACCGTCAATAATGCAGGCTGCTTTAAGCGCTTTGACATCTTCTGCACTGCGAATCAAAAGGGCTCCGTAATCCACCATTTGCGTGATGAGTTCGTCAGCGACTTGATTGACCACCACAACTGCTTTTTCTGCAATACATGGGATGTTGTTATCAAGGGAAGCGCCAGAAACGATGTCCTGCGCGGCTTTAGTAATCTCGGCAGTTTCGTCAACTAAGCACGGCGGGTTACCCGCTCCGGCGCCAATAGTTTTCTTACCGCTTTTTAGACCCATGGTTACAATTGCAGGTCCACCGGTAATGGCTAATACAGCAATATCGGGGTGCTGCATCATTAACTGGGTGTTCTCAAAACTTGGCGTAGAAACCGTTACGACTAAGTTATGAACACCGCAGGTTTTATAGATTAGGTTCTCAATACGTTTGATTAACCAGATTGAAAGATTTTTCGCACCCGGATGAGGGCTGAAGTAAATCGCATTACCCGCTGCAAGCATACTGATACTGTTGTTGATGATCGTTTCCGTTGGGTTGGTACTTGGTGTGATTGAACCAATCACGCCAAAGGGCGAATATTCAAACAACACCATACCGTCATCGCCAGTCAACGCTGTGGTTTTGAGATCTTCAATGCCCGGTGTTTTTTCCAGAGCCAGTTTGTTTTTTAAGATCTTATGACCAACATTACCCATACCAGTCTCTTTGACTGCTTCTTCTGCAAGATAAGGAATATCAGCTTCTAACTCTGCGCGTAGCGTTGCGATGATTGCGCTACGGCATTTCAATGGCAGTTCATGGTAACGACGATAGGCATCGTTAGCCGCTTTGATTGCGCTGTCGACATCGTCAAAGATAGCGATGCTTTTAGGCGCTTCACTGTTTGATACTTTCCCTGTTTCACTGGCAAGCTTTTCAGTCAGGATGGTACGAATGATTCCTTCGAGTTCTGTGCTATTCATAATGATTCCTTAGAGTCCTTTTAATGCGGCTTGCGCTATTTGCATATCTTCTTCAACTGAGCCGCCACTAATACCAATCCCGCCTATGATTTTTCCATCAGCGAAAATAGGGTAGCCGCCACCGAAAGAGACCAGTTGATCACTGCAACTGGCTTCGATTTGGAACAGAGGTTGACCCGGTTGAACAAGGTTATGTAATTCGTGAGTTGCCATTTTTAGAGCCACGGCGGTATAGGCTTTTTTGTGCGCCAATTCGCTGCTGACTAACAGAGCGTGTGGCATGCGATAACTTAAAATGGTGTTGCCATGGGCATCGACCAGCGCAAAAACAATAGGAATGCCGATCTGTTTGGCTTCTGCTATTGCGAGCTGTAACAGTTTCAACGCAGTCTGTGTTGCCTTGTCCTGAGCCGAAGAGTGGTGTACGCCGTTTGCTGTGAGCGTTTGGTAACGCTGAGCAACTTTGCTAATCACGCATTTAATTTGATTCTCGTGGTCTTCAAGTCGCGCTAAGGCATAGAGTGCATCAGAGAGTCGATTGAGATATTTCATTAGCTCTGGGCGAACCGGTTTGATTTCGTTCACTGCCAGTACTCTTCTTTCTGCACGGCGTGATACTGCGCGAGCAAGATGCATTTGGCTCCCTGGAACCGAACTTCCCGGTAACACAAAGCTGTGCAGTGCTGGCACTTGAGCCATAGCAGCATCAATTGCGTCTTCTAACGCTTTGATCTCTTGTTCACCCACTTGCTGCTGATTGTCTGATTTAACGTTGAGATCTGGGGATGCTAGCTCAGCGCCGATATAGAACAGTTGATATTGAATGCTATCAAGCAGCTGTTTTGTGCTTTCAACGGTCGCCAATTTCTGAGCAACACTGATGTTGGCATTGAGTTCATCGACGGTTCCGTAAGCTTCAACTTGTATGTCGGTTTTTGCTATGCGAACGCCACTTACAAGAGAAGTAGTGCCTTTGTCTCCGGTTTTGGTGTAAATGCCCACGAGACTTCTCCTTACTTATCCGACACAGACAAAGAGTCTAAGATAGCAACCACACATAAATCGGCTGCGGAGCGATCGTTATTCAGGCAAGCTCTGGCTGATGATCCTCTGGTGAGCAGCACAAATTCACCGTCACCTGCGCCCACACAATCAACGGCTACTTCAGGTGGAAAACCGGGCATTTTAGGGCTCTGACCGTCTGTTCCAACTGGCTGAACAAGCAGCAATTTGCGTCCAACTAAGCTTTCTGATTTTTGAGTCGAAACCACTGAGCCCACTACTTTTGCTAAATCCATAATGTGTCCTCCGAGCAGGACCAAATGATGTGATTTTTGGTCATTACGTCTTTTGCCATTGCTGTAACTATGGTGTTTGGTCTGGTTACCACGACGGAATGGGTAAGTTGGCAGACATCGCCGTAAGCCAGAACAGAACGTCCCCATAAAACAACGGGCTGACCATCTTTGGTTTGCCAAATAAATGGCAAGTTAGTCAAAGCCTTAACAGGCAGCATTGAACAAAGAGAAGGGTGGATGACTAAAGTAACCTCAACACCAAAACTGACGACTTTCAGTAAGTGTTTCACTTCTGGTGACTCTGTTTGGCAACGAGCCAGTGCCACAATGCTATTGGCATCAACAGACTCGACCATCATCTTACCATGACGAGCGAGAACACCGAGTTCAACAGGAGAAGCCAGCGCTGGAAGTGTAGTGGTGTAGACAGCATGCTCACGCTCGCTTAGTAGGATTGCGATACGTTCAACAATGGCTGCAATAACTTTGTCATCCAGTTTCATCATGATGACACCTTCAATATTTTGGCGAACGCTTTCGGATTGTCTGCGTCCGCAGCGTTGGCTTCATCAGTATCGAGGTGCATCTCTAACACCATATCTGGAGACACGCGAATCGATACTTCTTCAAACACCGTTCCTCTTGGTGTGCCTTCAATAGCAACCGATACAGAATCACCGTGTTTTACCCCAAATAACAAAGCATCAAGAGGCGACATGTGAATATGTCTTAGCGCGACAATGACGCCTTTAGTCAGGTTTACTTCACCCATTTCGCTGACCAGCTTGATTCCAGGAGTATCGTTAAGGTCACCAGACAAACGGATCGGAGCAGGAATACCTAAGGTTCGAGCATCGGTTTTGGATATTTCTACCTGAGTAGAGCTACGCACAGGGCCAAGAATACGAACCTTTTCCAATTTTCCCTTTGGACCAACGAGCGTTACGGTTTGATCCGCAGCGTATTGCCCAGGTTGCTTTAACTCATTGCGAACCGACATCGCTTGATTTGGAAACAAGCAGTCGTAATCGCGTTGAGACAGATGCAAATGGCGATTAGAAATACCCACGGGGATCGGTCTTTCTCGCATCTGGGTCAACACGTTGCAAACTGCTTGTTTAACTTCAACAATATTCACGTTATTTCACCTTGGTATTGTGGATGCACTTGGTGTGAGGTTCGCCTTTCACGCGTTCACAAAGCGGGTCTCCACATAAATTACAAGTCGCTTCTACACTTGCTGGTGGTTGATTTTCAGCAATAACTTCTTCGACAACGATGTCATATTCCGAAACGGGTTCGTTTTCAGAAACTGGTTCGTTTTTGGAAACAGGTTCTTTTTCAAAAGCAGGTTCGATGCTTTCAGTCTTTTGCGCATTCGTAGGTTCTGCGGCTTGCTCAACTTTAGGAGGCGTAGTTTTTGGCTTTTTCAACTCAGCTTTTTTTACTGGCGTGCCCCACGTATCCATAATGGTTTGATCAGGTCTGGAGAGCGTTTTCATTGCTACGAATGCGTTGTGACGTTTTGCCAGTTCACAACCAGAAGAGAGTGATGCTTGAACCGCTGCCACATCACCCACCACCTTGATGGTTTGCCAACCGCCACCTTTACAGGTTTCGATCCCCACAATTGTGACAGATGCGGTTTTAGCCATTGCATCTGCTACTAAAATAGCGCTAGCTAACCCTCTGATTTCTAATAGTCCTAATGACTTTCTCACACGTGCCTCCTTGGTTTGAATGTCACGTTATTGGTTGCTAGGGAAGAGGGTTTCAAAATGCTTAAATATGTTGTTCATCTCGTTCTCCTAGAGCGCTCTTAACTTAAATAGCTTCACTGGTTTGCATCGTTCACAGGTTTAAAAGGCAGACCTTTCACTAAGCGGGCAGCATTACAGCCTAGATTGCGTAACTGGTTGTAAAGCTCGCCTTGCGCGCCGAGTGTGTGCAGTGAAACTTGAAATAGCGGGTTTTCAGGAGCGAGGTTGCGCGAGTGCACCACGATCTCCTGATGCGTACATGCAATCCCAACCGCTAGTGGTGAGAGTGATGCCGCGTTATGTGCTTCTTTTCTTATGTCGGTTATCTGTTTTTCAGTTGTCTTGAAGGGAATGCCTTCTTCTTCTATTCCCCAAAGCATCTGATGAAGTTGTTTGTTGTCTACTTGTTCCAGATAAACCCAAATGGCAGGAACTTCTTGTAATTGGCTATGCATGGGCTCCTCCTTTGCTAGTGTGATAGGAAAGGATCAACCCAGTCGCTACAGCGTTACGTGGACCTTCAGTTCCACGAACGTTGCCTCGACCAGCAACAAGGTTGTAGTGCGATAATGCATCTGTGACTAATTGTGGAACTTCAAAGTCGAGTGAAGAACCACCGACAAGGACAACAAAAGGTATATCTCGAATATTTCCTGTTGGACTGACTGCGCGAAGCGCGCGTATAGCGTTAGTAACGAAGACTCGTTGTTTCGCCGTGCGTCTAATCATGCGCACTTTTTCAATCGATTCTTCGCCTGCTAATGGAATAAATCCGGTTTCTTTTACGACAACAACGCGTGCGAAAATTTCGCTTGGTAAAGGTTTATCAAAGAATTGCACCGTGCCGTCTTCATGGCGTAAATGGAACAAGCTTTCTACTTTAGCCAGTGGGTATTTTTTTATGTCTTCAGCTAAGTAGGTATCATCTAATCCCAGCTCGGAAGCTATGATCATCGTCACCATGTCACCTGCACCTGCTAGGTGTATTGCTGTCATTCTGCCTTGTCCGTCAATGATGGAAGCGTCTGTCGAACCTGCGCCTAAATCGAGAATCGCTAACGGCGTTTGTGTACCGGGAGTGGTGAGTGCACCGAGGATAGCCGCTTCTGCTTCAGCACCGCCTATTTGAACTTTGACGTTTAGAGTGCCGTGTATTTCTTCAGCGATACGTGCCATTTGCAAGTGATCCGAT
Organism: Vibrio sp. HM8-C; assembly: GCF_058630515.1. Lineage (NCBI taxonomy): Bacteria > Pseudomonadati > Pseudomonadota > Gammaproteobacteria > Vibrionales > Vibrionaceae > Vibrio > Vibrio sp. HM8-C. Next base: position 194,949 of record NZ_JBMMKS010000003.1, read on the forward strand.
TTCACCATTGAGGCGATACCGACCGCGTGCTCAAGAGAAAACTCGCCGGCTAAACCACCAGTGACATTAATAGGCACTAAAGTATCTACAGCTAACAAGTCTTGGATGTAGATTTCATTACTTGGCTTGTTGGTCAGTTCGGCCATGGTTTGGCGAACGTTTTCCAGCATACCGCCAATGTTACTGCCAGCTTCACCAGTCACGTTGTCCAATGTTTTGCAGGCAGAAACTCCTTGCATGATTTTTTCGCTGCCTTGAGCAACGTCGATGGTTGTTGTTCTACCTTCTGAATAAAGAGTGATGTGGCCCGCGGGAATCGTGCGGGCTTTCACATCACCTTCAGGCGTTTTGACAACAACGGCTGAACGAGTACCGATAAGTGCTCTTGCCACTGGCACTACGTTTTTGGTTTCGTCTGCGTCGAGTTCGAACACAGTTGCAATGCCGTAGGGGTTGGATAGGGTAGAGATCACTTGTCCAGGCATGGCGACTTCAACAGCAGCGGGCATGCCCATCGGAATTCTGTCGATGTATTTCACTTCATCGACAATAGGAATAATTTTATTGAGGCGGTTACTGACCAGTACGCCGTCGTCTTTTTGCAAAATTGCAGCTTCGATTTTGTAGCCTGCTTGTGTTGCGGCATTGATCATGGCAGCAATGTCTGCGAAATCTAGCTCGCCGGGTGCGACGAGTATGTAAGCCTTACTTTTGTCGCAATGCAGTAATTCGTTAAAGGTGATGGTGATGCCAACCCCAAGTCCTAAACCACCGGGTGTTTTGGGGTTGTGTCCGATCATTGTTGATTCAGTAATGATGGTTTCCGTAATGGTTTCCATCGCTACATCACCAATTACGGGCGTGGCTTCATTGATGCGGATTATGTCAATGTCTTCACGTGTTAAATTGGCTTTTTTAACCACGAGATCCAGCGCAGTATAGATACCAAACAAATTACGCTTGGTGCCTTTGATACCAGTTGTTTCTGTAATTGCACTTGCCACAAAGCGAGTTTCCCCGGCTTGCTGAACTGCTAATGCAACTTCGGTCGTAGAGTTACCGATATCAATGCCCACTATATACGCCATCACCATACTCCTTTAACGTCAACTTCTTATGCGCTTTCAGATTAATCATCGCCTTTGAGTTTTTTACGCTCGACGTACAAATCAGCCGCTTCACGAACGTACTGCGAACAGATCGTCGCGTGGTATTTGGATTTGAGTTCGTCAGAGATTGCAATCAGCTCTTCTTTGGTGGAGCGATAAGGGCGGAGTGCGTTGTAAATCTCAAGAACACGATCATCAGGTACAGCAGTCAGTTCTGCCGCGCGTTCAAAGTTAATCGCCAAGCGTTCACGTCCAGCACTGCGTGCGATGTCTGCCTGAATTCTCAGAATTTCAGGAGTGATACGCATGTCTGCTGATTTCACGCTGCCGTTTAACACGTTCGCGAGAGTGATATCGTCTAGTGTTTTACCTGTGCTGGTTTTGACCCAGTCAGGGTGTTTGTTCGCTAGAGGATAATCTTTAACAGTCACTGAACTGTTAGATTGAGCTGTGCTTGACGAAACCGGCGCATCGCTTGTGTTGCTCATCTTGTACAACACGTCGCGAACTAAGGATTCGATAGATTCAGAATTCATAGCATTTCCTTTCGTTAATCTAAGACCTCAAGTTCCACAGCACCTTTGCCTTGCACAACGTGTTTGGTTTCTTTGATGTGCAATACCGCAGATTTTGCTTGGTACTTAGGACGAGCCATTTGGTCGTTCAGTGTTGGAACAGGTTGTGGCGATTCACCTTTTGCATACTTAGCGGCGTTTTTCCCGATTTGACGGTAAGTTTCTAGCGTCAATAGTGGTGCTTGTGGGAAAAGCTCTAAGTTAGAAAGCGGTGGAAGACCGTTTTGGTGAATTACCGTAGTACCTTTTGACTGGATACCGATACAAATACCGGAACCACTCAAACGGTCACCTTCAACGGCAATAAACGCAACGTCTGAAGATTTGAAGCAGCGAATAACACGTGCTTTTAAACCTTCTTCTTCGATGCCTGCTTTGAGCTCACGAATGATTGCTTTATGCGGTGTGCCAACCATGTTGGTTGTTTGGCTTAAACCAAATGCTGGGCCAACTGCGATAATCACTTCATCCTTGCTGCTACCGTTTTTGGCTGGTGCTAACTCACGTAGGAATGAGTCTTCATTGCCAGCTGGAGCTGATTTAGCAAAAGAAACTGGCTTATCAGCGCCTGCCATTTCTCTTAGTACGTCTTCAACAATCTGACGCAACAGTGTTTCATTGATATCAACCATCTTTCGCCTTCCTTATCCAAGATCTTGAGGATCAAGGGCATTTGGAATGTTCTTAATTTCTTCCCAACGTTCACCCTGTAAACGATATCCCGTAGCGGGACCTGCGTAGTCGTTGACATCGTTAATGGCGGATAGCACTTGACCGTCACCTACGATGATGGCTGAGGTGTGCAAGTAGTCGCCTGAGATCTTCGCTTTCTGAATGTTTAGCATGTCAGTTGCCACATCTTCGAAACCGCCTTTCGCTAACGCTTTCACTACGTCTAGACCACTCAAGCTCTTCTCAATCACTTCTTGAGCTGCTTTTAAGTCTTCAACGATGTTTCGTTCTGGCATGTCTTTCGAACCGTGAGCGTAAGTCGCTGCTGTGACTTCTTCATCGGTGATCACTGGGAAACCAAGACCGGCGAATACAGCTTGCATTGCACGTGCTGCTTTATTACGAACCGCAACGACTTCCTCTTCGCGAACTGGGCGTAAGCCACCATCGACTTTAAGGTCACGTTGGATAACGTTGTAATCGTCAAAGTCTTCAGCGTCTTCGTTCGAACCTGCGAACATGTTGTCGTAGTTAGGAACAGCAGAGTAACCAGAAGAAATGAAGTCAGTACCTGGCAAGAACTGCATCAACAAACGTGCGGTACGACGCATGTCCGAGTGCGTAAATGTTTGGTCGTTACTGGATGCACATTCAAGATCGAGAGCTGCACAGATAAGGTTCTCTGCAAGTACTGCACGAATACCTGATGGCACCGCTGATGGTACACCGATACAGCTTACTGAGCCGTTTTGCAGACCTTGTACGCCAGCACCTTTAGTGATGTAGATACAGCGAGCTTCTAGGTAGAGCATGGATTTGCCTTCCGCATAACCCATTTGTACTTCTGAACCTGAGCCCGAAGTGAAGCGCATTTTCAAGCCGCGTGATGCGTAAGATGATGCCAAGAAACCTTTAGACCAAGGCGTGTCATCACCGTCGGTAAATACAGGTTCAGTACCGTAAACAGAGATAGTTTCTGCATAACAGGTATGACCCAACATACCCAGTTTTAGCTCAGTTGCTTCTTCCAATGAACACTGAGTTAGTACTCCTGGGCGACCGACTTGAGAGCCGATAAGTAGCGCAATAGCGTTAAATGGTGCATAACGCGCAACGGCTACTGTGGTCTCTTGTTCATCAAAACCACGCAACGCACCTTCTGCAGCATCGGCAGCGATCTGCACAGGGTTGTCGCGCACGTTGGTAACGTGAGCTTGTTGAGACGGAGTACGGCGAGCACGCATTTTTTGCATGGCCATCATCATCTCTACCACGTTCATGTGCGACATGACTTCAACAATTTTTGCTGGTGTCATTGCGGTAGTGAGCGGAATGATGTCTGCGCGCTTAACGTTAGGATCGCAAAGCATGTTCGCGACTTTAACGGAGTCCATCGCCATTGCTTTTTCTGCATTGGCAAGGTTAATACCGTAACGTGCAATATAGTGATCGATTAAATCGAATTTAGATTCGGGTTTACCATCCAGTTCAACAACCTTTCCGTTGACTATTTTTATGGACGGCGTTGGATCATTCGGGCTTTCCATTGCAATAAAGCCTTCTTCGACCCAATCTTTTACAAATCCATCTTGGTTAACTGGGCGTTTTGCCAGTGCTTCAAATCTTTTTGAACGCATGAACCAACCTCGTTAATTTGATTAGATGTAAGAAGGACGATCGTTAGTTGGCTCGTCACCCAACGCACCTAGTAGTGTTTTACCGATTTCACGAGCAGAGATAACTGCTTGGCGAACTGCGCCTGAATCACCGGAAACTACTAAGATGGCTTCGTTACTGAAACTTGTGCCGTTTGCTGGAGTGCTGTACGCGATTACGTCAACATTTGCAGATTTCACTGCAGTATCTGCCATCAAAACACCTACAGAAGCAGGAGCACCCACGATGACACCACAAGATTTACCTAGCGGTGCGCCGAATGCTTTTTCTAGTGCGTAGCTTGCGCGAGCGGTGTATTGAAGTTCGATGTGACCAGCAGCGTTTGCATATACGTCACCGAATGTGCGATCCAATTCTTTAAGTGCAACTTCAACAGCGCGACGAACGTCAGAAACATCATCACCACCAAACACAATTAAAGAACCATGACCTGCGCCGCCTTTGGTGTCGCGAGGAAGTTCAATACAAACCACTTCAGTGTTTGTACCTTTAACTGCTTCGTCTGCTGCCATGATGTGGGGACCAGCACCAGTACGAGCACCCATGATGCCGATAGAGCGGTAGCGTTTTTCCAGTTTCATAGCATCCAAAAGAGCCGTGTCGACGTTTGCTATGACTAACCCGATGGTATCGCCAATAGCAGTACCGACAAACTCAGTAAGACTGCATGTTTTTTTATCCATTGTTTCACCTCGATTTTTTTTCGCTGAGGAGACATCAGGTGAACCATTCTGAACCCGAGCGATCACCTGATTCATGATTTGTTCAACTAATGGGTTGTCACTCATTCGTTAAGTCCTTTTGGAAGAATTTTTTCAACGTCCGTATGAGGGCGAGGAATAACGTGTGTTGCGACAACTTCACCAACATTGGCAGCAGAAGATGCGCCTGCGTCAGTTGCAGCTTTAACCGCACCCACATCGCCACGAACAACCACTGTTACCAAGCCAGAGCCGATTTTTTCGTATCCGACAAGGACTACGTTTGCCGATTTGACCATTGTGTCTGCAGCTTCAATTGCAGCGGTTAGACCACGGGTCTCGACCATTCCTAGTGCTTCTTGTTGCATATTTATACCTCGTAGTATTTTCATAATGTTGCGCAGAGATATTAGAAAAGTCGGACGAAAAATAATGGTTTAGTTTGTGGGATTTAATTGCGACTAATTAGTGCTATATGTGAAAAAATTGCACTTTAAAAATGGAGGTATAAGTAATTTCAGGGTTCATGAGGAATAGGCTATTGGTAAAAAATTGCTATTTAGCTATTTTTTTATTGTTTATTTTTGTGACATTTAGCAAAGTTACAAATAATTTGAAGTTAGTCATAAATAACGGATTTATGGGACTTCCGTATCAATAATTGAAATTTAATCTAAGCAATATTTTACCTTTCGTGATGTTGTATAAGTTGTTGTAAATAAACATCATTTAATCTAATTTTGTGCATTTTTATTAATGGGTATTTAAAAAATACCTATAAAGTGTGAATTGATGGCAAAAAAGTAACAAATTAAAAAAATATACTTTATGTCGAAGTTTTTCATTTCATGAACCGTAAGTTGGCTTCGTGGAATAGGGGTTATATTTATATTTAATTAAATAAACACCTTATATAAGGCAGCGTTTATTTCTATAAAAAGGAACATAATGTCATGAGTAACCTACGAAACGAATGTATATCTGAGTTCTTCGGAACAGGGCTATTTTTATTTTTTGGTGCAAGTTGTTTGTCTGCTATCAAAGTCGCTGGAGCGTCTTATGGTTTGTGGGAAATTTGTATTGTGTGGGGCTTGGGGATCTCTCTAGCCGTTTATCTAACTGCAGGCGTCTCTGGTGCACACTTGAATCCAGCGGTAACCATTGGCCTTTGGCTGTTTGCGAACTTTGACAAACGTAAAGTGATTCCTTACAGCTTGTCTCAAACTGCGGGCGCTTTCTTTGGTGTTGCAATGTGTTACCTAATTTACAAAGACCTTTTCACCGCATATGAAACGGCCAACAATATGGTGCGTGGTTCTGAAGAGAGTCTCTACTTGGCCGGTATTTTTAGTACCTATCCTCATCCTGCCATTTCCGTTTTCCAAGCAGCCTTTGTAGAAATCATTATTACCGCAACACTTATGTCATTGATCCTTGCTTTGACCGACGATGGTAACGGTGTTCCTAGAGGTGCTTTGGCTCCGCTATTAATCGGTATTCTTGTTGCAGTTATCGGTGCATCAACAGCCCCATTAACAGGATTTGCAATGAACCCTGCACGTGATTTCGGACCAAAACTATTCGCTTATTTAGCAGGATGGGGAAATGTTGCCATGACTGGCGCACGCGATATTCCTTATTTCTTGGTGCCAATCATTGCTCCGATCATCGGCGCATGCGTAGGTGGTGCAGGCTACAAATTCTTTATTGGTAAAGGTTTAGAAGCGGAGAAACCTTCAGCAAAGGAGGTTGAGGGCCAGACACAACTTTAACGTGTACAGAAGTCGTTCTGGATTCACCGTTTTGCTAATGAGTAGAACCAACAAAATATAATCCTATGCACAGGTATTTAAAGCTGCGAGTTGTAAAAGGTGAGGCATCATTTTTTACAACAGCAGCTTTAAGTATGACGTTGAGATTACGTTTAACGTGAAACTAGGGTCTTAAAGCCCCAAGGAGCAACAATGGATAACATTATTATTTGCCCAAGTAAGTACGTACAAGGACCAAACGTGATGGATAACTTAGGGGCGTACGTTAAGCCGCTAGGGAGTTCTGTTATTGTGCTTGCCGATAACTTCGTTACTCAGTTAGTAGAAAAAAGAGTGAGCGTAAGTTTCAGTGAGCAAAATATTGAAGGGTACTTTGCACTTTTTGGTGGTGAATGTTCACAGCCAGAAATTGAACGTTTAACTGCCGTTGCAAAAGATCAGCGAGTTGAAGCTGTGGTGGGTATTGGTGGCGGCAAAACACTGGATACTGCGAAAGCCGTTGGTGCGGAGCTTAGTATTCCTGTGGTAATTGTGCCGACGATAGCGTCAACTGATGCACCCACCAGCGCATTGTCAGTAATTTATACGCCAGAAGGCGAGTTCAGCGAATATCGCTTCTACACCAAAAACCCTGACGTTGTGATTATGGATACTCAGATCGTAGCGCAAGCGCCGACACGTCTACTTGTTTCTGGTATGGGGGATGCACTCTCTACCTATTTTGAAGCAAGGGCAAACGAGCGTTCCGGTAAAGGAACTATGGCTGGCGGCGCACCAACAAAAGCGGCGCAAGCGTTAGCAAAACTCTGCTTCCAAATTCTGATGAGCGATGGGTTGAAAGCTAAAGTGGCGTGTGACAACAACCTTTCAAGCCGTGCTCTGGAAAATGTTGTTGAAGCCAATACCTATCTTTCCGGAATCGGATTTGAAAGCTCTGGCTTGGCTGCTGCACATGCGATTCATAATGGTTTGACACTTCTAGAAGAGTGCCATCATTTGTACCATGGTGAAAAAGTGGCGTTTGGTACCATTACTCAGTTGGTTTTAGAAAATGCACCAATGGAAGAAATCAATGAAGTGATCGAATTCTGCTGCAATGTTGGGCTACCAACCAATCTAACCGATATGGGTGTTCTGCACATAGACAAAGATAAGCTACTCAACGTGGCGAAAGCAGCATGTGCAGAAGGGGAAACTATCCACAACATGCCATTTAAAGTGACCCCAGAATTAGTCCTTTCTGCGATTCTCACTGCTCATGAATTAGGTAGTTAAAATATTGGAATAAACGTCTATTTTATTTCTTGTCTGAGTGATATGAATAAATTTTTTCACATTTATGTCACTTAGACAGGTTTTTTAATTTCGTTATATGAATAAATTAAAGTGTTTCCTTTCTCTAAGTAAATTAGTTGTATGTAACAATTAATTATCAAAATATTAACCATCAAAGTTTCTTTACATAAATCTGACGAAATAAATTGGTTAATTTAGTTACTGATCACTTATTTGTTTCCATCTTGGTGCTACATATAAACTCGAATTTCGGGACGAAGTATTTTGTATCGTATCAATGGACTAAGAAGGTGGTTATGTCTTCTGTTACCTCATTAGACTCAGCATTAATAAGAAAGATCGCTTCAGATTTTGCACAAGCGACAGAATTAGCCGTGGTCGTCGTAAATATACATGGAGAGGAAATATCAGAACGATTTAACTTTTCAGATTTCTGTCAGAAGATCAGACAGAACCCCGAACTCTACAATCAATGCATGCTCAGTGATAAAAGAGGTGGTCTCAAAGCCTCTGTTGATAACAAACCATGTGTGTACCAATGCCATGCTGGGCTTACGGATTTCTCAATTCCTTTGATCGTTGAAGGACACTTGGTTGGCTTTGTGTTGTGCGGGCAGGTAAGACTTATCGGCCATGAAGATGAGTCCATTGAAGGGATGGCACACACCCAAAATATGTGGGAAAAAGACGAGGAGCTTCGTCATTGTTTTGAAGATATTCCAGTTGTTGATTACCAAAAAGTCCTGGCTTCTGCCGAGTTGCTGCAACTAATTGTTGAGAACTGTATTCGTAAGCACATTAACCTTGTAGTGATTGACGATACTGGCATTAACGACCAACAAAAGCTCTCTATCAATAACAATGATCATAAGATCAAAAAGGCGTTGCGCTTTATTGAGCACCATTTTAGTGACGACATTAAATTGGAAGATGTCGCTGCCCATATCTATCTGAGCCCTTACTACTTTTCGAAGTTATTCAAGAAACATCTTGGCATTGGTTTCAATGCGTACTTGAATAATTGCCGTATTATGCACGCCAAGAAAATGTTAAAAAGCAGTGGTATCCCTGTGGCGACAATTGCGAAAAATTTGGGATTTTCTCAGACTAGTTATTTCTGCAAGGTATTTAGAAAAAATTGCAGTATGAGTCCACAAGAATATAGAGATAAACATTATCAAGATGCGGTAATTCACGATTAGTTGATCTAGAAAATAAGTGATTTAATTTTTAAGTGGCACTTGAGTTTAATAACCGGTGCCACTTAACATATTTGAATATTGCACAATGACAATAAATTACCATTTGTATGTTTTAATTAACTCTGTAAGATACTGTTTTAAATGGTTGTTTAGGTTAGCATGACAATTTATTACCATTGAAGGTGATAATTTGGCAGAAATTCATCATCATGGTAGCCAGAATTTATTAACTAGAAGCCTATAGTGAGATTTAGGAACAAGATATGTAGTTAGTTTTAGTTGTCGAAACACGATATTTCAATTTGGTTATGCCCCAGACTGGGCATATATCCCGCAAGGGATTACGGAAGTGAGGTGAGAATCCTCCGCAGCCCCCGCTGCTGTAATGCTGACGACTTGGTTATACCACTGTTTCATAGGTGAAACGGGAAGGAATCAAGAAGGATGAAGCTAAGCCAGAAGACGAATCAAGTTGAACTCAATAACTCCTTCGGTGGGAAGAGAGTGAGAGAAGTAGGTTCCTCTCTTAAGACCCTACGACTTTTCACCTGCCCACCGTCCGTTCAGAAACGTAACTGAAAGTGGACTATGAAAGCATTACTTATAGCGGGCACAAACAGCGGAAGCGGCAAAACAACATTCACATTAGGTTTACTAAGAACCTTGTGTCGCCGTGAGCTAAAAGTTCAGCCATTTAAGGTTGGCCCGGACTACATTGATACCGCTTGGCACAGCAAAGTTGCCAACGTTCCATCCCATAATTTAGATTCCTTTATGCTCGATGAGCAGACTGTTAACGCCTTATTCCATCAACAAACACAAAATGCCGACATCGCAGTGATAGAAGGTGTTATGGGGTTATTCGATGGCTATGGCACCGATCCATACTATTGCAGCAGCGCAGGTACAGCCAAAGCACTCAAATGCCCAGTGATTTTAGTTGTAGACGGTAAAGCTATGTCGACATCAGCTGCCGCGATTGTTATGGGCTTTCAGCAGTTCGGCAAAGAGATAAACATTGCAGGTGTTGTATTTAATAACGTCAATTCAGATAAGCACTACCAGCTTCTTAAACAGGCTGTAGAAACCTATTGCCACATTCCAGCTTTTGGTCGATTACCTAAGTTACCCAATATTGAACTTCCTTCTCGTCACTTAGGTTTGATGACTGCTCAAGAATCACAAGATATGGATTCTCAATGGGATGAACTGGCTGACGCTATTGAACAGTATGTTGATGTTGATCGCTTGCTTAGTGTTGCTTGCTCTCAACTTTACCAAGGTACAACGCAGACGATTTATCAAGCGATGGAAGGTAAGGGTAAAGGCTTAGTTGTGGCAGTCGCAATGGATAAGGCATTTAATTTCTATTACCAAGCGAATCTTGATCTCCTAACCAGCTGCGGTGTTGAAATTCGATATTTTAGCCCTCTAACGGACTCACAATTACCTGAATGCGATTTGCTGTATATCGGTGGCGGATACCCTGAGCTATATGCTGAGAAGCTGTCGAAAAACCGTTCGATGTTGCAATCAATCCTTGCGGCTCATCAAGCCAATTTGCCCATTTATGCAGAGTGTGGCGGATTGATGTATTTAGGGAGTTCACTTTCTGACAGTGAAGAAAACATCTATCCCATGGTCGGTATCTTGTCAGGTCAAAGCGTTATGTCTAACAAGCTGAATCGCTTTGGTTACTGCAATGCAAAAGCAAACGTAGACACTTTGTTGTGCCTGTCTGGAAATGAGTTACGTGGTCACGAATTTCATTATTCCGATTTTGTTACGGATATGGAGCCGGCATTCACACTGAGTAAAGTCCATGAAGGCGAAGTGCTTGCAACCTGGCGAGGTGGTTATCAAGTAGGTAATACGTTAGCGATGTATCTCCATGTGCATTTTGCGCAGTCTCCGGAGATGTTGCTTGAGTGGTTTAAGAGGGCGCGAAGCCTATGATGACCTTAACTCTATATTTCACCGCGTTCTTTATGGATCTGTTGATTGGTGATCCTCACAGTTGGCCCCATCCTGTACGTTTGATCGGGATTTCAATTTCCAATATGGAGAAACGAATCCGACAAATCTTTAGCAGCAAAGTATGGCTCTATATCGCTGGCGGCATTTTGTGGCTCTGGATTGTTGGCACTGCAGGTTTAATTACTTGGGCAGTGATTCATTTGAGTTATGACATCCACTGGCTACTTGGGACAGTTGTCGAGCTTTGGCTTGCATTCACTGTGCTTGCGACAGGCTGCTTAAAAGATGCGGCTTATGAAGTGCTAATCCCGCTGCGTTCTCATAACCTTGAAGAAGCACGCCTCAAAGTCTCTTACATCGTTGGACGTGATACCAGCCAACTGGATGAAAAACAGATCACCAGAGCGACAGTCGAAACTGTGGCTGAAAACACGGTAGATGGTGTGATTGCACCGATGCTCTATCTGTTTATAGGCGGTGTACCACTTGCGATGGCATACAAAGCGATCAATACCCTTGATTCTATGGTTGGTTACAAAAACGATCGCTATAGAGAGTTGGGTTTTGTCTCTGCGCGTTTGGATGACGTGGCGAATTTTATTCCTGCTCGTATTTCTTGGCTGCTGTTTTCATTGTCTGCCTTCCTAATGGGGTGCAATGGTAAATCTGCATTTACCGTTGGTTGGCGAGACCGATATCAACATAAAAGCCCTAACAGCGCTTGGTCTGAAGCGACGGTCGCGGGAGCGCTTGGTGTGCAACTTGGTGGTCCAAGTAACTACTTTGGTCAATTGGTAGAAAAGCCTTGGATTGGAGATTTCCTTAGAGAAATCGAGCCAGAGGACATAGGTCAATCAACGCGCTTAATGTACTTAACGTCAACCTTAGCTCTACTTCTATTTTCACTCGCTTACATCATTGTTATTTAGGGATAGCCGTATGAACTTTATTCAGCAGCCACAACGAATTGAATCGACGAGTTTTGAAATCATCGACGAGATCATTGCCACTGAATTTCCTGATTATCAGTTTGCTAATGAACTTGAAAAGAAAGTCATTACTCGTGCAGTGCATACTACTGCCGATTTCGACTGGCTGGAGATATTGAAGTTCTCACCGGATGCTTTAGCGACGTTGCAAACGGGTATTTATGAAGGCTGCACATTCTACACCGATACAACAATGGCTCTCTCTGGCATCAATAAGAGTCTTTTGAAGCAGTTTGACTGTGACATTAAATGCTACATCGCTGACCCTTGGGTGGCAGAACAGGCGAAAGCGCAATCCAAAACACGCTCAATGATTGCGGTAGAAAAGGCCTTAAAAGATGAAGGTAACAAAGTGTTTGTGTTCGGCAATGCACCCACTGCTTTGTTTCAACTGCTAGAAAGTGCGGTCAATAAACCTGTCATGACCATAGGTGTCCCCGTTGGTTTTGTTGGCGCGGCAGAATCCAAACAAGCGCTTTACGAGAGCAATTTCCCCTTCATCACTGCTCTGGGCAGAAAAGGTGGAAGCAATGTTGCAGCTGCCATCGTCAACGCTGTACTTTACCACATGCGGGAGGCTTTATGAGTCAAACAGCTGAAGCGGATATTGTTTGGCACAGAGGTAAATCTTATCGCAAGGGTTATACCACAGGCTCTTGTGCGACTGCCGCAGCCAAAGTGGCAGCACTAATGGTGATGCGTCAGCAACTCATTCATCAAGTTTCCATTGTGACACCATCAGGTGTGGCGCTAAATCTGAATGTCGAAGATGCTTCCGTGGAATTGCAGAGTGCGGTCGCCGCGATACGTAAAGATGGCGGTGATGATGTGGATGCTACCCATGGAATGTTGATCTACGCCCAAGTAACGGTGAACGATACTCAATCCATTGAAATACTGGGTGGTGAAGGTGTGGGCGTGGTGACACGCAAAGGCGTGGGTTTACCTGTAGGTGTTGCCGCGATTAACAAAACGCCGCGTCACACTATAGAGCAAGAAGTGCGTGATGTTATTGGCCCTAACAAAGGCGCGGTTGTCACCATTTTTGCTCCTGAAGGAAAAGAACGCGCTGAGAGAACCTACAACTCACGATTGGGGATTGAAAACGGCATCTCGATCATCGGAACTTCAGGTATTGTTACTCCAATGTCGGAAGAAAGCTGGAAACGCTCCCTTGCGATTGAACTCGAACAAAAACGCGCATTAGGACACAGTAAAATCGTCTTAGTCCCAGGCAACCACGGCGAGCGTTTTGTACAGCAACAACTCAATATCGAACAAGACATTGTGGTGACCATGAGCAATTTCGTGGGCTACATGTTGCAAGAAGCGAATCGCTTGAACTTCGAACAAGTTCTTATCGTGGGACACTTGGGTAAGCTTATCAAAATTGCGGCAGGGGTTTTTCACACCCATTCCCATATTGCTGATGCACGTTTAGAAACTTTAGTCACCCACTTGGCGTTACTGAATGCGCCCCATGATTTACTACGCCAAATCTATCACTGCTTAACCACCGAAGAAGCGCTTGAGCTGATTGAAGAACATGGCTATCAGGCGGTTTACCAAAATATCGCTCAAGAGATAGAACGCAGAGTTGCGGCAATGTTGAAGTATGCCAAGCATCAGTTCAAGTGTGACGTAGTGTTGTTTTCTTTTGAAAACCAAGTGTTAGGTAGTAATCGTCCTGTTGAACAAATCGTGGAGGATTTCCAATGATTTACGTAGTAGGAACTGGGCCAGGATGCAGAGATCTTATGACTGTCGCTGGAGAAAACTTAATAGCGAAGGCCGATATCCTCGTAGGTTGGCCTCGCTTATTAAGTGCTTTTAGCGATTTCAAAGGGAAACGAATTGAATTGTCGGGAAGCATTGAGAACACGTTAGCCACATTAGAAGAATTCAAATCTCAACTGGTGGTTGTATTGGCGTCCGGCGATCCAATGTTATTTGGTATCGGTAAGCGTATTAGCGAGCATTTTGCGCCAGACCAACGCAGATGTGTTCCAGGCATAAGCTCTATTCAAATGCTGTTTTCGGAAATAGGGATTGATATGAACGATCTTTACATTACCAGCAGCCATGGCAAACAGCCTGACTTCGACTTTCTCTTCTTACATAAAAAGATTGCTCTGGTGACAGACAAGATTCTCGGTCCTTATGAAATTGCTCAGGAAGCGATAAAACGCAATCTCAAATGCAGCGTCATCGTTGGTGAAAACTTGGGGTATGAAAATCAGAAAATTTCAGTACTTAAACCTGAGCAAGTACAGCGTGAGTATGACATGAACGTGGTGGTGTTGATGAATGAAAGACAGTGAATTTCTGAGAGTAGAAAAAGTGCCGATGACAAAGCAAGAAGTACGTACCATCGTGCTTGATAAGTTGCAGTTAGGTTCTGCAAGCCGTTTTGTCGATGTGGGGGCGGGAACAGGAAGCATCGCTTTAGAAGCAGCATTAAGCTTTGAACGCTTACACGTGTATGCCATTGAAAAGAATGAGCATGCTGTAGAAATCATGCACAAAAACATGGAGCGCTTTGGCTGTAACCATATTCACCTCATCAACAAAATGGCGCCCTGTGAACTAACCGGAAAATTCGATGCGGTGTTTATTGGCGGCTCTGGCGGCAATTTAGAACAGATTATTGACTGGGCGTTAGACCATTTATTAGAGGGCGGCCGCCTTGTGATGAACTTCATTTTGCACGGCAGTCTTAACCAAGCACTAGACCATTTAAAAACGTGCGCTATCGACGAATTTGAGTGTAGCCAAATCCAAGTCTCTTCTATGACTTCTCTCGGCACTAGCTACTACTTCAAGCCAAATAATCCAACATTTATCGTTTCATGTATTAAGGGGAATCAACGTCATGGATAACTTTGATCATTCTAAAGTCTACTTTGTTGGCGCAGGTCCAGGTGATCCAGAGCTGATCACTTTGAAAGGTTACAACTTGTTAAAACAGGCTGATATCGTCATCTATGCGGGTTCGTTGATTAATCCTGAGTTGCTCAATTACTGCAAACCAACTGCCCAATGCCACGACAGTGCGTATATGCATTTGGAGCAGATCATCACCATGATGGCAGAGGGAGTAAACGCAGGGAAATTGGTGATACGTCTTCAAACCGGCGATCTCTCTTTATATGGTTCTATCCGTGAACAGGGTGAAGAGTTGGAAAAACTGGGCATTGGTTTTCGTTCAGTGGCGGGTGTTTCTTCTTTCCTTGGTGCAGCGTCTGAACTTGGTGTGGAATACACCGTTCCAGAAGTCTCTCAAAGTCTCATCATCACCCGTATGGCTGGCAGAACACCAACGCCAGAACTGGAGTCATTAGAAAGTTTTGCTCAGCATCAAACCTCTATGGCGATTTTCTTATCAGTGAAAGGGATTGGGGAAGTCGTCGATAAGCTGATGACGGGCGGTTATCCTTCAGATACTCCGGTTTCTATCGTTTACAAAGCCACGTGGAAAGATTGCCAAATTTTGAGAGGCACACTGGCCGATATCGCACAAAAGGTAACGGAAGCGGGCATCTATAAAACAGCATTGATTCTGGTTGGGCGTTTCCTCGGTGAAGAGTATCACTACTCCAAACTGTATGACGCGGAGTTCTGCCATGAATACCGTTAGGTGCGAATCGGTCTCTTTATTCACGTTAACACCGGGTGGTCAGCAGGTGGCGAATAAGCTGCGCGAACACCTGCCGATGGAGTGCTACTGCTCTGAAAAATATCTGCAGGATGGGTTCAAACCGTTTGTCGATAGCTTCAAAAACACCCTGAGTCAGGCATTCCTGCGCGACAGTGCCATCATAGTGATTGGAGCGTGTGGCATCGTCGTTCGAACTATTGCACCGCTACTTCAGGATAAGTTTACCGATCCCGCGGTGTTAGTTATTGATGAAAAAGGTAAGCATGTCATCAGCCTATTATCTGGTCATGTCGGTGGTGCGAATGAGTTAGCCCGTTATCTGTCTCACCTGATTGACGGTACGGCTGTGATTACCACATCAACGGATGTTAATCAGACATGCTCGTTTGATTTGCTAGCTAAGCAGATGTGTGCCGACACCATCGATTTTCGTGTCGCTACCAAAACCATTAACCAGATGTTGGTCAGTGGTAAGCAGGTGGGCATCATTGTTGATCCGTTTCTTGTTAACCAACTGGATTTCGATATTCACAGCTTTGATATACGTGGTTTGACGATTGTTGATGACGAGACAATTTCTCAGCATTCACTGGATGCTTTGATTGACGTGTCTATGCAATCAACACGTCCAAATTGGTCTGTACCTACATTCCAATTAATTCCTAAACGCTTAGTGGCAGGTATCGGTTGCCGCAAAGGTGTTGAACCAGACCTCTTGAAGTCGCTTTTCAATAGCCAGTTGCAGGCTTTGAATATTCATCCTAAAGCGTTGAGCATCATTGGCAGCATTGATGTTAAACGCAATGAAGATGCCATCGTTAATTTGGCGAAATCTTATGATGTGCCTTTTGAAGTGTTTAGCGCCGATGAGTTAAATCAGTGCGCAGACCGTTTTCCTCATTCTGATTTTGTTGCCAAAACCGTGGGCGTAGGTGCTGTATCACAGCCTGCAGCGTGGTTATTGAGCAACGGCTCTCTGCTGGGTGACACCATTAAACAGCAAGGAATCACTATTACCTATGGAGTATTGAACTGATGTTATACGTGGTAGGAATTGGTCCGGGTGGACTCGACATGATGACTTACCAAGCTCGAGAAGCCATAGAAGCGGCTGAAGTGATTGTGGGTTACAAAACATACACCCATTTAGTCAAAGAGTTGGTGGGCGATAAGCCGGTAATTAAAACCGGAATGTGTAAAGAAATTGAGCGTTGTCAGACCGCATTGGAATTGGCTCAATCTGGAAAAACGGTCGCCATTATTAGCAGTGGCGATTCCGGCGTGTACGGTATGGCTGGATTAATTCTTGAAATGGTCACTAAGCAAAAATGGGACGTTGAAGTCAAAGTGATACCGGGAATGACTGCGAGTATTGCAGCAGGTTCCGTACTTGGCGCACCACTGATGCACGACTTCTGTCACATCAGCTTGAGTGACTTATTAACGCCTTGGGAGCTAATTGAAAAACGCATCATTAATGCAGCAGAAGCCGATTTCGTTATCTGTTTCTACAACCCGAGAAGTCGCGGTAGAGAAGGTCATCTAAAACGTGCTTTTGAGCTGATGGCTCCGTTCAAAAATCCCAATACGCCTGTTGGCATCGTAAAAGAAGCGGGCAGACGTAAAGAAGAAAAATGGATTATGCCTTTCGAAGAGATGGATTTTGAATTGGTCGACATGCGTACTTTGGTTGTTGTGGGTAATCAGTCTACTTATTTCGATCAGGGCATGATGATTACGCCGAGAGGGTATTCATTGTGAAACCAAACCATGTGCTTGTTTTCGGAGGAACTTCTGACGCTTTGATGTTGTGCGAAGCATTGGCTGCGCGTGGCATTCACTTTACGTTGTCAGTTGCAACCGAAGAAGGTAAACACAGTGCAAAACAATTTGAATCCAACGTTATCTTAGGGCGTATGGACAGCTCCGCCATGCGCGAATTTATTCAACGCAATCACGTGGATTACGTTATTGATGCAGCTCACCCCTACGCGCAGGTTCTTCGACTCACGATAGTGGTGGCCTGTGAAGGTATTCAGTGTCCGGTCATGCGTTATGAGCGCCCCAGCTACGAGCTTCCTAGTTACAAGCGAACCAGTTACGAGCCACAAGTAACACACTCCACAATTGAGAGCGCTACAAACGAAAAGTCACAATCTATTCATGATTCGCCTCTGGTTATCAAGGCAACCAATGTGATGGACGCGTGCAGAAAAATCACAGACAGCCAGCAACGGGTTTTACTCACCACTGGCAGTAAAGATTTGGAAACGTTCAAGCGAATGCTGAGAGACAAAGTGCTGTTTGCACGAGTGTTGCCAGTTGCAGAAGTGATCAGTGAGTGCAACGCATTAGGACTTGGTATTGAAAATATCATCGCGATGAAAGGTCCTTTTACTCGAAACATGAACCGCGCGCTGTATGAAATGCTTCAGCCGGATGTCGTGATTACAAAGGAATCGGGCAGCGTTGGTGGCTTTGGGGAAAAAGTAGAGCCGTGTATCGAGCTGGGTATCCCTTGCATTGTGATCGAACGGCCAAAGACAACAACGATTAACCAATACGTGAGTTATCAGACCAACTTATCCGGCTGTGAAGAGCTGTTTGACAGTTGGCAACAAGAGGCATGTTTAGTATGAAAAAAGCATTAGTTGTAATCAGCTTTGGCACCAGCTATCACCATGCGATGAAGAAAAACATCGAAGCATGTGAAGCCGAACTTGCACGGGCTTATCCTAATCGAGACTTCTTCCGAGCATTTACGTCATCGATGATCATCAGGAAACTCGAGAAGCGCGATGGGATTCATATCGATAACCCACAAGAGGTTCTGCAACGTCTGAAAGACGCAGGCTATCGTGATGTGGTTATTCAGTCTTTACACATCATCAATGGTGACGAATACGAAAAGATCTCTCAGCAAGTGGAATCTTATCGCGATGACTTTGACAACTTGCAGCTAGGTCTGCCTCTGTTGAGTTGTATGGATGACTATGATCAGCTTGTTGAAGCCATTCAACATCAAGCACCACAACTGAAACACGATGAACGTTTGGTGCTTATGGGGCACGGAGCAACACACCATGCCTTTTCTGCATACGCTTGTCTTGACCACATGATGATGGCGAGAAATTTGCCCTATGTTGTTGGCGCGGTTGAGAGCTATCCAGAGATCGAGAGCGTGATTTCTAGGTTGGAAAATGAGTGCGTTAACAAAGTGTATCTTATGCCGCTGATGCTGGTTGCCGGTGATCACGCAATCAATGACATGGCTTCTGATGAACCTGACTCATGGAAAACACTGATTCAAAAATCGGGCATCGTTGCCGAACCGATCGTTCAGGGATTGGGAGAAAATCCGCTTATCAGACAGATGTTTGTCGATCACTTAGCTGCTACTGAATTAGCAAATAAGCCATTGGTTAAGGAGAAAGTCGCGTGAATAAAGGAAAACTCTATGCGATTGGAACGGGACCGGGCGCAAGCGACCTTATTACTGTAAGGGCAGCTCGACTTCTTGATAAGTTGGATGTTTTGTATGCACCTGCAGGTCGCAAAGGCGGCGATAGCCTTGCACTGTCGATTGTTCGTGAATACATCGGAAAACAAGTTCTGATCAAAGAGCGCCATTTCCCCATGACCAATGATGAGCAAGAAAAGCAGCAAGCGTGGGATGACGTTGCATTCGAAATTGAAGCAGATGTGAATCACGGGAAACAAGTGGGATTCATTACCTTAGGTGACAGCATGTTGTTTAGCACCTGGGTATTTCTGCTCGAACGTCTCGAAAGCAAAATTGATATAGACATCATTCCCGGAATTACCTCTTTCTCTTGTATCGCATCACAAGCGCACTTCCCACTGTGTATGGAACAACAGTCATTGGCGGTGATGTCATGTACTGCAGAGATAGAAGTACTTCGCCGTGCTTTGATAGACCACGAAGCTGTGGTGCTGATGAAAGTCTACGGGCGTTTTGACAAAGTGCGTCAGTTGTTGATTGAGCAGGGTTTGCTTGAACATGCTGTGTTGATGGCAAACGCCTCAATGGAGAATGAGATCTTTTATCCGGATTTGTCACAAGTAGAAGAGGGTGAAGCTCTGCCTTACTTCTCAACCATAGTGGTAAACCGTAGCTGGAAACATCACTAGAAGGAGTTCGTGTATGTCACTGAAGTTCAATACCAAACGCATGGCGCTCATGGCATGGGTAGGCGCTATTGCAATGTCACCACTCAATGCCAATGCAATGCACATTATGGAAGGTTTTTTACCGCCAACATGGGCTTTAACTTGGTGGGCTTTGTTCATTCCGTTTGTGATCATGAGCGTTAGGAATCTAAAACAGATCGTTACTGATGATGCCAATAAGAAAGTACTGCTAGCCCTTTGCGGCGCGTTTATTTTTGTACTTTCAGCGCTCAAGCTTCCTTCAGTTACGGGCAGTTGCTCCCATCCAACCGGAGTTGGTTTAGCTGTTATTTTATTTGGCTTTATGGTTGTGCCTGTACTTGGCGGTATTGCTCTACTGTTCCAAGCGTTGTTGCTTGCTCATGGCGGCATTTCAACGCTAGGTGCAAACGGTATGTCGATGGCGGTCATCGGTCCGATGACCGGTTACTTCGTCTGGGTTGCCGCTAACCGTTTGAATCTGCGCAAAGATATCGCTGTATTCTTAGTGGCGTTTGTCGCAGACATCTCTACTTATGCGGTCACCTCTTTGCAGCTTGGCGCAGCATTCCCAGACCCTGAGTTTGGTGTCATGGCTTCTATGAGTAAGTTCATGGGCATATTCCTGTTCACTCAGTTACCAATCGCGATCGCAGAAGGTTTGCTCACTGTTCTTATCTATGAACAACTGACCAAACGTTCGCTCGTTTCGTTTCAAGAGAGGGTATTACGATGAAAAAGAATCTAATTCTGATGGCTATGCTGTGTGCCTTAGTCGTTGTTCCATTACTAATGAATCCGAGCGCTGAGTTTTCTGGCTCTGATGGTCAAGCAGAGTCCTTGATAACTCAAGTAGCACCTAACTATAAACCATGGATTGAACCTTTAATTGAACCTGCGAGCGGAGAGATAGAAAGTTTACTGTTTACGCTGCAAGGCTCATTGGGTGCGGCTGTGATCTTTTACATTTTAGGCTTCTACCACGGCAGAAGAAGAACTGATGCTGATCATCGATAAGTACGCATATCAAAACCGTTGGGTTGATGTTTCGCCGAGCTATAAATGGTGGTCATATCTTGCGGTTTTGGTGACAGCCATGATGACACCGATAGCGTGGCAATTCGCTCTGTTCATTTTGCTCAGTGTCGTCACTTGTTACGCAGGCAGGTTAACTTCGAAGCAGTATCTGCAATGGCTGAGTTTACCTTTTGGCTTTTTAGCCATGAGTCTTATCGCGATGCTTCTCACATACAGCGATAACTCAGCACACTTGATTGCAAGTTTGCCAATGTTCGATGGCTATGTTGGGGTAAGTGCTCAAACAGTTGATACTGCGCTGACAACACTGTTTCGGTGTTTATGTTCTATTGCCGCGACATTGTGTTTCGTGATTATCACGCCCTTTAATCAGTGCGTGACGTTACTAAAAAAAGCGCGTTTACCCTCGGTTTTGGTTGAGCAAGTGTTATTAACCTACCGATTCATTTTTATCTTTATTGAAGAAGCTCACGCCATTTTTACCGCCCAAACACTGAGGTTTGGATATATCAAACGTGGGTTATGGTTGAAATCATTAGCAATGTTGGTGGGTGTGTTACTGCAAAGAGTGATGATTCGTCACCAGCATATGCAAAGTGCTCTGGCAGTTAAGTTGTATCAAGGAGAATTTCATCAATGACGTTATCAGTGAGCTCAATGAGTTTTGCTTATGAAAAAGATGAACGGGTGCTGAGGAATCTCAATATGGATTTTTCCACTCATCCGGTCATTGGTGTTGTTGGTGCAAACGGATGTGGTAAATCCACTTTATTCAAACTACTACTTGGTCTGCATACGCCAACAGAAGGCAGTGTCAATTGGTCGCAGCAACCTATTGACTACAGTAAGAAAGCACTCATCGAACATCGTAAAAATGTCACTTTGTTATTTCAGGAGCCCGACCAGCAAATCTTCTATACCGATGTTTATAACGACATTGCGTTCAGTCTGAGAAATCTTGGAATAGCGGAACATGAAATCGAACAAAGAATTCAACGAGCGTTAGAGCTGGTGGATGGCAAGAGTTTCTCCCATAAGCCTATTCAATATCTCAGTTATGGTCAGAAAAAGCGTGTCGCGCTGGCAGGTTCACTGGTCATGGATTCCGATTATTTGCTGTTAGATGAACCTACAGCGGGTTTGGATCCAAATGGAACTAAGCAGATGAAAGCCCTCATACGTTCTATTTCTGATCTCGGTAAGAACGTTGTGATGTCCAGTCACGACATCAATTTGATTTACGACGTATGTGATTACGTCTACGTCATGAGTCAGGGAGAGATGGTTTCTCAAGGTGAACCACAGAACGTTTTCCTTGATAAACGCTTTATTGAGCAAGTCGGTCTGGAACAGCCTTGGTTAGTAAAAATGCACCAAGAGTTTGGTATGCCATTGTTTCGCCACGAACATGAAATGGTCGCTGGGAGTAGTCTAATTAAGGAGTCGATATGAGTCGTGCAATCATGTTTCAAGGAACCGCTTCTGACGTTGGCAAAAGTGTGTTGGTGGCGGGTATTTGTCGAATTCTGGCACAAAATGGATATCGCTGTGTGCCATTCAAAGCACAAAACATGGCGCTGAATTCAGGGATCACACGCTGCGGTGATGAAATGGGCAGAGCGCAAATCTTTCAGGCTGAAGCAGCAGGCGTAGAGCCTGATGTAAGAATGAATCCTGTCTTACTTAAACCTACTGGCGATCGTCATTCGCAAGTGATTGTGATGGGAAAAGTTCTGACCAACATGGATGCGGTGACTTATCACGAATTCAAACCCCAACTGCAACAAAAGATTTTCCGTGCATTTACAGAGCTTGCCGAGCAAAACGACATCGTAGTTCTGGAGGGAGCAGGTAGCCCAGCTGAGATTAACTTACGCGACCGTGATATCGTCAACATGGGCATGGCTGAGCTGATCAATGCGCCTGTGATCCTTATTGCTGATATTGACCGAGGTGGTGTGTTTGCTTCCATTTACGGCACGTTGATGTTGTTGTCAGAACAAGAACGGCAGCGTGTTCGAGGTGTGATTATTAACAAGTTTCGCGGCGATGTAGAACTGCTCAAACCGGGAATAAAGCAAATTGAAGCACTGACACAAGTTCCGGTTATCGGAGTCGTTCCTTATCTTGATGTGGACTTGGAAGAAGAAGATGGTGTGGCATTACAACCCGAAAAGTTACGCCATCAACTAGGAATAGAAAGTGACGCGGATAAACTTGATATCGCCGTGATCAAAGTTCCTCGTATTTCCAATTTCACAGACTTCAATGCGTTAGCTGCTCAGCCCGACGTGAATTTACGTTACGTTGCTAAAGTGTCTCAACTTGGCAATCCAGACTTGATAATCCTGCCCGGAAGCAAAAATACCTTAGCTGATCTCACTCATCTGAATGAGTGCGGTTTGTCATCTGCCATTGTCAACAAAGCGAAAAAGGGCTGTGCGGTATTGGGTGTCTGCGGTGGCTATCAGATGCTTGGTAAGACACTAATTGATGGTGTTGAATCAGGCATTGATCAGATGGATGGACTTGGTTTGCTTGATACAGTGACCAAGTTCGCGCAATCCAAACACACTACGCAAGTAAAAGGGAAGATCCTCAGCCATAGTCGTGGTTTGTTCTGCGATGTTGATGGAATGGAGCTAAGTGGGTACGAGATCCACATGGGTGAAACTGAGGTGATCGGTGACATGAAACCGTTCGTTGAAATACGGTCTCGTAATCAGCAAAACGTAAGCATTTTGGATGGCGCAGTGACAGCGGATGGTTTGATTGCGGGTACGTACATTCACGGTTTATTTGACCATGGTATTTTCACTCGACACTTCTTAAATCAACTGCGGTTAAGAAAAGGTCTAACTCCATTAGCGGAGGATGCTTTCGATTATGCAAGTTACAAGAGTGCGCAGTTTGATCTTCTGGCGGATGGTTTAAGAGAAGTCTTAGATATCGACCAGCTAGAGAGAATTATGGATGAGTTTCCGCTAACACTGGCTAATAAAGAGCAGGAATGCTTGGTATGAAGCCATTTTTAGTTACTCTGCAATTTATTACACGGATTCCTGTTCCCCAAAGCTGGACCAGCGATTACGATTTTGATCAGACTTATCGTGGTGTGGTGACATTCCCGATTGTCGGCGCCATTTTGGGTATTATCGCTGCAGCTATATCGGTCACCCTGTATATGTGTCTTGGCTGGAATAGCCCCCTCAGTGCAGCGACTTACGTGTTCTCACTGGCACTGTTAACTGGTGGTTTTCATCTGGACGGACTTGCGGATACTTGTGATGGAATATTTTCTGCCAGAACCCCAGAACGGATGTTAGAAATCATGAAAGACAGCCGTTTGGGAACGCATGGAGCGCTGGCACTGTTTTTTGTTCTTACGTTAAAGATTCTCACCGTCACACAGATTCTAGATACTGAGCCCGAAGAAGCGCTACTTATTTTAGTGATTGCGCCGTGCATTAGTCGCGCTTGGATGTCACTTCTTATGTATAAGCAAAACTATGCTCGTGAATCTGGGTTAGGACATATCTACATCAACAGAATTTCGTCCCATCAATTTTATTTCACCCTCGCTATTGGCGCTGCTATTGCGTCTTGGATGCTAGGCTGGCAAAGCCTGATTGCATTTTGTGTAACAGGGGGATTTGCTTTGATTTATCGCCGCTATATCAATAACACCATCGGTGGGCAAACTGGGGACACGCTTGGTGCTGGTAACGAATTGTTTGAATTATGTTTTTTAATGGCTATGACCAGTGTATGGACGCTTAGTATCTAGACCTTTTTATCACTAGAACGATGTTCACATACTGATGTTCAGGATCGCTATGCCCAGCCAGCATACATGGAAGGAGAATAGCTTGTGAGTGCGTTATTAAATGATTTGAAAGAATCGATTATCCCTGTCGATGAAAAGGTTCGGAAACGAGCACAACATCATATTGATCAACTGTTTAAGCCAATTGGCAGTTTAGGGCAATTAGAGGAACTGGCTTGTCAGTTATCTGCGATTTATCGCACCATGAAGTGGCAGACCGGAAAGAAAAAAATCTTCGTCATGGCAGGTGATCACGGTGTCTTTGAAGAAGGTGTAGCGGTGACGCCTAAAGAAGTCACAACCATGCAAGCAGTGAACACGGTTAAAGGTTTAACGGGGGTTGCTGCGCTGAGTTATACCACGGGTGTTGATGTTGAAATGGTGGATGTTGGGATTGATTGTGACCCAATTGATGGCATCACCAATATGAAAGTGGCGCGTGGTTGTGGAAACATAGCTAAAGGTCCGGCAATGAGCTACGACCAAGCAGAGCAGCTTATTCTTGATACGGCAAACTATGTAAAACAAGTTATCGACCGTGAACAGTTAAGCGTAATTGGTGTAGGGGAGTTGGGCATTGCCAATACTACGCCAGCGGCTGCTATTGTCAGTATTGTGACTAATCAGTTACCAATGCATGTGGTTGGTCTTGGAGCAAACTTGCCGAGTAGCCAACTTCAACACAAAGTCGATGTTGTTTCCGTTGCGATTGCACTTAATCACCCAGACCCTACCGATCCTATCGATATCGTGGCGAAAGTGGGCGGATTTGATTTAGCGGGTATGACAGGTGCGATTCTAGGTGCAGCTGCCATGCGTATTCCTGTAGTGTTAGATGGCTTTTTATCTTACTCGTCGGCAATGATTGCCTGCATGATTGAACCGAATGTCTGGGATTATTTGATTCCATCACATCAATCTGCAGAAAAAGGAGCAGTGGTTGCGTTAGAGCATTTACGCTTAAAACCGTTTATTCATATGGAATTGCGGCTAGGGGAAGGCAGTGGTGCTACGCTTGCAATGCCTTTTATTGATGCCGCGCACGCGATGATGAATCGCATGGGCATGATGCAAGATGATGGTGTTGAACTGCCGAGCCCTGCTTAATACCTATCCACATTTTCAAATCAAAGATCTACGTTGGTGAGGCTAATAATTGGTGATTATTAGCCTTTGCTATTTGTTTCGCTTATACAAAAGTATTGCTGTTATTGATAAATCAATTTAGTCTGCAGACGTCTACACATCTAAATAAAGAATATAAGGGAGTTTCGAATGTCAGGTCAGCAGGCAGTAACCATATTAGATGGCGGTATGGGAAGAGAGTTGAAGCGTCGTGGAGCTCCATTTCGTCAGCCCGAGTGGTCAGCATTGGCTATGATGGAAGCACCTGAAGTCGTGGGTGAAGTTCACCGTTCGTTCATCCAAAATGGTGCTCAGGTTATTACAACAAACAGTTATGCGTTGGTTCCATTTCATATTGGGCAAGAGTGTTTTGATGCTCAGGCTCAGCTGTTAGCAGACAGAGCTGGCGCTGTGGCGCGTGAGGCAGCGAGTATAGAAGGAAAACAAACCTTAGTTGCAGGTTCAATTCCTCCACTATTTGGTTCTTACCGTGCGGATCTTTACCAGCCAGAGAATGCTGAAAAAATTGCTTCTCCACTCATTAAGGGTTTAGACCAACATATTGATGTGTGGTTAGCTGAAACTCAAAGCTTGATTGCAGAATCGACTGCTATTTATCAGCAAGTTAGAGCACTAGGTACTGAGAATAAGCCTTTCTGGGTTTCGTTTACGCTTGAAGACAGCGAACAAACCGAAGTACCAAAGCTTCGATCTGGAGAAACAGTAAAAGATGCGGTAAAGGCAATGGCGGTACTAAACGTAAACGCTATTTTGTTTAACTGTAGTCAACCAGAAGTGATGGAAGAAGCCCTAATCGCAGCGCGTACGACACTCGAATCGTTGAATGTCACAGGGATTCAGTTGGGTGTTTATGCTAATGCCTTCCCTCCAACGACAAAAGAAGCGACCGCTAATGATGGTTTAGATGAGCTTCGTGACGATTTAAACTTTGATGTTTATACCCAGTTGGCTGAGAGATGGCGTAATCAAGGTGCGACGTTAATTGGTGGCTGTTGTGGTATTGGTCCAGAACACATCAATGCAATCAGCAAGCATTTCCACAAATAAAAAAATCCGCGCAATTAATTGCGCGGATTATCGATTCTTTTCTACAACGTCAATTCATTTTATTGAAATGGGTAATTTACGTCATTTCCTTAATTTTCCGCTGTATTTTAATCAGTTAAGCGATGGTAATAGATACTAATTATTAATCGCTTAAGAGATGTAGTTAAAGTGTGACATGTCACAACCGATACGTTGTGCAGTTGTCATCACAGATGAGAACGACTCACCTTTATAGCTTGTTTTAGGCGCTTTGCTTTTGTTTTCAGATGTGAAAAATGAAGCAATGAAGTTAGCAAATTTAGTAGCTAGACGGTTTGATGCTTGGGTTTCAATATTTAAAGTGTTCATTACGCAACCTCGACTTAGTATCTATTTCTATTTTTTGAACTAGACAATGAAGCGAAACTTATTTGATGTCTTCATTGTGACTGTGCTCACACTTTATTCCTAAACATGATCGAGATCAATAGTCTAAAAGCTGTTTTTTTTGAAGTAAAACAGCTTTTCATTTAATTAACTAATAAATACAAATAGTTATGTATTAAAAATATTTTTAATATACTCAAAAATAGTTGATTGAAAGCGAGTTGCTTTCACGACGACTTCTGTGTCCACTCTCATATTTTCCTAAGAGATAAAATCTAGTTCTACTTGAACTGTCGACATTTGGATTATTTTCTACACGATGCCTAACTTGGTTATTTTAAAGGGCATTTATGTATATTCGTTTAAATACAAAAGGTTATACTGAGTTCGTTAAATTATTGAAACGATGCAGGGTATATACCTTAGTCTAACTTGTCGACAATTGCCTTGATTGTCGACAATCTGTACATCTATAGTGTGTTCATTCCTTAGTGAGCTTCCTAAAAGAACTCGCAAGTACGATTAAGAAGACATGATGAACAGTGAATTGAGAAAACCGCTTGTTGGTGAAAAAGAAAATACCAAATCTGAAAACCTGACTGAGTATTTGATTGAAGCGATTGTAGAAGGACAGATTGCTCCCGGTAGCAAAATATCTGAGCCTGAGCTAGCCAAGCGTTTTGAAGTAAGCCGTGGTCCTTTACGAGAAGCATTAATGCGTATCGAAGGATTAGGGTTAATCGAGCGTATTCCGCACGTTGGCGCACGCGTCATTCAATTCTCATCTGAAAAGCTGGTCGAGTTATACGCGGTGCGTGAAGCATTAGAGGGTATGGCGGCACGCCTTGCTGCCCGTAATATTACCGAAATAGAAATTGCTGGATTAGAAACTCTATTGTCGACACATTCCGCGCATATCGATCAAGTAGACGGTGCATCTTACTTTCATCAACAAGGCGATTTTGACTTTCACTATCGCATCATAAAGGCAAGCCGTAACAGCCAATTGATTTCATTGTTGTGTGATGAGCTGTATCACTTGCTGCGTATGTATCGATACCAGTCACCACGTTCGCAGTCTCGTCCGGTAGAAGCGTTGGACGAACACAAATTTATTTTGCAAGCCATTCGTAACAGAGACGAAGAGCTGGCAGAAATGCTGATGCGTCGCCATATATCAAGAAGCCGACGTTTAATAGAACAACAGATTCTAAGCGAAGCTAAAGATCTAGATTAAGGAGAATCACATGTTAAGCCCAGGAGCAAAGTTTCGACTTGCAGTTAAAACCAACAACCCACTGCAAATTGTAGGCACCATAAACCCATACTGCGCCATGATGGCGAAGAAATTAGGTCACCAAGCGATATATCTTTCCGGTGGCGGCATTGCTAATGCGTCGTACGGATTACCTGATCTGGGCATTACAACCTTGAACGATGTTCTTGTCGATGTTGACCGCATTACCAACGCGTGTGATTTGCCACTTCTTGTAGATATTGATACGGGTTTTGGTGGTGCATTCAATATTGGTCGTACGATAAAAGTGATGGAAAAAGCGGGAGCCGCGGCTGTTCACATGGAAGATCAAGTGGCGCAAAAACGTTGTGGTCACCGCCCTAACAAAGCGATTGTTAGTTTGGAAGAGATGGTCGATCGAGTTAAAGCAGCAGTGGATGCTCGTGATAATCCAGAATTTGTGATTATGGCTCGTACCGATGCGCTTGCGGTTGAAGGTATGGATAGTGCGATTGAAAGAGCAATTGCCTGTGTTGAAGCTGGTGCGGATATGATTTTCCCAGAAGCTATGACGGAACTTCAGCAATATGAACGTTTCTCAACGGCTCTGCATTCTGCAACGGGCAAGCATGTGCCAATTCTTGCCAATATTACCGAGTTTGGTCAGACGCCTTTGTATAACTGCGAAGAGTTGGCTAAATCCAAGGTCGATATGGTGCTTTATCCACTGAGTGCATTCCGTGCGATGAACAAAGCTGCTGAGATGGTGTATAGCCACATTTTAGAAAATGGTAATCAGGAAGCCATGCTCGATAATATGCAGACCCGCAAAGAGCTGTATGAATATCTCAACTATCACAGTTACGAAGACAAATTAGATCAACTGTTTAGCAAATAATTATTAGAAATTTATTAATAAAAGAATCCCACTTATACATCTGCCATACGGTGCGTACGCAGAAGTAGGGAAGCCCAAGAAAATTGAAAATAGTGTGTAAAAACAATTTTTAAGAAATAAACAAGAAAACGTAAAGCCTGCGTTTTCAAAAATAATCCAATAACGTGAAACCGCTGAGCTACAGCACCCAAGAGGTGGACCCAATGAGGTCGGCTTTTATAGCCCGAAGCAACGCGACAAAAGGAGTTCAACATGCCTCATTCCCCTAAAGGAGAGCTAGGCGGAGCTGGCCTACGTGGTCAAAGTGCTGGAAGCACCGCTTTATGTACTGTTGGTAAAACAGGTACAGGTCTAACTTATCGTGGTTACGACATCACAGATCTAGCCAACAATGCTCAGTTTGAAGAGGTTGCCCACTTACTATTAGTTGGGCATCTACCAAACCAAGCTGAATTAGACCAATACAAAACGCGCTTGATTGGTTTGCGCGGTCTGCCTAAACCTCTTAAGGATGTACTTGAATTGATTCCAGCCGACGCTCATCCAATGGATGTAATGCGTACCGGATGTTCAATGTTGGGCAATCTAGAAACTGAGCAAGATTTCTCACAACAAGTGGCTGCTACAGAACGCATGTTAGCTTTGTTCCCTGCCATTATCTGTTATTGGTATAGATTCAGCCATGATGGCGTATGCATCGATACAGAAGATCGCAGCGAAGATTCTATCGGCGGTTATTTCTTAAAAATGCTGACTGATAAAGCGCCAAGTGATTTGTTCAAACAGGTAATGCATACCTCTCTAATCGTTTACGCAGAGCACGAATTTAATGCTTCAACCTTTGCTGCTCGTGTTTGCGCTTCTACTTTATCTGATTTGCATTCCTGTGTGACTGCTGCAATCGGCACTTTACGTGGACCACTTCACGGTGGTGCTAATGAAGCGGCAATGGAGATGATCGAGAACTGGCAGACACCTGATGAAGCGGAACAAAACATTCTGCGCATGCTTGAAAATAAAGACAAAATCATGGGATTTGGTCATGCCATCTATCGTGAAAGCGACCCGCGTAACGCATTGATCAAACGTTGGTCAAAAGAGCTTTCTGAATTCGTTGGTGATAAACAACTTTACGCAGTTTCAGAACGTGTTGAAGCGGTGATGAAGCGTGAAAAAGACTTGTTCTGTAACGCGGACTTCTTCCACGCGTCCGCTTATCACTTTATGGGTATTCCAACCAAGCTGTTCACACCTATTTTTGTGATGAGTCGATTAACAGGCTGGGCTGCACATGTGTACGAGCAACGTGCGAATAACCGAATTATTCGCCCAAGTGCCGATTACACAGGTCCTGAGCATCAAGATTGGGTTCCAATCGAAAAACGCAGTTAACAGCATAAAAGGCGCTGCGTAAAAATGTGGTGCCTATTTATAGGTCATGATGAAACACTCCTAACTATTTGGATTTGTAGGTAGGCAGCAAGTGAGCGAGACCCATGAGCATAGTTTAGCTATGTGATTGGGCGAGTGAACGCGGCTAACACCCCTACAAATTTAAATAGGACGGAGTGAGAAGGAAGAAGCGATGAACAATACTTATAAAAAAACGCTTCCGGGAAGCCAGATTAGTTATTTTGACACTCGTGAAGCCGTTAATCAGATATCACCCAATGCTTACGAAAAGCTGCCTTATACTTCGCGCGTGCTTGCGGAAAACTTAGTACGCCGCTGCGACCCTGAAACACTGGTCGATTCTCTGAAACAGATTATTGAACGTAAACGCGATATGGATTTCCCTTGGTATCCAGCGCGTGTTGTTTGCCACGATATCTTAGGACAAACAGCATTAGTTGACCTTGCAGGACTGCGCGATGCAATTGCCGATCAAGGCGGTGATCCAGCCAAAGTTAACCCTGTCGTCGAAACACAGCTAATTGTTGATCACTCTCTTGCTGTTGAACACGCGGGCTTCGATCCTGAAGCGTTCGATAAAAACCGTGAGATTGAAGAGCGTCGTAACGAAGACAGATTCCACTTTATCGAATGGTGTAAGACCGCATTTGAGAATGTCAGTGTTATCCCCGCGGGTAACGGCATCATGCACCAAATCAATCTGGAAAAGATGTCGCCTGTCATTCAAGTCAAAGATGGTGTCGCATTTCCTGATACTTGCGTAGGTACTGACAGCCATACACCACACGTGGATTCACTGGGTGTTATTGCAATCGGTGTTGGCGGTTTAGAAGCTGAAACTGTGATGCTCGGTCGTCCTTCAATGATGCGCTTACCTGACATCGTGGGTGTGAAACTGACAGGTAAGCGTAATCCGGGGATTACCGCTACGGATATCGTACTGGCTATTACCGAATTTCTGCGTAATCAAAAAGTGGTCTCATGCTACTTGGAGTTCTATGGTGAAGGCGCCAAAGATCTTACCATCGGCGACCGTGCAACTATCTCTAACATGACGCCAGAATATGGTGCGAGTGCGGGTATGTTCTACATCGATGAGCAGACCATCAACTACCTTAAACTGACTGGTCGTGATGCTGAGCAGGTTGCTTTGGTAGAGCAATACGCAAAAGAAACCGGCTTATGGGCTGATAGTCTTACAAACGCGGAGTATGAACGTGTACTTGAATTTGACTTGTCGAGTGTAGAACGTAACTTAGCAGGTCCTTCCAACCCACATCGTCGTCTACCTACCTCTCAACTAGCCGCTCGTGGTATTGCCGGAAAATGGGAAGAAAAAGAAGGTGAGATGCCAGATGGCGCGGTGATCATCGCTGCAATAACTTCCTGCACTAACACCAGTAACCCTCGTAACGTGGTAGCTGCCGGTTTGTTAGCGAAAAAAGCCAATCAACTTGGGTTGGTTCGCAAACCTTGGGTGAAAACTTCGTTTGCACCAGGCTCTAGAGTGGCAAAACTCTATCTAGAAGAAGCGGGATTATTACCAGAATTAGAACAGCTTGGTTTTGGCATTGTCGGCTACGCATGTACCACGTGTAATGGTATGAGCGGCGCGTTAGATCCAGTTATTCAGCAAGAGATCATTGACCGTGACTTATACGCTACCGCGGTATTGTCTGGTAACCGTAACTTCGATGGTCGTATCCATCCTTATGCAAAACAAGCATTCCTAGCTTCGCCACCGCTTGTGGTTGCTTATGCTTTAGCTGGCACCATTCGTTTTGATATTGAACGCGATGCCTTAGGTCATGACGTAAACGGTAACCCAATCTACCTTAATGACGTTTGGCCAAGTGATGAAGAGATTGACCAAGTTGTCAGTCAACACGTTAAGCCAGAACAATTTAACCAAGTATACATTCAGATGTTTAAACTGGATGACGCACAAAAGAGCAGCAGTCCACTGTATGACTGGCGCCCAATGAGCACTTATATTCGTCGTCCGCCTTATTGGGAAGGTGCACTCGCGGGTGAGCGTACTTTGAAAGGTATGCGTCCTTTAGCTGTGCTCGGTGACAACATCACCACTGACCATTTGTCGCCTTCAAATGCGATTCTTGCATCCAGCGCGGCAGGGGAATACCTGACAAAGATGAAAGTGCCGGAAGAAGACTTTAACTCTTACGCGACACACCGCGGCGATCACTTGACTGCACAGCGTGCAACATTCGCGAACCCGAAACTGTTTAATGAAATGGTTAAGGAAAATGGTGAAGTGGTGCAGGGCTCACTGGCTCGTATTGAACCTGAAGGCAAAGTAACTCGCATGTGGGAAGCGATAGAAACCTACATGGAGCGTAAACAACCACTGATTATTGTGGCGGGAGCTGACTATGGGCAAGGTTCTTCACGAGATTGGGCTGCAAAAGGGGTTCGTCTTGCGGGCGTTGAAGCGATTGTCGCAGAGGGCTTCGAGCGTATTCACCGTACTAACTTAGTCGGCATGGGCGTATTACCGCTGCAGTTTAAAGATGGCGTTAATCGCAACACTTTAGCCTTAGATGGTACTGAACTCTACGATGTAGCGGGCGTAATAAAGCCGAGTGTGGATTTGGCATTAGTGATTACCCGTAGCAACGGTGAAAAATTGGATGTTGCAGTCACGTGTCGCCTAGATACCGCCGATGAAGTGAATGTGTACAACGCAGGTGGTGTGTTGCAGCGCTTTGCGCAAGACTTCTTAGCGCAGTAGGAGATAAAGAATGACTTCTCAAATCAAAGTTCCTGCTACCTACATGCGTGGTGGAACCAGTAAAGGCGTGTTTTTTAGGCTTGATGAGCTACCAAAAGCAGCGCAAGTCGCAGGTGAAGCGCGAGACAAACTTCTGATGCGTGTTATCGGTAGCCCAGACCCTTACGGCAAACAAATTGATGGTATGGGCGGCGCTACTTCAAGCACAAGCAAGACGGTCATTGTTTCGAAAAGCGATCGTGCTGACCACGATGTTGATTATCTTTTCGGTCAGGTATCTATCGACAAACCATTTGTTGATTGGAGTGGCAACTGCGGGAACTTGTCTGCAGCTATCGGTCCATTTGCGATTCATGCTGGTCTAATTCCAGAATCGCGGATTCCTGAAAACGGTATTTTGGAAGTGCGTGTATGGCAGGTGAACATCAGCAAAACCATCGTAGTTCATGTACCCATTGTTAATGGAATTGTTCAGGAAACAGGTGATTTTGAACTGGATGGAGTGACGTTTCCAGCCGCAGAAATTCAGGTCGATTTTATGGACCCAGCGGACGGTGAAGGTTCGATGTTCCCAACGGGCAATTTGGTTGATGATTTAATCGTACCTGAAGTTGGTACCTTGAATGTCACCATGATCAACGCTGGAATACCTACGATTTTTGTCGATGCTGCTGCTATTGGTTATCAGGGTACGGAATTACAAGAAGATATCAATAACGACGTAAAAGCATTGGCGATGTTTGAAAAAATACGTGCACATGGCGCGTTAAAGATGGGCTTAATTCAAGATTTGGAAGAGGCGAAAACAAGACAACATACGCCGAAGGTGGCGTTTGTTGCCAAACCGAAAACGTATCAATCGTCGAGTGGTAAAACCGTTCTAGATTCAGATGTTGATGTACTGGTTAGAGCGCTCTCTATGGGTAAATTGCACCACGCAATGATGGGGACTGCTGCCGTTTCCATCGCTGCGGCGGCTTGTGTACCCGGCACCTTAGTTAATTTGGCTGCAGGTGGTGGAGAAAAAGAATCTGTTACTTTTGGTCATCCGTCCGGAACATTAAAGGTTGGAGCAAAATCCAGTGCGACTGAAGAAAGCGGCTGGAAAGTAGAAAAAGCCGTTATGAGTCGCAGCGCACGAGTGTTGATGGAAGGTTGGGTGAGAGTGCCTGCTGAAACAATCGAAACTTGTTAAGCCAGAACATTATTCCAAGTTGTTTTTGGCAATAAAACTTGGAGTATAAAAAGGAGAAGCACAATGTCTACGTATTTGAAGGAATATCTATGGGCAAAAGAGCAACCGGAATCGTTCTGGCATGCACAAGCTCAGAAAATCGACTGGTTTGAATTTCCTCAAACCATTTTAAAGAAAGACGAAAATGGTATAGAGCGCTGGTATCCCGATGGCTTACTCAATACCTGTTGGCTAGCACTGGATTACCATTGTGAGCAAGGTCGAGGCGACCAAACAGCGTTGATTTACGATTCTCCAGTAACTGGTAAGAAACAACGTTATAGTTACTTTGCATTACGTGACACTGTCGCGCGCGTTGCAGGTATGCTGGCTGACCAAGGTGTGACGAAAGGCGACCGTGTCATTATCTATATGCCGATGATTCCAGAAGCCGCGATGGCTATGCTTGCTTGCGCACGTCTTGGTGCGATTCATTCGGTTGTTTTTGGCGGCTTTGCGCCAAATGAATTGGCTGTTCGCATTGAAGATGCTGAGCCTAAAGTCATCATGACCGCTTCCTGCGGGATCGAAATCAGCAAGGTTATTCCATACAAACCAATGGTCGATAAAGCGATCATGGATAGCCGCTGGAAACCAGAAAAAGTAATTGTATTTCAGCGTCCTGAAAGTTTAGCGGATCTCGACAACGAACGTGATTTAGATTGGAGCGCCCAATACGAGAAAGCGCTGCCGCATGCCTGTGTACCGGTTCTGGCGACAGATCCGCTTTACATTCTTTATACGTCAGGTACTACGGGCAAACCGAAAGGTGTTGTTCGTGACAACGGCGGACATGCTGTTGCGATGAAGTACTCGATGAGCTGTATTTACGATATGCCTCAAGATGGAGTGTTTTGGGCAGCCTCTGATGTGGGTTGGGTCGTAGGACATTCTTATATTGTTTACGCACCGCTCATTCACGGCTGTACTACCATTTTGTACGAAGGTAAACCGGTGAGAACTCCTGATCCGGGTGCTTTCTGGCGTGTATGTCAGGAATATAAGGTGACCGCGTTGTTCTCAGCGCCAACCGCTTTTCGAGCCATTAAAAAGGAAGATCCGAACGGCGAGTTCCTCAACCAGTATCGTCTGGACAATCTGAAAACGATATTTATGGCAGGAGAACGGTTAGACCCTCCGACACTTGAATGGGTACAAGAGAAAACCAACAAACCCGTCATTGATCACTGGTGGCAAACAGAGACTGGTTGGGCAATAGCGGGCAACCCGACAGGTATTGAATTAATGCCTGTTAAAGCAGGGTCTGCAACCAAACCTATTCCGGGCTATCAGGTTGAAATTTTGAACGAATTGGGTGAGGTATTACCGCCAAACCAACAAGGTTTTGTCGCATTGAAACGACCATTACCACCAAGTTGTTTACCAACGGTATGGCGTAATCATGATCGATTTGAAACCGGTTATCTGGCTCAGTTCCCTGATTACTACGTGTCGGGTGATGGTGGTTATCTGGATGAAGAGGGTTACCTGTTCATCATGGGGCGTATCGACGATGTAATTAACGTTGCTGGGCACCGTTTGTCGACGGGTGAGATGGAAGAGATTGTGGGCGCGCACCCAGCCGTTGCTGAATGTGCTGTAGTCGGTGTTCACGATGAACTCAAAGGACAACTTCCATTAGGTTTGGTTGTGTTGAAAGACGGTGTGAAAGTCGATCTAGAGTCCCTCGAATCTGAACTTGTGAATAGTGTTCGCAGCCATATCGGCGCAGTAGCCTGTTTTAAACATGCCTTGGTTGTAGAGCGTTTACCGAAGACGCGTTCAGGAAAGATATTGCGCCGTATTATCCGTCAGATTGCTGATGGAGAAAGTTACACTGTCCCTTCTACAATTGATGACCCAAGTAGTTTGAATGAATTAGAGAAAATTCTGCACGTTTAATCTGCTGTAGGTATCTATTTTCCACTTCTTCATTTTCTACAAATAAGTTCATGGCGAACTTTTGTGCTCCGCTTGCGGGGCACTTTTTTTGTCCATGTCTTTTTAAATACCCTTCAAAAAATTACAAATTGAAACACATTGAAAAACAGTAGGTTAATGCAAGAAGCATAGATGAGATGAATTTATAGGCTTTACATATAATAAGTAAAGCTTACTATATGTAAAAATTTGTTACATATACCAACCCGTAAACCCAAAAATAGCCAATATAGGTAATGTTATGACGACTCCATCGATAGGGTATCTGCTTTGGGACGTAACGCGCTTAGTTCGAAAACGTTATGAATCAGCTTCCAGTTCGACATGCTTAACCCTCGCTCAGGCAAAAGCTTTGTCACACATTGCTTGTAGGCAAGGTGTAAAACAGGTGGATTTAGCAGAAGTGTTGGATATCAAGCCAATGACGCTAGTTCGTGTAATCGATTCTTTGGTTGAAGAGGGGTTTGTTGAAAGACGTCCCGATCCAACTGACCGACGCGCGCACCTTATCTACTTGTTACCAGCAGCAGATGAACAGCTTAAGAAAGTAAAAAGTGTCGCCAATGGAATCTGGGCGGAAGCGCTGGAAGGTATATCGGAACAAGAGAAGGAGCAGTTTATTAGTATGCTCCAACATATTCATAGCAATCTAACGATTGATAACAAGTTAACTATTGATAACAAGTTAACTATTGATAACAAACCTAAGTCTTAATTTTCAGGAACACCTTGTATGTCTAATACCAAACCAGAGCAGGAAAATTCGGTTTCAACATTAGCGCCTAAATCACGTCGTAAAACGAAGCGCGCCGTTATGCTCTTTATTGTCCCTTTACTGGCAGTGGCTGGCGGTGTCGCTATTTATTTGCACGGTGGTAGATACGTTGAAACAGAAAACGCTTATGTGAAAGCGGATAAAACATCGATCACTTCTGAGGTATCGGGTCGCATCGTTGATGTTCCTGTTGAAGAGAACCAGTTAGTGAAGGCGGGGGATTTATTGCTTCAAATTGATCCAACGTCTTACAAAATAGCGGTTGAGCAGGCTCACGCCAATTTAAATGATGTGAAGACCACATTAACAACGCTCAAAGCAGAATATCAAAGCAAACTTGCAAACATTGAGGTATCGAAAAGCCAACACGATTACCTTAAAAAAGAAGAAAAGCGCCAACTTGATTTGTTGAAGAAAAAGTACACTTCTCAATCTCAATATGATTCAGCTCGTCAAAATACACTGCTTGTTGAGCTTGAAGTGAATGCGCTTAAAAAAGGATTAAAACAGGTTGAAGAAAGTCTTGGCGGTGATGTAAACGCACCAATCGAACTTCATCCTAAATATCGTGCAGCGGTAGCGGCATTAGACAAAGCGGAAAACGATCTTGCGCACGTAAACCTTTATGCGCCTGCTGATGGTGTGGTGACAAAAGTAGTAGAGAAAGGTCAGTACATCTCACCGGGAAGTTTGGCAATGATGTTGGTGTCGGATTCGGATATCTGGATTGAGGCAAACTTTACCGAAACTGAATTAACACACGTGAAAACTGGTCAAGATGTTGAAGTGAAAGTGGACTATGCACCGGGCTTTACTTGGAAAGGTACAGTGGAAAGCTTAAGTCCTGCAACTGGTGCTGAGTTCTCAGTTATTCCTGCACAAAACGCAACGGGTAACTGGGTAAAAATTGCTCAACGCTTGCCAATTCGTATTCGTCTAGAGCAAGAAGAAGGTGCTCCTAAACTTCGTGCTGGTTTGAGTGCTGTGGTGACGGTTGACACTAATCATCAGCGTCACTTGTCCCTGTAAGCGGAGTTAGACGATGACATCTCACGTCGAAACTAATGCAGATGATAACCAAGGTAGTAAACGATTATTTATCACCTTGTCAGTCATGCTTGCAACGATCATACAAGTACTCGACACCACTATCGCGAACGTTGCACTACCACATATGAGAGGCACCATGAGTGCCACTCAAGACCAAATATCTTGGGTATTAACGTCTTATATAGTTGCTTCTGCAATTGCAATGCCCTTAACGGGTTTTGTTGCGGCGAGAATCGGTCGTAAACGTCTGTTTTTGTATTCAGTGCTCGGATTCACCTTTGCTTCTGTGCTTTGTGGAGCCGCTCAATCCTTAGAGCAGATCATTTTGTTCCGAATCTTACAGGGTATATTTGGCGCAAGTTTGGTTCCGCTATCACAGTCTGTGTTGCTGGATACTTACCCAACTGAGCAACATGGTTCTGCCATGGCTATGTGGGGGGTAGGTGTGATGGTAGGGCCAATCCTTGGTCCGTCATTAGGTGGCTGGCTCACTGAGTATTACAACTGGCGTTGGGTTTTTTATATCAACGTACCGTTCGGCATCATGGCTTGGATGGGCATTGCCGCTTACGTAAAAGAAACAGCAATCGATACTACACGACGGTTCGACATGTTTGGCTTTGCTTTACTCGGGCTAGCTATCGGTAGCTTGCAAATGTTCTTAGACAGAGGCGAATCGCTTAACTGGTTTTCAAGCTTGGAAGTGATCGTTGAAGCTTCTCTAGCGGTATTGGCTTTCTATATGTTTGCTGTACATATGTTTACGCATAAAGCGCCCTTCCTTGAACCTATGATGTTTAAAGACCGAAATTATGTAGTTGGCCTACTGTTCGGATTTATGATCGGTGTGATATTGCTTGCGACGATGGCACTGTTACCGCCATTTTTGCAAAACTATATGGGCTACCCAGTGCTCGATGTTGGACTTTTACTGACACCGCGCGGGTTCGGTACTATGACCGGCATGATGATTGTAGGGCGGGTCGCCAGAAAAGTTGATTTACGTTATCTGGTTGCTACAGGTCTAGTTCTTATGATTATTTCTCTGTGGCAGATGACGAAGTTCTCTGTTGATATTACTCGTTGGGAAATCATTTGGACGGGCATCGTACAAGGTTTAGGTTTAGGTTTAGTGTTCGTTCCTCTTTCAACATTAAGCTTCTCGACTCTTGCACCACGCTATCGTAATGAGGCAACAGCGCTATATAGCTTAGTTAGAAATATTGGTAGTAGTATCGGTATCTCAGTCGTGACAACGTATTTGTCTCATCGAGTTCAGATTAACCATGCTGTTTATGCTGAGCACATCAATAATTTCAATCTGGCTTTGCAGGATGCGGTGCAGAAAGGCGCGTATGATCTTTCAACCACGGCTGGATTAGTCAGTTTAAATAACGTAGTCACTAACCAAGCGGCAATTTTTGCTTATCTGCAAGATTTTAGATTGATGATGTTCGTGTGTATCTTTACCTTGCCTTTGCTCGTTTTGCTGCGAAGACCTGGAGCGAGCAAGTAGTTCATTAATAGAAAACGCCCTTTATAGGGCGTTTTTCTTTTTTGTTTCGTAGGGAGACATACCTAATCGACGTTAACTGTTGTTGTTAAGGTTTGAAAAAACTAACTGATTGTAATCAGGAAATATTCCGCTTTATGAAGTGTTCTTTTCAACATTATCTTATAAAATCTTAACAAGCTTAATTTTTATGGCATAAAAGCATGTCTACATTTTTGATTGTTCCTGCCCGCGCAGATGATTTGGAAGAGCTCAATGATCTGATGTACGAGCTTCATGATGAGCACCATATTGCTTGTCCAGAGCACTTTAAAACTGCGGAAGAGATAGAGCAGGAAAAGAGCATCGCTCGCTATCTTGATATGCCAGAGTGTTTGGTTTATGTCGCGAAACAACAAAACGCTATCATTGGTTTTATTACTGGTCACTTTTGCGAGTTGGTTTCGACAGTCAGTAAACCTGTGCAAATGGGTAGTATCGATGAGCTGTATGTTTTGCCTGAATATCGCAAGCAAGGCGTCGCGACATTGCTTTATAAAAAGCTTGAAACAACATTTATCGAATATGGTGTTGAACAAGTGTTTGTTGAAGTTTGGGCATTTAACCACAATGCGCATCGCTTCTATGAAGATTCGGGGTTTGAACCGCACATTGCATGGCTAAGAAAATCGGTTAAGCACCGCTAATATAACGAATAAATAACGTAGAGTGAGTTTAGTGTTTCAACGTCGGTTGCTAGAAGTATTTGTCATTTTTTTGCTTTCATACCTGTTACCAGCATACGCCCAAGAGCAGGGGGAAAGTGCTATCCCGAGTAAAGCCGATTCGCTTTATAAAGGGGCTTTATGTCTCATCAAAGCTGATGACAAGATAGTTCTGGTTAATGAAATCATTACTAAGCAACTGTCTATTCCCGGCGGCACAATCAAACCTGGCGAGCCACCTAAATTGGCAGCGCAAAGAGAGACGTGGGAAGAGACCGGAATTGTCGTTACAGTCGGACAAGAGCTAGGGCACACGGATAAAGCAGTCTTCTTTGATTGTGTTAGTGCTTCTGAAATTATCGCATATCAGCATCAGAATTCGATGGGTGGGCATGAGCTGCCAATATGGTTTGCTCCGGATTATGGGGTTGAGGTATCGAGTGCAACCTTGGTTGATCCTCAAAACGTTGATGCACAGAAATATCGCTATCCTGAAGAGTGGCAAGCTACGGTCGAAATGTTCCAACGAGCAACCAATCAACCGGTGAAAATCGTTGCAGATTTGGTTCAGGCGGCGCCGAGTTTTCATCAAAGCGAACTGAAGTGGATACAAGCTTTTCAACTTTGGGTTAACAAGTTACCCGAGCAGTGGAGCGGGTTGGTACATAATCTTCTGTTCAGTGGCAACCTATTGGCGTCACCTATTTGCGGCAT
This sequence comes from Vibrio sp. HM8-C, assembly GCF_058630515.1. Taxonomy (NCBI): domain Bacteria; kingdom Pseudomonadati; phylum Pseudomonadota; class Gammaproteobacteria; order Vibrionales; family Vibrionaceae; genus Vibrio; species Vibrio sp. HM8-C. The sequence goes on from NZ_JBMMKS010000003.1 coordinate 236,401, forward strand.
CATTTTATTTCCGCTGCTTTACTGGCGCTGTGGCAAATCGGTTTGCTACAAAGTCAGCTTCGCCATCAGTATCACTTCTTTGCTGTGTTTGTTTGCTCAGCAAGGATTCGCGCTTCCGCGCCCCCACGTTTATTTTCCGTCTTTGCAGCTTATTTCCAGTTACGGCAACGGCTTCCCAAGTTTACCGATTGCGGTATGGAGCAGTATCGGTATTTTGCTTATGACGGAAAAAGAGAAATTAGGTGGTCGATGGTTTGTGGTGGCTTATGTGATTTCTGCCATTTGGTTAACGCTATCAAAATTCTATTCTGGAAGCGCATTCATAGCAGATATGGCGGTGGGCGGTTTCCTTGGTTTATTGATCACTTGGAATATTGTTCGTTTCGATATCAAACGTACTGAGAAAGCAAGAACCATGATGGGGTCTCGACGTGTATGGTGGGGAATCAGTTTCGTTGCGGCAGCATTCACTTACTACTGGCAACTTCCGGTTTTTTCGGCGTGGTTAGTGGTTCTTGTCGTGATGGCGGTAATTACCACCACTCTGAAAAGCCAGAGGGAGTACCTGTCTTTCTTTCACTGCGTGCTGTTTACTGTGATATTGTCCGCCGTTTATATGAGCATCTCTTATGTCGCCGCAAAGGTCTCGTCCAGTGGAATAGAGTCTTTGCTAGTGGAGGTATCACGTTATCCCGCGATCATTATTGTGTTTGTTGTGATGATAAAACTGACCGCATCGTCTAAGACAGAAAAGCCCAGTTAAACTGGGCTTTTGCTTCAAGGTATTTGACCGTTTAACGAGCCAGATACGCTTTAATGAATTCACTGATCTTTACTAAATCTGCAACAGCAATAAATTCTTCAGTCGTGTGCACTTTAGACATACCTGTCGAGAGGTTAGCTGTGGTCAAGCCTTTCTCATTGAAGTTGTTTGCATCACTACCGCCACCAGTACTCTTAGTGATGGGTTGAACGTCCATTTGTTCAAAGACATGTTTAATTGCTGCAATGTGAGTGTTGTTATCTGCAATTACAAATGCGTTGTACGAACGTTGTGAGTCGATTTCAACCGTTGCACCATGCTTTTCAGCTACTGCTTCAAACGTTTGAACCATATGCTTTACTTGAGCATCCAGTTTATCGTTATTCAATGAACGAGCTTCAGCAACGATAGTCAGCTCAGGCATCACGATATTGGTCGCTAAACCACCGTTTACCATCCCAATGTTCGCTGTGGTTTCTTCATCAATACGCAGCAGGTTCATCTGAGTTATTGCATCTGCCGCTACAGAAATTGCACTGATACCTTCTTCTGGTGCTAGCCCTGCATGCGCTGGTTTACCGTGGATTGTCACTTTGAGTTTTTGCTGCCCAGGTGCTGAGGTAATGATAGTGCCGATAGGACCACCGCTATCGAGAACAATCCCCTGAGTAGACTTAACGTAGCTCATGTCAAAGTGTTTTGAACCCATCAAACCGCCTTCTTCATGAACTGTAAATGCAATTTCTAGGGTCTGATGTTGTGTTTTTTCTTCTTGCAGTGTTTTGACGGCTTCTAGAATCGCTGCAATACCAGATTTGTCATCGCCACCGAGAATCGTATTACCCGCAGAACGAATAATTCCGTCTTCAATGACTGGTTGAATTGATTTGCCAGGGCTTACTGTATCCATATGGCAAGAGAATACTGTGCTACCCACAAGAGTACCTTCAAGACGTGCGTATATGTTGTAGCCGTTTGAAATACTCTCTGGAACTGGAAGCTTGTGAACTTCAAAGCCTAGTTTTTCTAATTGAAGAGAAAGGACATCAGCAATTTGCTTTTCGTTACCCGATTCGCTATCGATTTGGATAAGTTCTAGGAAGTGTTCGATGAGGCGCTGATCGTTGATTGCAGGCATAAGATTATCTCTTGGGGAAAACAGGAGAAGTACCATGCCTTTCAAAGCAATGGATGACCCTGAGATAAATCAAGGAAACGGCGAAAAATACAAGCAGAGCGGTGAAACTACAAATTATCCTAATTGGTTTTAATAGTTTATCCCTATCAAATTAATGGTTTTATACGATTACTATTTAACATCGAGAGCGAATATTATTCTTTCAACGAAATGAATACACGAAACGAAAAATATAAACATTAAGAGGTGATGTTATGAAAAAGAATCTAATTGGTCTCGACAAAGAACAAAGCCTACAGCTAGCAGAAGCATTGAACAACTTGCTGGCTAATTATCAGGTGTTTTATATGAACACCCGTGGTTACCATTGGAATATTAAAGGCAAAGAGTTCTTTGAACTACACGCAAAATTTGAAGAAATTTATACCGATTTACAATTAAAAATAGATGAAATTGCAGAGCGTATTCTCACACTCGAAGTGCAACCGGTTCATAGCTTTAGCCAATATCTAGAACGTTCAAAAATTAAAGAACATACAAATGCAACTGACGGAGTAAGCACAATGAAAGGTCTTGTTGAAGGTTTTGGCTCACTGATTAGTCAGCAACGTCAAGTGCTGGGTTATGCTTCAGAAGTGGGTGACGAAGGTAGTGCAGCTTTGATGAGTGATTACATCCGCGATCAAGAAAAGCTGATTTGGATGCTTAATGCATGGCTTAACTAAGCCATAGCCCGTCTCAGAAAATTCGCAATCGCCAATCTACGGATTGGCGTTTTGCTTTTGTTTAGCAAAATACGATTTACCCTTACAATCACCTTGCAAGTACAGTGTACAGTCGCATTGAGAGATTGACTTATATCAGGATAGTCTCATTTATTTCTGTTTTAATTTGTTTTTATTAAAACAACGTTTCAATCGTCACATTTTCTCCTATTAGAGAAAGGTAAACTGCGGGCAATTGTTACACTTATATAGGATCATTGTCGTGTTTGTAGGTAAAACGTCACAGCTTGAGTTTGCTGGTTTTTTGTCTCCAGAGCTTAAGAAAATTATTGCTTCAGTATTAGATCGTTTAGAGACTCCAATTGAAAATGGTCGTCACGAAATTGATGGCGCAAATGCATTCTTTATGTTGGTGGATGACAACACTCAGCTTTTAGCGCAACGTAAATCAGAGTGTCACAGCCGTTACCTAGATGTTCAAATCCTTCTGGAAGGTAATGAATCATTTGGTTACAGCCTATCTCCATACAAAGGCTTAGACGAAGACATGTTAGCTGAGAAAGATCTCGCATTTAGTGAGCAAATGGATGTTGAACACTTCGCTACACTTACTGCGGGTGAGTTCATCGTATTCTACCCAGGTCAGCCTCATCGTCCATTAGTTGCTGTTGGTGATAAACCAATGCCAGTTCGTAAAGCGATCATCAAAGTAGATAAAGCGTTGTTTGCTTAATCTATAACGAATACGAATATTCGATATACAAACGCCCGCAAATGCGGGCGTTTGTTTTTCTACCAAATAGCAACGGTGAATTTGGGTAACTACATTCTTTAACCCGACTTGGCGTTATATAAATCGACTTGGCCAGTCAGAGAAAATTGCATCGACTTTATCTAGAAGAGGGAAACGCTCTGCTTCATTTACGGTGTAGCACCAAATCTGATATTGATGCTGACGTAAATACTGGATGTGTTTCTCGGTTATCCACTTATAGTTCAGGTTGCAACTGAACGCCTTCACTTCGTCCAGCAGCTCTTTGTCTTTGGTTGATAAACGTTCGCTCAGAACTCCCAATTTGTAGCCTGCACAATGTAGGTGGAGCTCGCGAATGATGTCATGGCTAAAACTGGAAAGTACGATTTGTTCTTTTGCGATAGGGTGTTGGTCTAACTGCTGCTTAAGTTGTGAAACAACACTGGTCACGTCATGTTTATCAACTTTAACTTCGAGATTCAGACCAAGCTGATGCTGCTGAGCAAGTTCCAGCAGTTCTTCCAACGTCATAATGCTTTCACCTTCAAACTGAGGAGCAAACCAAGCACCAAAATCAAAGGCTTTCAGTTGATCAAGCGTATAGGCATCGACGCGACCTTTACCGTTGCTACAACGATTTATCGTGTGATCATGGCAAACGATCAGTACGTTGTCTTTTGTTGGCTGAATATCGACTTCAACCCAAGATAAGCCCATATCAATTGCGGCTTGGACACTGACGCGAGTATTTTCTGGATAGGTGCCTGCAACACCTCTGTGACCGACAACGATCAGAGACATACAAATTCCTTTGTTGAAAACGAGAGCAGCAAGATGTTATGCAACCACCAATTCTACTTGGTGTGTGTAGCACAACGTCGTAAATTCATGGGTGGCTTCATCGGCGAATAATTTATGCATTTCCGACAACTCACCACTGACCACGGGAGCATAACGCCCAAATTTGGTTTTGTCTGCAACTAACCAGCATTGCTGGCTCTGCTCGATAATGGCTCGGGTTAAGTTAGACTCTTCTGGCGTGAAATCAAGCAGTTGACCTTTGGAATTGAAACCACCGACACCAAAGATACCGACTTTAATGTTGAACTGTCGGTAAAAACGGGTTGTAGTTTCTCCTACGGTATCTTCATCTGAAGGACGCACTGCGCCACCAGCGAGGTAGATAGCGATATTGGGGTTGCGGCTTAGTATTAATGCCGCGTTAATATTGTTTGTCACCACCGTCAGACCCGGATGATCAAGTAACGCCTGAGCGACGTATTTCGGTGTGGTACCGATACCAAGAAAGATGCTGGTTCCTTCTTCAAGTTCGGTGACCACACGTTGTGCGATCTTCTGTTTTGCAGAGAGATTAATCAGTTCTCGATTAGTAAATGACAAGTTGTCATTAGGGCTTGGTAAGGTAATCCCACCATGAACTCGGCGTACCATACCTTTATCACTGAGATCATTCATATCCTTACGAATCGTTTGAACCGACACCTCGAAGCGGTGTGATAGCAGATCACTGGACAACACGCCATGAGCGTGTTGCAGGTACTCGAGTATCTGTTTTTGTCTGGTAGATAAACTCACATCAGTCCTTATGCAATCGCTCGTTTAGCCAATGAAATAGGGCACAAACGCTTTCCCTGTACATCGAAAAGATGAAGGTTACTGCGTGACACTGAGATGCTTAGCGGCTGATTGTGTTCAAGATGCATTTCCGGTGTGACAGCGATAAAGCTGTCATCGTTATGGACGCCAGTTAAGCTACCATGAACCAATTGGTTAGGTCCTAATGGTTCTACAACATGTATTGATAGCTCCAACGAAATGGAATCATGACTTGAGTTCGCGCTAGTGATCTCAGCGTGCTCAGGACGTACACCGAGAGTAATGTTCTCGATGCTTAAGCCATCATACTCTGGCAAGAAGAATTGCTTACCCGCAACGTGCAGTTGACCGTTCTGTAATGTCGCTGGCATAAAGTTCATGGCAGGGCTACCTATAAAACTTGCCACAAAAGTACTTGCTGGTTTGTGGTATACCTCTGCAGGCGTTCCCACTTGTTCAATTTCACCTAACTTCAACACCACAATTCGGTCTGCCAAGGTCATCGCTTCTACTTGGTCATGAGTAACGTAAACACTAGTTACACCAAGCTCTCTTTGTAGCTTTTTAATTTCCAATCGCATGTGCGCACGCAACGCAGCATCGAGGTTCGATAATGGCTCATCAAATAGAAATAACTGAGGATCGCGAACGATCGCTCGTCCCATAGCTACGCGCTGACGTTGTCCGCCAGATAGTTTGGCTGGTTTACGCTCTAAGTACTCTTCGATTTTGAGTGTTTTAGCCACTTTCTCAATTTTCTGTTCGATGGTGTTTTTATCAACACCACGGTTTTTCAGTCCATAGGCTAAGTTGTTGTAAACACTCATATGCGGATAGAGAGCATAGTTTTGAAACACCATAGCGATGTCGCGTTTGGCTGGCTTTTCTGTATCTACGCGGCGACCTGCTAAATGTATTTCGCCGCTGGTGATAGTTTCTAATCCAGCGATTGAACGCAGGATAGAAGATTTGCCACAGCCAGAAGGGCCAACAAGTACAAGAAATTCGCCTTTATCGATAGACAAATCTACACCTTTTACTGCTTGATGACCGTTTTCGTATGTTTTAACAAGTTGTTTGATATATAACATTACGTTGTCCTGCTTAATGCTCGCAGAGCTGTGTACGAGATGCATTGAATGACTATTTTTCACTTTCTATTAATCCTTTGACGAACCAACGTTGAAATATCACCACGACCAAAACGGGTGGCAACATCGCGAGAATGACCATGGCGAAGGCATAGTCGTAGCGTGGGCTATTGGTTTCATTGATGTTATTCAATATCTGTTTGATACCCATTACGATGGTGTTGTACTGCTCATCAGTAGTCATCATGATTGGCCATAAATACTGGTTCCAACCCACAACAAACATAATGATGAATATCGCTGTGATCATGGTTTTGGATAGCGGAAATAAGATGTCAATAAAGAAGCGAATAGGGCCTGCATTATCCAGCTGCGCAGCTTCGAGCAACTCGTCTGGTATCGTTTTGAAAAACTGACGAAAAAAGAAGGTCGCTGTCGCCGATGCAATCAAAGGAAGAATTAAGCCGGAATAGCTATTGAGCATCCCCAAACTTGAAACGACTTCATAGGAAGGGATAATTCGAACTTCCAATGGAAGCAGCAAAGTGACAAAGATCAGCCAGAACCAAGCGCTGGCATACGGTAAGCGGAAATAAACTAACGCGTAGGCCGCCATCATTGAAATGATGATTTTCCCAATAGCAAAACCTAGCCCCATGATGACGGAGTTAAAGATCATGGTTTGCGCGGTTACATCGCCTGTAAAACCTAAGCTTTTGTTCCATGCTTCGTTGTAAACAGCCGAAAAGTTGTTGCCAATGTCCCACTGTAAACCTTGGCTGACTAATACATTTGGCTCATGGGTTGAACTGGCGAATATCAACCATAGCGGCACCAACATAAAAAGAGCGCCAAGGATCAATATCAAATGATCGGAAAGAGAATTGCTTTTCATGATATCTCCTCAGTAATGCACACGTTTTTCGACAAATTTGAACTGTATGAAGGTCAACGCCAGCACCAGCAGTAATAAAACAACTGATTGAGCTGAGCTGCCGCCTAAATCTGCGCCGACAAATCCATCACGGTAGACTTTGTAAACCAGTGACGTTGTAGAACCACCGGGGCCACCGTCTGTGAGCGTGTCGATCACACCAAAGGTGTCGAAAAATGCGTAAGTCAGGTTAATGACCAATAAGAAGAATCCGGTTGGTGCAAGAAGCGGGAAAGTAATCGTCCAGAAACGTTTGCTGTCACTGACACAATCCAATGTCGCCGCTTCTTTCACGGCATAAGAAATGGATTGGAGACCCGCGAGAAAATAGACAAAATTGACCGCTACCTGTTTCCAGACTGATACCAGAATCAAAGCAATAGTGGCGTCAAGCGGATCAGTTTGAACACTGAATTTCCAACCAATGTGTTCTAAGAAATCTGTAAGTACACCGATGTGCGGGTTAAATAGGAAGCCACCAATTATCCCAGCAATAGCCGGAGCCACTGCATAGACCCAAGTGAGCGTGACTTTGTATGCGCTCTGACCGTGAATCACATTATCGGCTTTTACCGCCAGTAAAAGCGCAATGGCTAACGAAAGAAATGAGACAAGAATAGAAAAAATAAGTGTGAATCCAAGAGATTCTAAATATTCCGTAGACTGAAAAAGAATCTGGTAGTTTTCAAACCAGACAAACGTTGAAGACATACCCCATGGGTCTTCAAGCATGAAAGAGAGGTAAACGGCTTTTGCGGCTGGATAGACGAAGAAAATGGCAATAATGGCGATTTGCGGAGCAAGCAAAAAGTAGGGCATGGGAGAGTGAAAGAATTGTTGTCGACGTTCCACAAGCTTTGTCCAATAGGTGTAAAAAAAATGCCCACTGAACCTAATATCCAGTGGGCATGGGAAGAGTTATTTCACTGTACGAGCAAAACGATCCAGAAGCTTATCGCTTTCGTCTTCTACTTTGTCCAGACTTGCCTGAACCGTTGAACGACCCGCGAAAATGTTGTCAAACTCACGGTGCATAACTTCACGGATTTGTGGATAGAAACCTAAGCGGTAGCCTTTGTTCCATTCTCCAGAAGCCAAGCTAAGTTGTTTAACACCAACTTCAGCATCAGGTTGTTCGTTATAGTAGCCAGATTGCTTGGTAAGTTCGTAAGCTGCGTTAGTCACCGGCACATAGCCAGTAGTCTTGTGCCAGTACATTTGGACTTCAGGTTTGGTTAGGTAAGCAAAGAAGTTAGCGACACCTTTATCTTCATCTTTACTGTGACCACTTAACGCGAACAACGCTGCGCCACCAATGAAAGTATGAACGCCTTTGTTATTGAGTTTTTCCCAATAAGGTAGATACGTCGTACCCAATTCAAATTTCACGCGGTTACGTAGACCACCGAAAGAACCAGATGAACCCATCCACATAGCCACTTCTTGACGTTCGAACGGTGTTTGGTTTGCGTCCCAGTCACTGCCGTAATATTTGAAATAACCTTTATCTGACCATTCTTTCAGTTTGTTGAAATGCATCACCATGTCTTTAGTGTTAAACATGATTTTTGAAGAGAGCGCTTGGTAGCCATTTTCTTTATCAGATAGCGGTAGGTTATGGCGAGACTTAAAGTTTTCGAACATGATCCAAGGGGTATGTGATTCTGAGAATGCTACATAGCCTTTTGCTTTTAGTTTTTCAGCAAGCGCTTCAAGTTGTTCGTAAGTTTGCGGAGCTTCTGCACCGACTTTCGCTAGGATATCTTTGTTGTAGTAAAGCACTGGGGTAGAGCTGTTAAATGGCATACCAACCATCTTACCGTTGTTATCTGCGTAAAAGTTACGCACACCGGCAAGATAGTCTTGCGCAGAGAACGGGTAACCTGCATCAACCATAATGTCCTGAACTGGTTTTGCTACGCCCGGTGCATTCATGATTGTCGCAGCGCCGGCATCAAACACTTGAAGAATGTTTGGTGATTTGCCAGCACGGTATGAAGCGATACCTGCAGTCAGAGTTTCTGTGTATGAACCTTTAAATACAGGCGTGATTTTGTATTCAGTTTGTGAAGCGTTAAAGTCTGTAGCGATTTTGTTTACCGTCTCGCCCAGTTGTCCGCCCATTGCGTGCCACCACGTAATTTCAGTTGCTGCAAAAGAAGTTCCTGAAACAGTTGCTGTAAGCAACCCTGCTACCCATAGCTTATTCATTGACTTTATTCCTTGTTAAGTTTCGAACGATACTGTTTGTGTTTCGTTTGATGCTATGGTGGCGAAGAAATGTTTCACATAGGTGGACGAAAAATGTCACTGAGGTTAAAGATTTATGGATCAAGTGACTTAAATCACATTAAACAATGATAGTTTTATTGCACCAATTTGGTTTACTGTGAATGTTTAATGAACTATAAAGGAGCGATATTGCAGTAAATAACGCCATAAAGAACCTAATTTGCAAAATATAATTGGAATGAATGTTGCTAATACTAGTAAAATCTACAATCCTAATTTTGATCTTGTTAAGTTGTTCAAGGAACGAATATGAAAATTGGTGTTATTGGTGCTGGCGCAGTTGGAGTAGGTATCTGTAACTACTTATTAACTCTAGGTAGTGTGAGTGAGCTGACTATTCTTGACCGCGATGTGAAACGTGCGGAAGGGGAAGCATACGATTTTAGACATACAGCGGCGCTGACTTTCTCGAAGAACACGCGTATTACGCCAACCGATGATTACATGGAATTGATTGGTGCTGATATTGTCGTGATCACTGCGGGTGCCCAAATTCAGCAAGGGCAAACACGTATGGATATAGCGGAAATCAACGCAAAGATTGGCGTTGATATCGCAAAGAAAATCGAGCGTGTAGCGCCTAAAGCGATTTTGATTGTAGTCACCAACCCATGTGACATTGTCACTCATAGCATCGTTGCGAATACGGGCTACAGCCCACAGCGTGTTATTTCCTCTGGTTGTGTGATTGATACAGCTCGCCTGATGGCGATTGTCGCGCAACGCGTTAACTTAGACCCGAAAAACGTATTTGGCTATGTATTGGGTGAACACGGTAGTGAATGTTTCACACCTAAGAGCTTGATCAGTATTGCTGGTCAGCCAGCAGATTATTACTGTGATTCCAATAATATCCCGCGAATTGATGCAGATGAGCTTCTGGAATCGGTTAAGCAAGCAGGTTTCGAAATCTTTAAACGCAAGAACAACACAGTTCATGGTATCGCTGCGAGCGTCTTCCGTATTATCCAAGCGATCATGATCAACGAACATTCAGTGCTTCCAGTGGGTACTTTATTGCGAGGTGAATACGGCTATAAGGATGTTGTTCTTAGTCTGCCTGCTGTTATTGGTAAGAATGGGGTAGAGAAGATACTTATTCACCCATTTACTGACGAAGAGAAACAGCGTCTCGACGAGATCACAACCAATCTTCGTAACCAGATGGTCAATGTCGCTAAGTTGACCGGTTTAAGTTATTAAAATAGACAGTTGCTAAATACACCGTGACTAAAGAAACCAAATAGAAAAGGTGGCAGATGCCACCTTTCTTTTATCCAAACTTTTATGTATCCGAAGCTTAAAGTTACGGTTGCTTCTTCAATAGGTTTTTCATTCGCTAAAATGCGTCACATCATTGTTGCTAGTTAGAAAAATCGCTAATATATGAAAATCTAGTTGATAATGAGAGTTTTTATCAATAACATTCCTGCACAACTACGCGCTATTTGATTACCATGATGAATCTTTTAAAACCCAGTTTTATCCTTATTTCCGCAGCAATGGCTTTACCCATTCATGCCAATACGCTTGACGATGCGAAAGCGATTCAAAATAAAACCAACGCGGCTTCCGCTGCCAGTCAGCAAAAAATCGACAAGAGTTCGAATGTTGCAATAGAGCTTCAAGCTGAAATCGAACAGTTAAGCGAGCAAGTAAAGAACTTAGAAGTTTATCGAAACCACTTACAGGCATTGGTTGATAACCAGCAACAAGAAATGGTGAGCTTGGATAAACAAATTGAAGAGATCAAAGATACTCGTCAGGGCATTGTTCCTCTTATGTATCAGATGATTGATGGTCTGCAAACCACACTTGAGCAAGACAAGCCAATTCGTTTACAAGCGCGTACCGAACGTCTTGAGCAGCTTAAGTCTCTTATGCCGAGAGCCGATGTCAGCGATGCAGAGAAATTCAGAAGAATTCTCGAAGCCTATCAAATTGAGATGGACTACGGACGTAAGCTGGGTTCATACCAAGGTCAAATTACGTTGAGTGATAACGATTCTGTTGATGCGGATATCTTATATTTGGGGCGTGTAGCGTTAATCGCTCGCAATCCAAATGCCACCCAATACTGGACTTGGAATCAAGCACAGAAACAATGGCAAGGTTTAGATAGCAGTTATAAAACTAACCTTGATTCTGCGTATAGCTTAGCAGCTAAACAGATTGCACCTACGCTTGTTACTCTCCCTGTATCGCTTGTTAATGCGGAGGCAAATTAACATGAAGAACAAATTTGCTCCGTTAATATGTGCAGCTTTAGTTATTGGCGTTAACGCTCCTGTTGTTGCAGCGAACGATATTGTCAGCCAAGCAAAAACGGAAAACACGGCACAACGCAGTCACGATGCAAAGCGTGAAGCGGAATTTAAGCTCACTGAACAGCAACTCAAAGACAAAAAAGCGCAACTCTTGGCACAGCGTAATAGTCTTCAAAGCCAAGCTGACAAGCTTTCTGCTGAGTTTTCTAAAAATGAGGATTCACTTGCTCGCTTGGAAGAGAAACTGCGCTTAGAAACGGGAAGCCTGGGTGAGATTTTTGGCGTTGTTCGTCAAAACGCTAAAGAGATCCAAGGTGATCTTTCACAATCAGTTACAGGTGTTGATCGCCAAACTAACGCAAACGTGATTGAAGAGATTGTTGCTGCGAAGTCTTTACCATCAATGAAACAGCTAACTGGTTTATGGCAAGCAATGCAAGAACAAGTCATAGCAAGCAGTGAAGTATCAACAACAAACGTCACACTAATTGATGGAGAAGGACGTAAGCAAACCGTTCCAGCTACACGTATTGGTGCATTTGGATTGGTTTCAGAGCAAGGTTACTTACAGTGGAACAACGGTCGTAAAGATGCGGTTGCTTATCAGGTTCAACCAGAAAATGCTCCAACCTTAAACTCATTGAATACACTGGAAAACGGGAACGTTGCTTCGGTTGTATTAGATCCTTCTCATGGGATTTTGCTTGAGCAACTAGCACTTACACCAACATTAGGTCAGCGTCTTGACGCGGGCGGTGTAGTCGGGAAAATCATTTTAGGGCTATTAGCAATTGGTTTGATTATCGCTTTGTATCGTGGCGTCTCTTTGGCTATCGCTCGACAAAAGATAGCTGCCCAGCTTAAGAATCCACAGCAACCTGGTAATAACCCGCTTGGTCGTGTGTTATCTGTACACGATAAAGAAAAGCATCGCACTGTAGAAGCATTAGAGCTGCGTTTATTAGAAGCTGTTGTCGACGAGCAAACGGGCTTAGAGAAAGGTCTGTCAATGCTGAAACTGTTAGCAGCACTAGCACCGATGCTTGGATTACTCGGAACTGTGACGGGTATGATTGAGACTTTCCAAGTCATTACTCAGTTTGGTAATGGTGATCCTAAAGTGATGGCTGGTGGTATTTCTATGGCACTAGTAACCACCGTACTTGGTTTAGTTGCTGCGATGCCACTACTGTTAGCTCACAATATCTTGAGCTCACAGGCAGAGAACATTCGAAATATCTTAGAGAAGCAGGGCATCGGTTTAGTTGCAGAGCAAGCTGAACGGGAAAGCAGTGAAGCGGTTTCTGCCAAAATGGTCAATGCGGCGTAAGGGTTGAACATGCAAGCTGACTGGTTTACGTCATTCAATAATCTGTTTTTACCACTGACCGAATTTATGGATCAGGGGGGGGCAGTATTGTGGTGGCTTGCTGCGGTTGTAGCCGTGTGTTGGCTGTTGGTCGTTGAACGTATTATCTATCTGGTGTTTACCTTTCCTAAGCAGCGTAAACACTGGATAGATCTTTGGCACCAACGCACGGAACACAACTCTTGGCATGCTCACGCCATCAAACAAGGTTGGATAGGGCAAGCTCATATTGCTTTAACTCAGAACCTCAACGTTATCAAAGTGATGGTTGCAATTTGCCCGATGTTGGGTTTGCTAGGCACAGTTACTGGGATGATCTCGGTTTTTGATGTGATGGCAACGCAAGGCAGCAGCGATCCGAAATTGATGGCTTCAGGTATTTCATTGGCAACACTGCCCACTATGGCTGGAATGGTTGCGGCTTTGGCAGGCATGTTTGTTCATGCGCGCCTAGTGAAAACGTGTCGTCTATTTGAAATGAAATTAGAAAAATCTTTAAGGAGTCAGCGATGAGACTCGGTCGACGTCAATCTCAGCAAGAAGAGGCACAAATAGATCTAACTTCTATGCTGGATATCGTATTTATCATGTTGATTTTTTTCATCGTGACCAGCTCTTTTGTACGTGAATCGGGTGTGGAAGTTAATCGGCCTACAGCTTCAAACGTTGTCAGTCAAAAAGATGCTGGAATCTTCGTAGCAATTACATCTGCAAATGACATCTACATTGATAAACGCCAAGTCGATGTCGAGCGCGTGCAAGCTACACTTGAGCATTTGCTATTGGAACAGCCTGAAGCCTCTTTAGTGATTCAAGCTGACGAGCACGCATACAACGGAACGGTTGTTCAGGTAATGGATGCTGCAAAAGGCGCTGGTGTGAAGAGTATTGCGCTCGCTGCGGAGAAGCGTTGATGCTGCGTTTACTGTTCGCAACGCCGATTGCTGCTCTTATCTCTTTAAGCCTGTTCGCTTTTATGGCTTGGATGGTTGATAACGGTAATCAACGTGTACCTAAAGCTAGTCAACCGCTTAGTTTTAACATGGTGATGTTAGAGCAGGAAAATCAGGTGCAGCGCAGACAACGAAGTGTTCCTGAGCAGCCAGAATTGCCAGAACCGCCTCCACAATCTCCTGTTTCGCAAAAACAGACTTCGGTGGCCAACACGCAACAGCTTTCTAGCGTTCCATCATTAGGTTTAGATACCGCAATTAGCGGTATTTCGATCAATGCTCCAACCTTTGGTGATTTTGGTGTTAACCAACAAGCAATGCCATTACATCGTGTCGAGCCAACATACCCAGCACGTGCTTTACAAAGGGGGATTGAAGGCTATGTTGTCATGAGTTTCACCATTGATGAAACTGGGCAACCCACAGATATTCAAGTGGTAGAAGCAGAGCCGAAGAGAGTGTTTGAACGTGATGCAATACGGGCGTTGAGAAACTGGAAATACCAACCTAAGTTACTGGATGGTAAAGCGGTGACCCAACCGGGACAATCTGTGAAATTGGAGTTCAAGTTAGCCAAATGATGAAACGACTAATCGTCAGTCTATTGTTGCTGGTATCCACTTCGAGTGTAACAAACCGTATGGCTGTTGCTGCGGAACTAAGCCAATATGCTGCAAATAAAGCAATGAAAGCTAACCAGCTAGCGCAAGAAGACAAATTGCCTCAAGCGATTGAAACGCTTAAAACCGCTGATGTTTCTCGTGGCTATGACAAAGCGTACTTCTCTCGAATGTTGGGCGTTTTCTACTGGCAGAATGAGCAAATTAAACCGGCCATTAATGCTTTAGAACAAGCGGTAGCTAGCGGTGAATTAAAGGACGACCAAGGTTGGTTAACAGAACGTATGTTGGCTGATTTATTGTTAATGAATCAACAATATAATCAAGCTCTGCCTCATTACTATCAACTGAGCAAAAATATCCCACAGACGCAAAATGCTAGCGAACTATGGTTGCGAATTAGCCAAGTACACTACCAAATTGAACAATGGCAAAAAACGCTAAGCGCAATTGCGGAGTATGACAAATACAAACAACCTGACGCTGTTACTCCGCTGTCAGTAAAGTTAGGTGCGCAGCTTCAACTAGAACGCTGGGAAGAGGCCATCCCAACGCTCAAGAAGTTAATCAATCTAGAACCGGAGCGTAGCAACTGGTGGTTACAACTGGTGAATCTGGAGTTGAGAACCGGCAAGAAAAAAGATGCATTGAGTAGTTTGGGTTTAGCTCAATTGCAAAAAATCGAATTGAGTGATGCAGATTTACGTTTATTGGCTCAGCTCTATGCCCATAACGGCATCCCTGAGCGAGCTGGTCTTGTATTAGAGCAATTGAAAGATGCCCAAACAAATGTTGATTTGATTACAGAACGCGCTTTCTATTGGCAGCGAGCAAAAGAATGGGACAAAGCCATCGACACTTGGGCATTAGCTGCGAAATTTGACGGTAAGTACCACTGGAACATCGCTCAGATCTTAATGCAGCAAGCTCGTTACGATGATGCACTATCTGAATTGGATAACGTAAAAGAGAAGGGTAAACAAGCTCAAGTTGCCTTAGCCCGTACTAAAGCGTTATACAAACTCAACCAACTTGAACCAGCACTGATTGAAGCTAAGAAAGCAAACAATATTGAACCTTCTGACGAAGCAAAGAGCTGGATAAAGTATTTAACTCAGCTGCGAAAAGCAAAAGACAACCAAACATCGTAAATGAGGGCCTATTTTATAGGCCCTTTGTTTTGTTAATGATAATAGTTTGCACTGTGTA
The DNA here is from genome assembly GCF_058630515.1 of Vibrio sp. HM8-C. Classification (NCBI taxonomy): domain Bacteria; kingdom Pseudomonadati; phylum Pseudomonadota; class Gammaproteobacteria; order Vibrionales; family Vibrionaceae; genus Vibrio; species Vibrio sp. HM8-C. The sequence continues at coordinate 252,133 of NZ_JBMMKS010000003.1, forward strand.
ATGATAATTTATATCATTATTAAATCTTGACCGTACGGCTATTTTCAATGGGTTTATCCACAGTACATTTCGAAAAACTATTCGTTCATGCTCGAAACATCACTCCTTATTTAGATGGCAACCTTGTTGAACATGAAAGTAGCTGTTTAAGCCATGGTGAGAGCCCAAAGTCGATCGAATCTCTTTACACACAAATTGCAAATCGACATCCAGAAGCGGGACAAGCTTATTGGTTAACTCGCACATGGGATTTGCTGTGTTGGCAACCCGTATTTGTCTCATTCATTGCAATTTATACACAAAGAGCCTTGCCAGATGTAGCGACGATTTCGCAGAAACAACAACACTGTTTTATTTCTGGTTTTAGTTTTATGGATCACGAATGGACGCATGCAAGTCGATCGGCCCTGATAAAAACAGCGGGAGAGCAACTCTCTCAACTATTTGAAAACTATAGAGAGGCAATTAACCAGTGGGGAAGAATTCGCCCTGGGTTTACGAATCATCTACTCGCTGATCAGCTATTGAGTTGCTTAGTCCGCTTACAAGAACTCAGACCAAGTTATTCCAACGGCACTATTTTGCAACAAGCCAAACTTTGGTTGGATGCTTTTAATCTTCCTCATAAACACATCAGTAGCTTAATAGTGGATGTAGCCACCGACCGCTTAAAAGTGGTCAGAACCAGTTGTTGCCTTGTATACAAATGTGACGGGCGACCTTTATGCGCAAATTGTCCACGTTTAGAGAGCAACAAGGCGAATGCTGCAATCGCAGCAGTACAACAGGTTGCAGCTTAATCGGCGATATCTATCTGATTGATAAGTTAAACCCATTTGCGAGGTTAACCAGTAAGAATTATCTTTAAATGGTTAAAACGATAATAAGGGTTTAAAAATGGCAGGACAAAAGGCATTAGTAGTCGAAGGTGGGGCAATGCGCGGCATTTTTGCTAGCGGCGTTCTTGATTCATTTATGGAATTAAACCACCGTCCATACGATTTCGTTATGGGAGTATCTGCTGGTGCTTCAAATCTTGTAGGTTACTTGTCTAATCAACCTCTACGCAGCTATCAAGTGATAACTCAACTTGCTACTAGCAGTCGTTTTTATAACCCTGGCCGTTTCCTAAGAGGCGGTGACTTAGTTGATGTTCGATGGCTAATTGATGAAGCAAATGAGCGTTACCCGATCAACGAAGAAGCGCTGTTCTCGTCAATTCCTTTTTATGCAGCTGCCACTAACATCGAGACGGGCAAGCCTGATTACTATCAAATTACTCCGGATAATTTTGTAACAGCGATAGAAGCCACTTCTGCGTTGCCTATTGTCTACAAGAAAACTCCTTGTTTCGATGGGCAGTGCTATACAGATGGTGGCGTGTCTGACTCTATTCCAGTGAAAGAAGCTTATCGTCGTGGTGCACGTGATATCACTGTTGTTCTTTCTCATCCAGAAAGTTATGAGATGCCAAAGGTTAAAAGTGAATGGATGATGAAAAAACTATTTGCTCGCTATCCAGAAGTTGCTAAATCAGTTACCGCAAGGGCTGAGAAATACAATGGTTCGCTGGAGTTCATTCGTAACCCGCCTAGAGATGCGAACATTCGAGTTATCGCTCCACCTGAACATTTTGCCGTTAAACGTCTAACCATGAATAAAGGAACATTAGATCATGGATACAGCATGGGTTTAATTGCAGGTCGTATGCACGTCCACAGTTTGAAATAACAGGAGTACATTATGAGCTTTCTAGAAAAAATGATTGTTTTTGTATGTGAAATTGACACTTACCAAAGCGTACTTGCTGGGTTGGAAGATACCTATTTAGAAAATGAATCACCGGATAAGTAAAAAGGTCAGCATCGCTGACCTTTTGTTTTCTGAGGGGGTAGGTTACTTCGAAGCAAAATCTAACTGGACTTGTTGATCCTGCTTTTGAATCCAGAGTAGTCTCAGGCTGAGCATAACTGCCGCAGAACTTAATCCGACTATGAATCCAATCCAAAATCCTTTTGCACCCATAGGTTCTACGATTAAATCGGTCATTGCTAACGTATATCCCGTAGGTAATCCTAAGATCCAGTAAGCAATAAAAGTACGAACAAAAATTGCGTTCATATCTTTATATCCGCGTAACGAACCAGCCGCGATAACTTGTATTGCGTCAGTACATTGATAGATACCAGCAAAAATTAATAGCTGCATAGAAAGGGCAATAACCTCTCTATTATCCGTGTAAAGATGCGCTATCTGTTCACGGAAAATCACTGTGAATGCTGCAGTAATTAATGCAGTCGCTACACCAAAAAACAGCCCAACGTGAGATGCAACCGCTGCACCTTGTACGTTTTCTTCACCGAGCGAATGTCCCACACGGATAGAAACGGCTGCACCGATGCTCATCGGTAACATGAAAATTAAGGATGAAAAGTTAATTGAAACCTGATGTGCGGCGACAACTAACGATCCCAAAGGCGCTAAAGCAACCGCTACCACAGCAAATAGTGTCACCTCAAAAAACAGAGCAGCTGCGACTGGTAAACCCAATCGGAATAAGCGCCATTGTGGTTTGAAATGCGGTTTATGAAAGTGAGCAAACAGTTTCACGTGAGCTAGTCGATTTGAAGTTGCAACGTAGAAAAGCAACATCAGAAACATCAGCCAATACACGATCAAAGTTGCTACACCACACCCAACACCACCTAGCGCTGGGGCTCCTAGCTTACCGTATACGAAGATCCAGTTGAGAGGTATGTTAATCAATAGCCCAAAGAAACCAATGACCATGGCTGGTTTGGTTAATGACATACCTTCGGCAAAGCTGCGCAAAACTTGAAATAGCAAAAATGCGGGTACAGCAAAGATCATTGCGTTGATGTAACCAATGGTTTTTTCGGCCATTAATGGTTCGACTTCCATCAACTTCAAAATAGTACTGGCTTGCAGTAATACTAGGATTGTTGGAATAGAAACAATTAAAGCTAAAAATCCACCCTGATGAATTTCAGACGCAATTTTATGCTGTCTGCCTGAACCATTGAGCTGCGCCACTACAGGTACCAGTGCCATTAAGAGGCCAATACCAAACAGAATTGTTGGCATCCAAATACTGGAAGCGACAGAGACAGCTGCTAAGTCAATTGCACTCACACCACCAGCCATAACGGTATCGACGAAACTCATACCGGTTTGAGCGATGGAAGCTATTAGAACTGGCGTTGATAACTTTACTAATTTTTTTATTTCATTTTTATAATGTTGCACAAACTTCTCCGAAGGGAATATTTACTGCTTAATTAATCGGCGGGTCGTACTGGTGGGAATGATAAAGAAATGTCACACTGATCACCACGAAAAAGTATTGGAATTACAAAATGTTTACTGGGATTGTTCAAGGCATGGCGAAAGTCGTTGCTATTGATAAAAAAGACATGTTTCAAACCCATGTTATTGAACTAGAACCCTTATTAATTAAAGGGATATCAATTGGTGCTTCGATAGCTCACAACGGCTGCTGTTTGACGGTAACTCACGTTGATGACAACCGTATTTCATTCGACTTAATGCAAGAAACTCTCAAACTGACTAACCTAGGTGAACTTGAAGTGGGTTCTATGGTGAATGTCGAGAGAGCGGCTAAATTCGGTGATGAGATCGGTGGACACACTATGTCGGGTCATATTATGGATACTGCGACAGTTAAAGAAGTGATTGATTCGCCAAACAACAAAACTATCTGGTTTGAGTTAGCGCCAAAGTATATGAAGTACGTTTTGCCGAAAGGTTTTATTGGATTAGATGGCTGCTCCCTGACTATTGGCGAAGTCAGTGAAAATAGTTTCAATGTTCATCTCATTCCAGAAACATTGCAAAGAACACTCTTTGGTCAACGAGCTGTCGGTGACAAAGTAAACGTTGAGCTTGATCCGCAAACTCAAGCGATTGTAGATACCGTTGAACGAGTGCTTGCTGCTAAACAATAAGTCCAGCGTTAACTAGTACGCAGCAGCGAACAAAATATTATTGGTCTAGAAAATTTGCTCGTCATCAGCATCAACTTGTAGCTCAACAATATCGAGCTGCTCATTGATCATCAAATTCATATGAATTGGATTACAGCAAGCAGGGCAGTCATCATAAAACTCTTGGCTGCCATTTGAAGAGTCCAATGTTACCGGAACGTGATGCCCACAGTGGGGGCAAATAATCGATTTTTGGATAAAGTTTTTCATCTTGATTCTCGCTTCGTTTTTTATTGTTGTTAGTTTAATAGTAAGACGAGAAGTTGATTCTGAACGAGAAATAAGTGCAAATTTTGACCATTGAATATAGAAAAAAGAGCTAAAGTTAATTAGCTCTTTTTTTGTTTATTTTTAATGAGATAGAAGGTTCGTAAATAAGTTTAGAACGAAAGAATTTTCTTAATCAGATACTCAGCTTCATCCAAATAGTGTCCACCGAAATGGTTGTAGTGATTCAGTATGTGATAAAGGTTATAGATATCTTTTCGCTCTACGTAACCGAAATCCAACGGCATGACTTCTTCATAGGCTTGATAGAATTCAGGTTGAAAACCGTTAAACAATTCCGTCATCGCAATATCGCATTCCCTGTCTCCCCAATAAGTCGCTGGGTCGTAGCAGATTGGACCAAGCGGTGAGTTTGCCACATTCTCATTCCACAAATTGCCATGCAATAGTGACGGACGCGGTGTATGGTTTGCTAGCCTCTGCTTAACAACTTCAACGAACTCGTCGATATTGACCAGATGAACACCTTTCTCATGCATCAGTTGCAGTTGCCAACCAATTCTCTGCTCTGCAAAAAACTGACACCATTTCTTCGCCCAGTTATTGGGTTGAACGATACAACCTAAGTAGTTATCAATATCAAATCCGTATTCTTTTTGATCACCCCATTGGTGCAATTTGGCGAGTTGTAAACCGAGTTTAAAACTGTTTGTCGCGTCATCTAGTGGTTTAGTCACTAGGTAATTTAAGATAATGAACGCATGATCCTTAGTGCTACCAGTAAGAACATGTTCAGGGACGTGAATACTGTTACTTTCTCGTAGAATCCGTAAGTTTTCAGTTTCAGCTTCAAAGTTTGGTAAAAAGTTACGGTCATTTAGCTTCACAAAATACCGCTCTTTACCGTCGGTAATCATATAACTTTCGCTAATGTCGCCGCCCTGTAGTTTGGTTTTTTCTACAAGGTCGAATTGGAACATCAAAGTATCTGAGAGTTGTTGGGTGATAGCTTGCCACATAGTATGAACTCCATGACCGTCCTTTAATCCGTTTTAGTTTAGAACATCAAATGTGACTTTACTGAACCGTAAAGCAAATAATTTCATTCACTTAGTTTGAATGCGCTGTTAATCCGCATATTTGTGAACTTACTCATAAAACGTTTCGTGAACTATATTGCCTTTTGAATGAATAGAAAGTCACAATGACTTTAGCAAATGGTTTAGTTGTTAACTTACTAGGTAAAGTTCTATAGCTTTCTTATACTAAGTTAGATTTTTATCAATGAATCGTTTGAAATTTCATCAAGCAAACATATCAAATGTGTGAAATTTTCTTCACATAGCTTAGTATTATTGAAGGTACAGTGAGTTACTGGTGACGAAGCAGTAAAGCGGAGAATTAAAGTGGTTGTAGAAACCGATGGTTATTTAGCGCTAATAGAACATCTTGCATTCAATATGGATGTATTCACCCGTGGCGGCGGTGACACCGGTAAAGAAAGCGTTGAAGATGTCGTTACTGATATGGTGGCGAGCAACATCATGGCTGTTTTCGAACAGAACCCTGAACTTCATTCAAGTGTGCGTTTCCAACTTCTAAAAGAAGCCGATTCTGTCGTGGAAGATTTAGGTGAGGTACTGGCTGGTGTATGGGCAAAACCCGCAACGAATGATCAAATCATTTTCCTTGATGAATACATTGCGTTGGTGAAAAACTTATTCGATACAGCAGTAGCCACTTACGATTAGGTTATTTCGTTAAGCTGTCGACTCTTCTAAATTGCCAAAATTTAGAAGCCCAATAGGGGTTATCTAGCCGTGAAATGATGACTCCTTGAGATGTAGAGGCATGCATAAATCTCAAATTTCCCAAGTAAACGCCGACATGGTTCGTCGTTTTTGTAGTTTTAAAGAAGACTAAATCACCGTATTTAGCAGCGTCATATTTAACATTCTCACCGACTTTACTTTGAGACTTTGTCGTTCTGGGCAAAGGTAGTTGCCAAGCGTCACGATAAGCAATCTGAACAAACGCAGAGCAATCAATTCCATCCATGGTATTCCCGCCTAACCGGTAAGGAACACCTTGCCATTGGTTATAGATACTGAAAAAAGATTCTTCGCGCGCGATGATATTATCAACACTAAGGCTGGCATTAAACGTTTCCTGTTCTTGGGTATAAGCATTATTTGCACTTTGTTTTTGAGCACATCCAGTCACCAATGAAAATATAATAACCGCAAATAATGAGCGGTTAGTTATTGGTTTCTGAAATAAATGTGTCATAAAAATTTCCTAAAATACCGGACGTTGTATTTAAACTGGTATCGGACTACCTTAGAAATGAATAATTCAGCCAAGCCCCGAATAACATTTTCACTTATTCAAACACTTTCTATTATTTTTGTCACTATAACCTTACTTGTCATAGTTCTTTCTGTCACTAGCGTGCGTGGAATTGACAAAATTGGGTATCAATTTAGCCATCTCTCCGAACGAGCACTGCCGTTATCTACCAACAATGCAGCGCTTACTCAAAATATACTCGAACAAGTTAAATATATTGGTTATGGGACAAGAGCTAAATCGGTTGAACAATTAGATAGTATTCGCGCTGATTTATTAAAGTTGGATCAAAATGCCACTGTTCGACTGGAGGAAATGAAAGGAATCACTCAAGAATTTGGTTCAATAATAGATTCAACGTTGCAAGAAGAATTAACTCAAAATATCGAGAAGTTTTCTCAGTATTCAACAGCAATTATTCAGTCACAGCAAACTCAACTTGAACAAACGGCAAAAATTGCAGAACAGGCTACTGGTTTTAGATATGGACTTAGTTCGATTGGTCCTGAAATGAACCGTATCGCTTCGTTTTTAGCTATCGATAATCCAGAATCAATGGACGCGGCAAACCGATTTGTAGCCGCATCTGGTGTCATGGAAAGCACATTTCTTCTATTTATGGTTCAAGAAGAGATGGAGCTGGCACAAAAAGAATACAAAGAATTAAAAACGCGTATTTCAGGACTTGAACTCGCTTTCGATGATTTTAAAGAGTGGCATCCAGACGTTAAAGAATTTGCCAGCCTCACCGCACCTTATCAGATGGTTTTGGAAGGCTTTAAATCAGGTGGAATACTAGACCAAATAATGATTCGTTTAGAAACAGCGCAAAATCAAAATTCGGACTTTACCCAAGCAGCTTTAATGGCTGACAACATTGCAGATCAGCTCGCTGCACTGTCAAATATCACAACCGAAATTATTCAATCTAAAGAACAGGAAGTTCAAAGCACCATCAACGAAATTACGTTAGCCTTGTTGATCGGCGGAGCTGTACTTGTCTCTCTTGTCGTTGTTTCATGGCTTGGACTCAGAGTTTGGGTAAACAAAGGTATGAAGAATATAACGACCAGCCTTACTTATATGACCGAACATGATTTCAGTCATAGCCCAGCGCTAGTTGGACCAATGGAGTTTCATGATATTGCCGGGAAACTCAACCAAGTTATCGCATCAACAAATGAATCATTAACAACAGTGACCTCAAACTGTGAATCACTCTATAAGACTGCGCAATTAAGTCATGATGCTGCAGAATATTCTAATCAGGGACTGACGTTACAAAATGAAGCTCTTTTGAGTATGGTGACCACGATTAACCAATTAGAAGCCTCTATTCGCGAAATTGCGGGCGTTACTAATGATTCATACACAGACTCCGTGACCGCAGCAGAACACTCATCTCAAGGTGTTAAAGCAGTAGAAGAGAATCGCTACCGATTAGAAGCCTTAGAAGAATCGTTAAACACCAACGAATCTGCTATGAGTGAGCTAGATAGTAGTGTTTCTCGAATCAGTGAACTCGTCGATTTGATTACTGGCATTGCAGAAAGTACCAATTTGCTGGCACTAAATGCCGCTATTGAGGCTGCGCGAGCGGGAGAGCATGGAAGGGGATTTGCTGTTGTTGCTGACGAAGTTCGAAAGCTCGCTAAAGATACCACTCAGCAAACGGGTAGCATCCGTGACATGATGAGCCAGCTACAGGCTTCGGCTGCGAAGTCACGTCAAGCCGTATTGGAGTCCAGAAATGAGATGGTCTCAGCGCTTCAATCTAGTGACGAAGTGAAACTGACGTTTGCTGATATTGAAAGCGCAGTTACACATATTCGAGCCAGAGTAGAGCAAATTTCCGTGGCGACGGAAGAGCAAGAGCGAGCGACAGCCGATGTGAGCCGATCGATCGTACAAATTTCTGATCAAGCTACACAAACAAAACATCAGCTAGAGTCCATGGTTGATAGCTCTCAGCAAGTGGCAAGCATAGCAGGTCAACAAAAAGCGATGCTTGATAAATACTGCTTGAATTAGGTTTTCAGCACAGCTTTGTTACTTTTCTCTGAATGGTTGGGTAAGCATCTTATCCAACCATTGCTCCCTAGAACGTTTGAACATCGGTAAGCCAATTCTCATTTCATCGTGTCCTAGATAAGGCTGAGCGATGTAAGTACCGAAAATTCGATCCCATATCGACAAGAAAAATCCAAAGTTAGAGTGGGTTTCTCGTTCTATTACTGAATGATGAACTCTGTGCATATCAGGCGTTACAATCAGTTTTCGCATCCATCCGTCGAGTTTCAAAGGCAATTTTGCATTGCTATGGTTAAACATAGCACTCGCATTCAGCACAATTTCAAAAGTAACTACGGCCCAAACAGGCGCGCCAATCAGTGTTACCGCGCCAATTTTAATCCACATAGAAATCAGAATTTCAATTGGATGGAATCGTGCGCCAGTGGTCACATCTATATCTTGATCTGCATGGTGCATGCGATGGAGTCGCCATAAGAATGGCACACTGTGGAACATAATGTGCTGCCAATAAATGATGCCATCAAGCAAAACCACTGAAAAAACGAGAGACCATGTATGAGATACATCCAGCCAGTGCATAAGGCCGAAAGAATGGGCTTCTGCCCAGCTTGCTGCAGAGAGGGCGACAATCGGCATAAGGAGTGTAATTAGTACGCTGTTTAGACCAACTAAGCCGAGATTATTAATCCAACGTACAGACTTGCTCTGAGAAAGGTGTTTACGTGGAGCATTTGACTCCCAAAATGCGCAAATCAATAGCACCAAAACAAAGAATGCTAACCTGATGGTTTCTGGTTGGTAGGACATAACTACCTCCGTGTGATACCTATTTACCGTGTCATAACCATTTATTTCTTGAACATCATTTACTGATTTACAAAGTGATGTAATCCAATCACTAATCAGAGTTTCAAACTTAAATTGCGCTGGAGAACTCGACTAACAGCGGTTAAACTCTGCGCCACTTTCAGTCAATCAAATTTTTTAGTACAAAAATTATCAGTACTAGAAAATTAACGTACTTCTACAGATATGAGAATCCATGCTTTCCATCGTTTGTACCAATATCGGCTCGAACGATCAACAAAACCTTTTTTAGCTCGCGGCTGCAAAATTCAACGTTGTGCATACTGTAATGTGGGGCTGACGCATTGTTTGTGTCAGCATCAGCCTGATATTGATACGCAAGTTGCGGTATTACTTATTGTTTCTCAACAAGAAGTTTTTAAGCCAAGCAATACTGGTCGACTGATTGCAGACATCGTAAAAGAAACGTACGTATATCAATGGAATCGCACGGAGCCTGATTCTCAGATGTTGGATCTTTTACAAGATCCATCCTATTTCCCAGTTTTAGTTTTTCCTGCAGAAACAGAAGAAGAACATGCACGAGTAATGCAAGAAGTAGAAAGTATAGCTGCAGGTAGAAAACCACTGCTTATTTTCGTCGATGGAAGCTGGCGTGAAGCAAAAAGAATTGTACGCCGCTCTCCTTACTTATCACATTTGCCATTAATCTCAATCGAGCCTCAAGTTCTTTCTCAATATGTGATGAGAAAATCAGACAACGAGCAGCATCTTGCTACCGCTGAAGTCGCGAGTCTTGTTCTGGATAAATTCGGGGAAAAATTGGGCGCTGAAACGTTACGCTTGTGGTTTGAAACATTTAAAGAAAGCTATTTGCTGGGTAAGACTCGTATAAAACCCAAGCAAGAAAAAACGGCGCTCAAAGAATATTTGCAATTCACGCAAAGCCTAGATTGAGACCGAACACTCAATACTGCTTTACATTTGCGCAATCAAAATGTGTAGCCGGATAAATAAGTGTTTGGTCACGGATTGCATGGGGTGGGTTATGGATAATAAGCCAATATTTTTTAATCGCGAATTAATTACGCTGATATCGGTCAGATAGCTTCGGTCATTTGGGTGATTTGGTTATTTAACAGCTTTTGTTAATTAGCTAAAGGATGGCGCAATTGGTGCGTGAATCGCTTTAAATAATTTCCTTATTACTGGGATTGAGTAGGAGAGGTTTGCATGTATTACGGCTTTGATGTCGGCGGCACTAAGATTGAATTTGGTGCGTTCAATGAGAAACTTGAGCGTGTTGCTACTGAACGTGTACCGACACCAACAGAAGACTACCAGCAGCTAGTTGAAACAATTGCTGGGCTAGTTGCTAAGTATGATGCTGAATTTGGCGTAGAAGGTACAATTGGTTTAGGTTTGCCAGGTATGGAAGATGCTGACGATGCAACGGTATTGACAGTAAACGTACCGTCAGCAAAAGGCAAACCACTGCGTGCTGATCTCGAAGCTAAAATTGGTCGTAGCGTAAAAATTGAAAACGATGCGAACTGCTTTGCTCTTTCTGAAGCATGGGATGAAGAACTGAAAGATGAGCCATCAGTACTAGGTTTGATCCTAGGTACAGGTTTTGGCGGCGGTTTAATCTATAACGGTAAAGTGTTCTCAGGTCGTAACCACGTAGCGGGTGAGATCGGTCATATGCGTCTGCCAATTGATGCTTGGTTCCATTTAGGCGGTGATAAAGCGCCATTATTGGAATGCGGTTGTGGCAACAAAGGCTGTATGGATAACTATCTTTCAGGTCGTGGTTTTGAGTTAATTTACGCACATAACAACGGTGAAAAGAAGAAAGCTATCGATATCATCAATGCATACAACGAAGGTGAAGAGAAAGCAGTTAAACACGTTGACCAGTTCATGGAACTATTGGCAATCTGTTTTGGTAACATTTTCACTGCGCATGATCCACATGTGGTTGTTCTTGGTGGCGGTCTATCGAACTTTGATTTGATTTATCAAGAAGTGCCTAAACGTATCTCTAAACATCTTCTTTCAGTAGCAAAATGCCCGAAAATCATCAAAGCAAAACATGGTGATTCAGGTGGTGTTCGTGGTGCTGCATTCTTGAATATCGAATAACACTGAGTTTCAGTTGGTTAAATAGAAAAGGGCTTGAGTATTCAAGCCCTTTTTTACTGTCATCCCTAAACCACCTGTTCGCTGATGCTTATTGGCGGTAGTGATGATTGCGAGAAGTTTTTAACTATTTAACTTGTGGCTTTGGTTTTTGTCCAACACCCAAATTCTCTTTAGGTTTAAGAGTAATGATGCCAAAGCCCAATTTCTTGAAATGGTTATCGCGATAGTTGCGAACAGCTTTGGTATCAGAAATTTGCTCTAGCTGCTGTTCCATTTTCAAATAATCAGTTATGTCTATACCCTCAGCTTCTGCTACAGCTTCATGGATGTTTCTGTGCTGTTGGTAAGAGAAAGTCAGCGTTTTCTCTTCATCTTTGTAGGTATAAATAATAGTGCGAGCCATAATTTCTCTCGTTAGCAGCAATTTTCAAACGCTAGATTCTGCCTTGAAGTGGAATGATTGTCACGCTTTCACCGGATTTAACTGTATCTACTGCTGGTGATATTTCGATTAAGCAGTTGGCTTCACTCATTGAACGCAATATTCCAGAGCCTTGTTTTCCCGTCGACTTAACTACTAACTGCCCAAACTGGTTAATGCTGTAGACACCGCGTGTGAACTCAGTCCGACCTTGGCGCGATCGAAGTTCTTCCGTCGCTATAGCATTAACTTTTAACGGTTGCCAATTCAACTCGCCCTGCATTTTACGCAATGCTGGTTCAACAAAATTAATGAATGAAACCATTACCGCCACTGGGTTTCCCGGTAAACCAAAGATAGGTTTATCGTTAATGCTGCCGAATGCGAGCGGGCGACCAGGTCGCATATTGATACGCCAAAACTCAATCGAGCCTAACGATTCGAGTGCTGACTTAATAAAGTCAGCATCTCCAACCGAAACTCCACCTGAGGTGAGTACAACGTCCGCTGATTGTGATGCTTTGTGTAATGCATCAATCATCGCTTGTTCGTTATCTTCTATGATACCAAGGTCAATGATTTCACATCCTAGCTGAGTTAAAAGCCCCATCAATGTGTATCTATTGGAATCAAAGATTCGAGAATCATTGGCAGGAATACCCGGTTCTTGAACTTCATTGCCCGTTGAGAAAATGGCGACTTTCAGTTTTCGAAACACGGGAACGGCATCCATACCTAGTGAAGCAATCATTCCCATTTCTGGAGAATGTAAGCGTTGACCTGTTGCAAAAACACGTTGACCAATTGCCAAATCTTCACCAGCTTGGCGAACATTTTGACCCGCTTTTATTTTTGCGTCACCAAACGTGACTGTTTTCCCAGATACGGTGGCTTGCTCTCGCATGACAACGGTGTCAGCACCTTGTGGAACGGCAGCACCTGTCATGATTTTTACTGCTTGACCTGATTCAACAACTTTCAGATAAGTGTCACCAGCCATAATTTCAGCGACTATTTGATAGTGCTCGCGATTTAGGTCATCACTGCGTATACCAAAGCCATCCATCGCTGAGTTTCTGTAAGTTGGGACATTGACAGGGGATGAAATGTCTTTAGCTAACACTCGGTTATTAATGTTTGCTAGTTCAATTGATTCAACATCTGTTAGGACAGGAACGCGATCAAGAATGGCTTGGCGACCTTGCTCTACTGAAAGAAAAGCTGGAGATAACGTATCACAGCTTCCTGATGTCGGCTTTTCTTTACCAAAATCATTTGCGTAATTAACGACAAACGTGGCAATGCTTTCTAAATCGTTGATGTTGAGTTGAGGGAGATCGGACTCAACGATTTCATCTGCGGCAATTGCAATGATGTTGTTATCGTTTAAGTAGAGCCAAGGCTTGTTAAGTTCACTTCTATGCAATTCAACCTTTGGGAAAGCTATGTTTTTACAGCCTTCAACTAAGATGATGTCGAGTTTTTCACTATCGAAACGACTGAGAAGATAGTTGAACTCCGCTTCTGCCTCTGGCGTTTCCGTCATCAACACGTGTCGATTGCGTGAAGCAATCAGCATTTGGCTGGCTCCGGCTTTTCGTAAGCGATAGCTGTCTTTACCTGGTATATCGACATCAAAATCGTGGTGAGCGTGTTTTAATACACCTAAACGTAAACCTGCTCTGGTAAGCATTGGGATTAGTGCTTCAAGCAGTGTCGTTTTACCTGTACCAGAATATGCGGCAAAGCCTAAAAGAGGCAGATGAGGGCGCTGTGTGTTCATATTTGTAACGCTCCGAATTGGGTCAGTTCACCTGGCGTATTTAAGTTAACAAAACACTGTGGTGAGTCGCTAAAGTCGACGTATTCAGTATGACAGTCGTTGTAAAGCAAGATTATCTTTCTATCCCCACGCTCTAAAAACGCCGTTAGTTTAGGAAGTACACGTTTATGGTAAAGCGTAAAGACTGGCTGAGAATGTTCACCGTCGTGGGCTACGATGATATCGGTTTGTTCGGAAACAGCCTGACAAAAACGCTCCACCAAATCTTCAGAAATCAGTGGGCTATCACACGGGACAAATCCAACCCAGTCTGTTGGCGCATTCAATAATCCGCTGTGAATACCACCCAAAGGTCCAGGGTAACCAGCAAAACTGTCGCTGATAACCGTTCCGTAGTGGCTGTATTGTTCTAGATTACGATTCGCATTGATAAGTATCTGAGATGTTTGTTGTTTCAAACGTTCGATGACATGTTCAATTAGCGGTTTGTTATTAAGCTTAATAAGCCCTTTATCATGTCCACCCATTCGAGTCGCTTGCCCTCCGGCAAGAATGACCCAACTAGTTTGAGAGGGAAGTAACATTGGTACTCTCTTTTTCTGGTTTTACTATGTGTAGCAATGGTGTTTCGATAAGTGTGCAGTCATTTATCCACCATTGTTTCTTGCAAGTTGCAGTCAAGGCGTTGGCTTGATGGCTGGTAATGACAAGGCTAGAGCCTCTGGCTAGCAAGTCCTTCGCCATGATGACCAATCTATCGATGGATTCTTGGTCAAGTGAAGCACTTGGTTCGTCCATCAACAAAATGGAGGGATTTAAAATCCAAGCGCGGGCCATCGCCACTCGCTGTTTTTCTCCACCGGAAAGAACGGAGATATGCTCATCAGCTAACGTTTCTAAGCCAACCATTCGTAGAGCATTGATAACTGTAGAACGTTTTACCTTGGTACTCAGTGATGAAAACTTAATGCCGTAAAGCACATTTTGGTAGACAGTTGCATCAAACAAGTAAGGTGTTTGATGTAAATAGATAACCTGTTGGCGTGCTGATGATTGAAAAACTCGTTGCCACCAAGGTAAAGAGTTAGAAACATTGCCTTTTGAAGGCTTTTGAAGACCTGCCAAGATTTTCAGTAACGTTGTTTTACCGACACCATTGTCTCCTTTGAGATAAATGGCATCGTTTGGTCCTATAGAAAGATGATCGATATGAAATAACACACGATCTTTGAAACGCATTGATAACTGTTGAGCGTTAAGTGTTATCGACATTCTTATCCTTACGTTCTCAAAAAGCCTTTTCCACGCATTGCAGAAAGAGCAAAATTCAAGGCTAGTGCTAGGCATAGTAGCACCATTCCTAATGCAACTCCTTGAGCAAAAGCGCCTTTGTGACTTTCCATAGCTATGGCTGTTGGGATATTTCGGGTCAAGCCCATAATATTTCCACCAACCATCATAGAACAGCCTACTTCAGTAACGATTCGTGAAAAACTCGCAATAACGGCAGCGAGAAGAGGAAATCGGGTTTCCCATATGATAGTGGCTGCAATTCTGGGCGTTGAAGCGCCAAGAGTCATTGCCGTCTCTACTGAACGCCTGTCACTCGACTGCAATGTGCCGTGCATCATAGAGACGAGAATAGGGAAACAAATCATCATCTGACCAATGATCATTGCTTTCTGAGTAAAGAGCAGAGACCAGTTCCCAAGGGGGCCAGAACGAGAAAGAAGCATGTACAGCAACAAACCAATGACGACTGTAGGCACAGCTTGTAGGGTATTTATTACCGACAACAACAGCCATTTCCCTCGAAAGTTACTGTACGCAAGTACGAAGGAAAACAACATCGCGGGGATTAACACCACACAGATAGCAGAAAGAGAGACACTAAAGGAGACCGCAACGATCTCCCATAGTTCAGCATCAAAATTGATCAGTAACGTAAATGCTTCTTGAGTAGTTTGCCAAAGGCTCATACAAGACCGTTATTTGTCAGCGTTAGCAACAAAAAGCTGTTGACCGTTTAGAGTAAAACTGTTGATTTGTTGCTGACCTTCTGCAGAAACTAACCAATCACTGAAGGCCTTGGCACCTTCGTAGTTCGTTGCAGGATAACGCTCTGGGTTGACTAAAATGACTTGGTAAGGGTTGAACAGCTTATCGTCGCCTTCAAAAACAATTTTAAGTTCAAGTTTGTTTTGGTATGCCAGCCAAGTACCGCGGTCAGTCAGAGTATAAGCTTGCATTTCAGACGCCATGTTAAGCGTTGGTCCCATACCTTGACCAACAGACTTGTAACCGCCGAAGTTTGGTTCAATTTTCGTTTGAGCCCAAATACCTAGCTCTTTCTTATGAGTACCTGAATCATCGCCGCGTGAAATGAAAGTCACGCCATCTTTCGCGATGTGGCTAAACGCATCCAGCACATTTTTCTGTTCAGTGACTTTAGCTGGATCATTGTTTGGACCAACCAAAACAAAATCGTTGTACATCAATTTGCGAGGTAGAACGCCAAAACCGCTGTTCACGAAGTCAGCTTCTGATTTAGGAGCATGTGTCATCACTAAATCAACGTCGCCATTTTCGCCCATTTTAAGCGCTTTGCCGGTTCCAGTAGCAATAACATCAACTTTGTAGCCTGCTTCTTTTTCAAAAATAGGCAGCAAATAGTCTAGTAAGCCTGAATGGTACGTACTGGTAGTGGTCGCTAAACGAATACGGTGTGCATCATCTGCACTTGATGCTGAGTAGCTGACTAAAACCAATGACGCCGTTGCAAGAGTAAGAGAAACTTTATTATTCATTATGAAATCCATTTTGATTTTGGGCTGAGCTAATTCATTCACTAACCTTCACTGAGAAAGTTAGCAAAACAGACTCTATAGCAAACTAGATGCCAGATTTAAACCAAGGTTTTTTGTATGGGAAATAGACAATATCATGATTTGTATTAGAAAATTAGGCGATAGCGCACAATTGTAGGGACAAAATGTCTCAGCATAGACACATTGGTAGTATTGTTATGTGAGTCGTTCTGTCCTAATGAGCTATCTTCGAGAAAATCATGACTAATACTATAGACTCCAAACAAGCGCCTTTGTACCAAGCATTTTCAGTCCTTGTCGTCGATGATGAACAGGGAATGCAGACCATTTTAAAAAAGGCACTCACTAAATGGTTTTCTAAAGTTGATTGCGCAAGTTCAGTGGATGAAGCTGAGTCACTACGTAGCGAAAATCACTATGATTTGATTATCCTCGACATCAATTTGCCGGGTAGGTCTGGCATCGAATGGGAAGAAGTCTTCAGCGACGAATATAATAAAGCAGAAGTTATTTTCATGACTGGCTACGCGGATTTGGAAACGGCAATCAGCGCTTTAAAGCTAGGTGCATCCGATTTTATTCTCAAGCCTTTCAACCTCGAACAAATGATGCAAGCCGTTAAGCGCTGTATGGATAAATGCTTAAATGAGCGTATGCAATATGCGCTCAAACATGATTTCGAACGCCATACAACCAGTCAGATCATTGGCCAGTCAGAGAAAACCAAGCAACTGAAACAGCTTATCGTGCAGTTTTCTCCTTCTCGAGCTTCTGTATTAATTGAAGGTGAATCCGGGACAGGAAAAGAATTGGTGGCACGAGGAATACATGAAGCGAGTGGGCGTAAAGGACCATTTGTTCCAGTGAACTGCGGAGCTATTGCGCCTGAACTATTAGAAAGTGAGTTGTTTGGACACACTTCTGGAGCCTTCACCGGAGCGAAGAAAAGTCGTGAAGGTTTATTTCGAGTTGCAAATGGTGGAACTTTGTTTCTGGATGAAATAGGCGAAATGCCATTAACCATGCAATCATCATTGCTGCGAGTATTGGAGCAGCGCGCTATCCGTCCTGTAGGATCTGAAAAAGAAATTAACGTTGACGTGCGTATCGTTGCTGCAACGAACCGCAATTTGCAAAAAGAAGTGGAACAAGGACGTTTTCGCAGTGATCTTTACTATCGTTTAAACGTTCTTAAAATTGATGTCACCCCCTTACGTGACCGTAAAAGTGATTTAAGGGAGCTAGTGCCGTTTTTTACTCAGAAACTGTGTAAAGAGCTGGCTATGCCACTACCAAAATGGGCTCACGAAGATGTGAGTGCAATGAACGACTACAATTGGCCAGGCAATATTCGAGAACTCAAAAACCTGATTGAACGTTGTATTTTGCTCGGTAAACCACCAGCACATTACTGGCGTGAGATTAGTGGTATACCGCATCCTACTAATATTTCAGTGACATTGTCACATGTGGCAGGCGTGCCAGAGTATATAGAAACAAGGGATCGAGAGCCTGCAACAGGTTATCCCAACGCTTGGACGCTCAAAGATGTCGAACGCGCACACATTGAACAATTAGTTGAGTTTCATGACGGCAATAAGTCTGCAGCGGCACGAGATTTGGGCGTCGCAAGAAAAACACTAGAACGTAAATATAAAGAGTGGGAAAGCGAAGGATCTGAAAATGTGGAATGATTTTCCGTTGTGGCGCAAATGGAAAAACCGATTCCAAACTATGGTTCGTTATCGTTTATTGATTCTTACATCTGTACCGATTGGCTTCACGTTACTCGCACTGATCGGCATTTCAGTATACTGGTCGCTACATTACACATGGCAAAGCACACTGATTGATGTGGCGGAGCGTCTTGGTGTTGCAAATCGTTCTATTGCAATGCAGCAGGATAACCAAGCCAACCGAATCCAAGCGCTTGCAGACTCTTATGAGTTTAGAATCAGGCTTAAAAACCAACCTTTTCATGATGTTGAACTGTGGGTCAATAATCAGAGGGAACGGTATAAGCTTGATTTCTTAACGTTCCAAACTATTGATAGCTCTCAAGAGAGAGAGAATTATCTCACTCTGAGCGAGAAACAGGCGTTTTTTGACGTTCTTGAAGCAAGTGAACTGAATCGACTCTCATCAGATCTTGCGCTAAGGGCAAAGGTCAAACAACTGGCTGAAGAATCCTATGAAAGTCGGGGCTTTGTGAGTCGAACAGTGGTTGCTGTAAAGGATGAAGACCAACAACTTGTTGGATTTCTAGATGGTGGTTTGTTGCTAAACAACAGTACGGCTTTAATTGATGAGATCCGCGACATTGTTTATCCATTTGCGCACGATAAACTCAGACCCGTTGGGACTTTAACCCTATTTTTGGATGATTTACGCGTCAGTACCAACGTACCACTTAATAGTGATGAAAGAGAAGGGCGTGCAATTGGCACAAAGGTTTCCAACGAAGTTAAGCAAGCGGTTTTAGGGCATGGCGAAGATTGGATAGACAGAGCCTATGTTTACGATGCTTGGTATATCACTGCGTATCAGCCAATCAGAGATCATAACCAGCAGGTCATAGGTATGCTTTACACCGGTTATTTAATGTGGCCATTTGTTAAAACCTACCTTACTAACATTTTAGAAATTGCAGTCACAACGTTAGTTTTACTCGCGGTATCAAGTTTGTTTGTTTATCGCGGGTCACGTGATTTGTTCCGTCCAATTGAACGTATCCATAGGGTAGTCAAACTTGTTCAATTAGGTAAAAACCAACGAATCGGAAAAATAGGCTTGGATGAAAAGCATGAGCTTGCACAGTTGGCTAAGCAGTTCGACAACATGCTCGATCTCCTTCAGCAGCGTAACAATGAAATTCAAAATGCTGCCAATGAACTGGAAGAGAAAGTCCAATCACGTACGACTAAGTTAAGAGAAAAAACCGAACAGCTAGAACACCATATCGAACTGCTTCATACCACAAGAGATAAACTTATCGTTCATGAGAAACTGGCTGCTCTTGGTGAGTTGACCGCGGGGATTGCACACGAAATTAATAACCCAACAGCGGTGATCCTCGGTAATACCGAACTCATTCAATTTGAACTAGGTGCGGATGGCGCGAGAGTGGAAGAGGAGATTCAAGCCATTCTCGAACAGGTAGACAGAATTCGAAATATTACGCGTAGTTTGCTTCAGTACAGTAGACAAGGCGGTGTGCAGGATGAAATTACGTGGCAACATGTCAATCCAATTATTGAAGAGAGTATTACGCTGGTAAAAACCGGAGCGAAGAAGCGAGATATCGATTTCGTAGTTGATCTTAAAGCTCGTACCTCTGTCGAAGTGAATCGTCATCTTCTGTTGCAAATACTGGTCAACTTACAGATGAATGCGATACATGCGATGAACGGCAAAGGAAAACTGACAATACAGAGTAAAGATTGGTATGAAGAAGACCGTTGTGCAGGTGCCATTATCATGATTGAAGATGAAGGGTGCGGTATTAAACCAGAAAACCTGAAACGTATATTTGATCCCTTCTATACCACTAAACGAGATGGCACAGGGTTAGGACTTTCAGTTTCCCAAAGCATGCTCAGCCAAACTGGTGGTGAAATTCGCGTACAATCGGAGGTTGGTAAGGGCAGTGTGTTCAGTGTCTTTTTACCAGTTAAAGCAGAAACAGATGTCATCATTGCCAAATCAGCCTCCTGATGTTTCAAACGGCCAAATAAAAAGACCTCCTAATGGAGGTCTTTTTATTTGAGCAGAATTATTGAGTATGAATCGCAATTTTTGGTGGCTTAATACCATGCTGTTTGAACTCGTCCATAACTCGCAAAGTAATATCGGTTTCAAACAATTTTTCGTACGCAGTATCAACCACATACGCTTTGCAAGTTAACTGAACAGCCAGATAGTTATCGGTTATGGTTTGCTTAACCAGTACAGCAACAGGTTTGGGAAGATGAATGTAACGGCTTGAGGATGCTGCTTCTTGAATCAAATTGCGCGCTAATACAATGTCTTCATCCATGCCCACATAGAAAGGTATCACCACCTGCATATCAAGTGCACCATAGTTACCGCTGACTGCAACTTCGTTTAAGAACTTGTTATTTGGGATTGTAATGATGTCATCGGATAACGTTCGCATGCGAACAGACCGTAAACCAATGGTAATAATATCGCCATAATGCCCCTCAAAGGTGACGCGGTCACCTACCTGAAATGGGCGATCAATCATCACTGTCATACCGGCGATAAATGAAGCAGCTAAGTCCTTAAGAGCGAAACCGATAGAAACCGCTAGCGTACCGCCAATCAGTGCGAGAATCTGATCGTTAATTCTAAAGCTGAGAACAAACACAACTACACCGGCAGTCATATAAATGAAAAACTGGAGGAAGGATTGCAGTTTCTGCAGCAGCATTCGATATTGTGCGAATTGACTGCCTACCGTATCGACAAGCGAACTCATGAATTTGAGCAGTAACCAAGTGCCCGCAATGATAAGAATGGAGAAGAACACACCGCTCCATCGAACTAAACTGGCGATCTGTTGGAAGCTCTCTGCATTGACAGATTCTTCCGCTGCATACGTTGGCCATGTTAGACCCAATAAAGCGATTGAAATTAAACGAGATAATAGATGCGTAGTACTTTTCTTCATTGTTTATTTCACCAGTAGATGTTGGCGATCAAGAACGTTGGTAATGGTGCGATACCAGTGATCAGAAACTCGAGCTTTGTCTTCTGCCCATTCAAGATATCCACGGCTTTGGAAATAGCGCACGATACCAATCACTTCAGCAATACTTAGCTGAGTACATTTAGACAACTCTTCACTTGATGCCACTTCAAGTTGCACAATAGAACGCAATACGGCGAGCATTGGTTTTGGCATTTGTTCGAGGTCTTGGGAGTCAGGAACATGGAATAAACTGACATTCACAACACCAGTTTCTTTATTGCGATTCAATGAGCGACGGAAGAAACGCAATGCGACGGTAGGGTTACCATCCGAATAGTGCCAAAGTATGCGGTAGAAGCCTTGCTTTGCACGCTCGTCATCGCTGGAATCATCTTGATCCCACTGGCGTGGAACAACGAGGCCATCAAAACAGACCGGAGATTCGATATCGCGGTTGATACGGCTATCTAGCAGCGCTTGCATCTGCTTCTCATTCCAGCGAGGTAGAACCGTCACCCAGTCAAACAGCAAGCGTTCACCGCGTGCTCTATCAACAAATCGCCAGTTCGATTTTTCAATAGCCATGATGACTCGATGATTTTTCTTAGAGCGACGAAGTAAATTCGTTAACTTCATCAAACTGTTTAAGCCACCAACCATCGGCTTCACGAGACGTTGGGCGTTATCAATTGCGATGAGATATGTTTGTTCACTCTTGCGTAAATGGGAGAGTATTTGTATCTCAGATGCGTCGTCTTCTAGCCCCAAACTTAACGCAAGTAATTCTAGCAATTCGGCATAGCCTGAATATGGACAGTTTAGATACAAAGGCTCTGCGTTTTTCACTTTGTGTAGCAAGGTATATAGCAGCGTTGTTGTTCCGATACCTCGTTCACCTGTTACAACGCAGATAGCAGGGCTGTCTGTCATTAGATATCGAGATAACTGCTTAATCTCATCGGTAGCGTAATCAATCAGTTCACTGTCGATTGAACCTGGCAATATGTATTCAAACGCCTCGTTGCCTTTAATCCGAACGTGGTTGTGGTCTGAAGCAATACTCTCATTCTGTTTAGCCACTTCTATTCTAAATAAATACGCGAGCGCCTGACTAAAGAAAGTGTAGTTGGATAATGCAGCAATCAGCCGGTATTGCAATGTGTGCATTAATAACCATGCAAGAGTGATTGTGGTTGCAAAAACTCTTACTGCGAACGCATCTTTTTTACTGATGGTCCAATTAACCCACAGAGGCCTGTCGGAGGCTTTTTCTGCGTACGCGAAGATACGCTCACGCCAGAGGTTGAGTACTGAGACAATCATGACAAAGAACCATGCGTACATAGTGTTTAGAATCCAGTAATAGATAGTTCCCTTACCCAAAGTGCGCATGGATAGCTGCAGGATTACGCCTGTAATAATCACAGTCCAAACAATACGGCGAATAGTGCTGAGTCTTAAGGCCATTAACGTTTTGTTCGACGTATGGCTGGTTCGATAAGTAAATTCAAGAATCAAGCTAACCGCGATTGATCCGCCCCAAATCCACCAAATAAATATTTCAAGAAAAACAAGGTGTTGAAGACTCTTTATCTCAGCCAGCACTTGAAGTGAAAACGTTATGGCAATTAGCCAAGCAATTGCTTTGTTTGCTTTGCTGGCATACCAAATGATCCTCGCCCAAAGGGACGGCTCAGATTTGTCTTTTAGATAGGTGTTTCTAAACAGTTCAATTAGGCGACGACTGTGGCGTAGCCACCAAACCAAAAGAAAATAGATAAACAACACCTTACACACAGACCAAATGAAGGGCACTGGTGATATCAACAAGTCTTCAAATAGTGACTTGAAGCTTCTAATTTGAAAGAAGAACAGGTATTCAACGTTGAGTTGAGCCAACTTCCATTCTTGTTTGAATTGGGTGACACCCGTCGGACCAAAGCCAGTAATTTCAGCACGAGTGAGTTCGTCGGCTGAGCGTAACAGATGTTGTTTTGATTGAGTTAAGCTTACTTGAGTGAGGTAGCTCTGTTCCAAGTTAAACCAGTTAAAGTCATCGTTCTGATTTCGATAAGCAATCAGAGCCTGAGAGAAGTCACTGATGTTCTTCGATTGAAGAGATAGTGTTGTATGAAGCAGATTAGAAACGACCAGATACTCTCTTTGCGTCATAAAGAGCGAATCTGGAAGTTTTTTTATCTGTTGTTCAATTTCTAAAGCGCTGTTATTTGCTTTGGGAGTTGTGCTGATATCATCAGTATCCCATTCAGCATGAGCAATCTGCCCACTGACTAGCCAAAATATCAAGAAAAGACGTAACAAGTTTTGCATATGCGTTATCGTTTAAGTAAGCCATTGATTTCATAAAACAGTGTAGATCGTATATCGGGTTTTAGATACAGGAACACAGAGTAAAAAATGCAATCAAAATAACGCTGTATCAAATCTGATACGCCCTTGTATATAAGGTTGTATAAAGAGTTTTTACTTATTTGAGTGACTTATTTTGTGAGCGATTGAATCCATCACTCAGATTCATCTGCCAAATGGCCTTTAACATCAAATTCTATTTTCTCCACACCGCTATACACTTGAAAACGACGACCTTTAGCTCGTGCAATGGTGGTTATGCCAAATTGATGTGCCAACTCTAATCCCATTTGTGTCACACCAGAGCGTGATAACAAAACGGGAATACCCATTTGAGCAACTTTGATGACCATTTCTGAAGTTAATCGCCCTGTGGTATAGAAAATCTTGTCGTCTCCAGTCTCTCCGTTAAGCCACATTTCACCCGCTAAAGTATCTACCGCATTATGGCGGCCGACATCTTCGACGAAAGAAAGCACTTCATGACCTTGGCACACCGCACAACCATGAACTGCGCCAGCGGCTTTATAGGTGTCGTTATGATGGGTGAGAGCTTCAAGCGCATCGTAAATTGCCGATTGCTTAATCGGAGACTGTGGAACCTTATAGCCTTCGAGCTGTTTCATCACATTGCCATACATGGTTCCCTGTCCGCACCCTGAAGTAACGGTTTTTTTCTTCAACGCAGGTTCTAAATGCTCAAGAGACTCTTTGGTAATGATGACAGCACTATTGGTTTCCCAATCAATAATGACTGATTCAAGTGCTTCAGGATCGTTGAGAAAACTTTGGTTCTTCAAATACCCGAGTACCAAGGCTTCTGGTCGAGAGCCTAATGTCATTAAGGTGACTATCTCTTTCCAGTTAAGCATGACAGTTAAAGGACGTTCGCATGCAATAGATTTAGTTAGACGTTCACCGTATTCGTCGAATACGTCAACTTCGATAGTTTGAAGTGGGTTTTCACTGGTTTTTATGATTTTTGGTTTTGCCACGTGATATTCCTGATGGAGTGTTGATGCATTAAACAAATTAATAGGCACTGAAATTAATAGGCACTGATCGATAAACAAGTTAGAAACAGCAATTTCTATTCCACCGCTTATCAGTGACTTGAACCGATTAGGACATTTTCATCATTTAAGCGCAAATTAATGCGACATTTAACCCATGACATTCGCAAAATACCAACTAGGCTTGAGTCAATGGCTCAATATTTGCTTTATGTCACTTTAAACAACTATATAAACATAAACCAAAACAAGAATTGATTAGGTTTCCTATGTCAGAAAAACAAGTACAAGCTCAGCCTCTTGTAGCAAACCAACCTAAGGCAAAAACAGAAAACAGTTGGCCGATAAATTGTCGCCTCAAAGAACATGAAATCACGGCAGGGATGTGGGTAACCACACAATGGCAATTGCTTGGATTTGACCTAGTTACGGATGAGAGTTCAGAGCACGTTGCTACTCTAGAGCTCTATCGGGATGAACGCACAGACTACCGATTTAATCTCAGTTCTCAAAGTCCAAAACTGTTTCTAATCTTAGAACAACCGGAAGACGGTGAAACACCGAAAATTATCCGCTTAATCGCATCACAAAGCGTGGCTGGTCAGTATATGGATGGAGAATACTTGGTGCTATCCAATGACATGCCATTACCCGTTCAAGCATGGATGGAAGCCTTCATCGGTAGACACGGAGAACTGTTAGAAATTCGTGGTAAGAAGCGCAAAGGCGCGGGGAGGTCTAGTGGTCAATGATTCATTCTTAACGCGTTGGTCCAAGCGCAAGCTGGAAAGTGAGAAAGAGGATTCTGTCTCTCAAGCGGCTGATAAGAAAGCGATTGAAACACAATACGTTAATAACGATTCAGAAACAGCTAAGGAAAATGTTTGTCTTGGGAATTCGCCAGTAGAGACAATGGATTCCCGTTCAGCAAGTGAAACTGCCAGCAACTTAGCCCATCAGGCCGACAGCGGTTCTAATAGTCCTAAAGAGGCTCAAACACTTGCTTCTTTACTCACCTCCGAAGCTGATAAAGAAATCAAAAAGGCTGCTCTGCGTAAATTGTTTTTAGGTGGAGAGTTTAGCGAAGTGTGTCGAATGAATGATTACGCACAAGATTTCAGTTCAATCAAACCTCTTTCTCCGGAAGTAGCGCAGACACTAAGAGGATGGTTGAAGGAGTCGACTGAAAACTCAGAGCAACAAGGTGAATTGTTGACTGAAAACCAGCCAGCTATGGATGAGATTATTGATGGATCAACAGTTTCAGAAACAGATTTGGACTCGTTAGACCAAGCCGATTCGATAGTAAACGAGGTAGAGCCTTTGGCCGAGCATTCTCAATTCGAAGGTGAGACAAAAAATACCATATAAATCATAGGTACATTTTGACTAAACGATAAATAAGCATGTGAGACAATTTGTCTCATAACATGGATACACCCTTACTTAGCTTAGTGTTATCTACGTATATTGTTGTAATTGTTGAATAAATTTGTTGGAACACTATTTGCTAATATAGGTTCATATCCAGATAAAAAGTGTGTGGATAAACACTGGAAGCGAGCAAATGCTAAAACAATACTTACAACAATCGACTTCGCAAAATGGAATCGCGCGGTATTCTGCCATTGAAAATACCGTCGAACTAGCAAACCTTATTCCTCCAACCGTGAGTTACGAAACCTCTGGAGATACATTGATTATCGGGCCAACAAGCCTAATCGAACGTATCGCAGAGCAATTATCACAAGTTCAATCTATCTCTTTGCTTTCCGTTGATGGAGAAAAAGGCAAAGAACCGAATGTCTACTTTGCAGATAGTATTCAAATTAGCGGCTATCTCGGTGCTTTTGATGTTCAAATACAAAATCATGGTGTCTCAACCTCGCTATCTAAAGTAGCTATTGGTAAAGACTCGTTCGATATTATCCTCGATATGTCTTTGAACGGTGTGATGACTGAAGAAGTCCCTGTTCCCGGATATTTTCCTGTCGGACGTGGCTATCCCAAATTGGCTGATGCATTAGAGCAAATCCCAAACTTGGTCGGTACATTTGATAAACCGAAGTTTTTCAGACTGGATACCGATTTGTGTGCGCACAGTTCACGCGGTGTAAAAGGCTGTGAACGTTGTGTAGATGCCTGTCCAGCCGGCGCATTATCAAGTGAAGGTTCGGATAAAACCGGCCATAGAATCGAGATAAATCCTTATCTATGTCAAGGCGTTGGTACATGTGCGACAGCTTGTCCCACGGAAGCTATTCACTACGCGTTACCTACACCAAAAGAGACACAAAAGTTCATTGAACGTTTGTTGAGAAACTATTTTAAGGCTGGTGGCGAAAAACCGATTGTTCTTATCTGTAGTTCGGAACATGAAATTCATAATTTAATGGCGCTGAAAGTCCTACCAGAAAATGTTATTCCAGTTACGGTAGAAGAACTGCCATCGGTGGGAATAGATACTTGGTTTGCCGCATTAACGAATGGTGCAACACAAGTGCTATTTGCCGCAAGTCGTCGTATGCCCAAAACGATTCAACGTGTTCTTGAACAAGAGGTTGCGACAGCTCAAACATTGCTGTCGCAATTAGGATTAACTAAAGAGACTATTAACATCCTTTATTTGGAAACGCTTCGTGAAGGAGCTCCAAATTTAGTTACTGAAGATCTACAACTTCGTCTGGGCGAGTTAGAAGGCAATAAACGTACACGTTTGTTTACGTCACTTGATGCGCTCGCCCAACAATTCAATATTGCTCAAGTTGCTCAGCCACTGGAAGCCTCTTCAGTGTATGGAGCGATAGAGTGTTCGACTAAAGATTGCACCTTATGTATGGGGTGCGTTGCAGTTTGTCCAACTCGCGCCCTTCATCATGATGGAGACATTCCCGGAATTAAGTTTGTTGAACAAGATTGTGTTCAATGCGGACTATGTATCAAAGCTTGTCCTGAAAATGCGCTTACAAGCGTTCAGCAAATGAACTGGAATAAAGTTGCGCGTCAATCTGCGGTCACACTCCATCAAGAAGAGCCAGCAAAGTGTCTTCGATGTCATAAACCTTTCGCCCCACAATCGATGATAACAATGCTGCAGAATAAGTTACAAGGTCACTCGCACTTTGCTACACCTGAAGCCTTGAACCGTATTGCTATGTGTGAAGACTGCCGAGTGATCGATGTGTTCGAGTCAATGGCTAACGATCCAGAACAACAGTTGAGATATTAGGAGTAGAGAATGGAACAGCAACAATCAATGCGCTCAGATATCTATTTATTGTTAGCAGCTTTGTTCAGACAACCGCCGACAAAAGAACTTTTGGAATTTCTTTCAGATTTAGAGTTTGAAGTTAACGGCACACCAATGGCTCAAGCGTGGTCTGAGTTATCGATAGCATCAGCGAAAATCAATCTTGAAGCGGTCGAGGATGAATATCACGAATTATTCATTGGAATTGGCCGTGGGGAAGTTGTGCCGTTTGCATCTTGGCATCTAACCGGTTCATTGATGGAAAAGCCGCTTGCAGATATTCGTTTAGATCTCAGCCAACTCGGTCTTGAGCGTAGTGAGAATGTAAAAGAGCCAGAAGATCACATAGCTGCGCTTTGCGAAACCATGGCTTATTTATGTGAACAAACCGAATCGGCACAGAAATCGTTTTTCAATAGTCATTTAGCGCCATGGTATGAGCGACTTGTCACTCAAATTGCCGATGCGCAACACACCAGTTATTACCATGCTGTCGCCAAATTAATGGATGCATTTTTGTCTTTAGAAAAAGTGTCTTTTACTGAGGCGAAGGTAAGTAAACGCAATACTCACAAAATAGAAGTAAAGAACCTGACTGAATAAGTGCCTACGCACCTTCAGACTTACCTTGTTGGCAACAGCAGGGACGAGATAAGGAAGCAATGATGAAAAAACAACAACAAGACATCGACACAAGCAGACGTGACCTGCTCAAAGGACTTGGAACTGCCGCGGTAGCGGGTGCTGTAGGAGCAACCGTTTCACAAAGTGTCAGTGCACAAGAGCCATCTTTAACTGTACCTACAACAAAGAAAGACGGTTATCACGAGACTCAACACATTCGTGATTACTACGACACGCTATAGGAGCTCTCAGATGAGACTAACTAAACGTTCGGATAACGTGACAAAAGAAAAGAATCAGCTCGGGATTAGCCGTCGTGCTTTCATGAAAAACAGTTCATTAGCAGCTGGTGGCGCCGTTGTTGGCGCAGGACTGTTTGCGCCTGGTATGATCAAAAAGGCACAAGCTGAAGAAGTTGACCGTAATGCAAAAACAGAAGTGAAACGCACGATTTGTTCTCACTGCTCTGTGGGCTGTGGTATCTACGCTGAAGTACAAAATGGTGTCTGGACAGGACAAGAGCCTGCGTTTGATCATCCATTTAATGCTGGTGGACACTGCGCGAAAGGTGCAGCTCTGCGAGAACATGGCCATGGTGAGCGCCGTTTAAAATATCCAATGAAGCTTGAAGGTGGGAAATGGAAAAAGATCTCATGGGATCAAGCTATTAACGAAATTGGTGACAATGTTCTGAAGATCCGTGAAGAATCAGGCCCAGATTCAGTTTATTGGCTTGGCAGTGCAAAACACAGCAACGAACAGGCATATCTTTTTAGAAAAATGGCGTCACTTTGGGGTACCAATAACGTTGACCACCAAGCGCGTATTTGTCACTCAACTACAGTAGCAGGTGTTGCAAACACATGGGGCTACGGGGCAATGACCAACTCTTTTAACGATATGCATAACTGTAAATCAATTCTGTTTATTGGTTCAAACCCTGCTGAAGCTCACCCTGTTGCAATGCAACACATCTTAATCGCTAAAGAAAAAAACAGCTGTAAGATTGTCGTCGCAGACCCGCGCCGTACCCGGACTGCAGCAAAAGCAGATCACTTTGTCTCTTTGCGCCCTGGTACTGACGTAGCGTTTATTTGGGGTTTGCTATGGCATGTATTCAACAACCAATGGGAAGACAAAGAGTTCATCCGCCAACGTGTATTTGGAATGGACGAAATCCGCGCTGAAGTTGCTAAGTGGAATCCTAAAGAAGTTGAACGTGTAACAGGTGTGAGCGAAGAAGACGTATATCACACAGCGAAAATACTCTCAGAAAATCGCCCTGGTTGTGTTGTTTGGTGCATGGGTGGTACTCAGCACACCACGGGTAACAATAATACTCGTGCTTATTGCGTACTTGAACTTGCTCTTGGAAACTTAGGTAAGTCGGGCGGGGGTGCAAACATCTTCCGCGGCCACGACAACGTTCAAGGTGCAACCGACTTAGGTGTACTTTCTCATACATTGCCGGGTTACTACGGTTTGCTTGATGGTTCTTGGAAACATTGGGCTCGCGTGTGGGATGTCGATTACGAATGGATTAAAAATCGATTCGACCAAACCGAATATCGTGGCCACAAGCCAATGAATAATATGGGTATTCCCGTATCTCGTTGGATTGATGGCGTGCTAGAAGACAAATCAAACATCGAACAGAACGACAACATCAGAGCAATGTTCTACTGGGGACACGCAGTAAACTCACAAACTCGTGGTGTTGAGATGAAAAAAGCGATGCAGAAACTGGACATGATGGTCATTGTAGACCCATATCCAACGGTGGCTGCTGTGATGAACGATCGTACAGACGGTGTTTATCTTTTACCTGCCACAACTCAGTTTGAAACTTACGGTAGTGTTACTGCATCAAACCGTTCAATCCAGTGGCGTGACCAAGTTATCGAACCTTTGTTTGATTCTAAACCAGACCACGAAATCATGTATTTGCTGACCACTAAACTGGGTTTCGCAGAGCAGTTATTCAAAAACATTCGTGTCGAGAATAACCAGCCAGTGATTGAAGACGTAACTCGCGAATTCAACCGAGGCATGTGGACGGTTGGTTATACAGGTCAAAGTCCTGAACGTCTTAAAGAGCACCAACAGAACTGGCACACCTTCCACAAAACGACCCTTGCTGCAGAAGGTGGTCCAGCGAATGGTGAAACCTATGGTTTACCATGGCCATGTTGGGGTACTCCAGAGATGAAACACCCTGGTACCCATATTCTTTACGACACATCTAAAACAGTGGCAGAAGGTGGCGGTACATTCCGTGCTCGCTACGGTGTGGAATTTGAAGGCAAAAACCTACTAGCTGAAGATAGCTTCTCTAAAGGAAGTGAAATCGAAGATGGATACCCAGAGTTTAGCGCTAAGCTACTGCAACATCTTGGTTGGTGGGATGATCTTACCCCTGAAGAGAAGGCCGAAGCAGAAGGTAAGAACTGGAAAACCGATATGTCTGGCGGCATTCAACGTGTTGCGATTAAACATGGCTGCATCCCGTTTGGTAACGCGAAAGCACGTACCATTGTTTGGGAATTCCCAGATAGAGTTCCGCTACATCGCGAACCGTTATACACACCACGCCGAGACTTGATTGCTGATTACCCAACATGGGATGACGCAGAGTCAATCTATCGTCTGCCAACGCTTTATAAGTCAATTCAGGCTCAGGATAAGTCTCAAGAATACCCAATTATTCTGACTTCTGGACGTTTGGTTGAGTATGAGGGTGGTGGTGATGAAACTCGTTCAAACCCGTGGCTAGCTGAGCTTCAACAAGAAATGTTTGTGGAAGTGAACCCTAAAGATGCAAATGATTTAGGCTTCAAAGATGGTGATATGGTTTGGGTTGAAGGTGCGGAAAAAGGGCGTATTCACGTTAAAGCGATGGTTACTCGTCGAGTTCGTCCGGGGATGGCATTTATTCCTTTCCACTTCGGCGGTAAGTTCCAAGGTGAAGACTTAAGAGGTAAGTACCCTGAAGGTACACAGCCTTATGTTGTTGGCGAGTCAGCAAACATTGCAACCACTTATGGTTACGATCCAACGACTCAGATGCAAGAAACCAAAGTCACACTATGTAACATCCGTAAAGCGTAAGGAGCACCACGATGGCTAGAATGAAATTCCTTTGTGACACCAAGCGCTGCATTGAATGCAACGGTTGTGTGACCGCATGTAAAAACGAAAACGATGACGCATTAGAGTGGGGTATTCAGCGCCGCCGCGTCGTGACATTGAATGACGGTGAACCGGGCGAAAACTCGATTTCGGTCGCTTGTATGCACTGTACAGATGCACCATGTATGGCTGTTTGCCCGGCAGACTGCTTCGTACACACTGAAGACGGCATCGTATTACACAATAAAGATCTTTGTATCGGTTGTGGTTACTGCTTGTTTGCTTGTCCATTTGGTGCACCGCAATTTCCTAAGCAAACTGCATTTGGTGAACGTGGAAAAATGGACAAATGTACATTCTGTGCTGGTGGTCCGGAAACCGAAGCAGGCTCAGAAGAAGAGCGTAAAAAATACGGTGCTAACCGTATTGCGGAAGGCAAACTACCAATGTGTGCTTCTTTGTGTTCGACCAAAGCGCTTATGGCGGGCGATGCAGAAACAGTTTCAGACATCTTTCGTCAACGTGTTGTTGAGCGTGGCGCGAAAGGAGCTGGTTGGACAAATGGTGAAGATCTTTCTTATGACGCAACGAGGAGCTAGTAGTTTATGCGAAATCTAATTGTTCGCGCTGCTAGTCAGGTGCTGCCTTTATTGGCAGCACTGCTGTGCTTAGCTTTTCCTCCTGCTTTCGCAGAGGACAGTAGCAAAGCAGTTAATGGCAAGGCTGATGTTGCGCAAAGTGAGATGAGCCAACTCGCTGGTGCTGATTACTGGCGACAAGTTCGTCAAGGTGTATCTGGATATACGACTTCTCAATCGCCAGAACATGGAGTACTGATCAGTAAGCCGGGCGAAACATGGTTCATTTTGAAAGAAAAATGGATGTCTCCAGCGGGCGCAATTGCCATATTCGGCAGTATTGCCTTAGTTGTGCTAGCTTATGTGATTGTTGGCCCCATTATGTTAAGCAAACCCCGAACAGGGAGAAAGCTCAACCGTTGGTCTCGATTAGACAGGGCATTACACTGGTCGATGGCTTTCACATTTCTTACTCTAGCGTTCAGTGGCTTGATGTTGGTTTACGGTAAGCATTTCTTAAAACCATACATACCAACAGAGCTGTGGGGTTATATAGTTTTCGCTGCGAAGCAGTATCACAACTACGTTGGTCCTCTGTTCTTTGTCTTGTTGGTGTTTATCCTACTCAAGTGGTGGAGAAAATCTCTATTCACTAAAGTGGATATTCAATGGGCTTTGAAGTTAGGCGGTATGGTTGGCAAACACAAAGGTACTCATCCTTCTGCTGGCTTTTCCAATGCAGGTGAAAAAGCCGTTTATTGGCTGCTTATTGTATTTGGGGCTTTTGCAGCTGTTAGCGGATTGTTCCTAGATTTTCCGATTTTCGGTCAAACACGCCGAGATATGGAAATGTCTAACCTTGTACACATGTTCTCAGCACTTATTTTGATCTGTGGTTTTGTTTTCCATATTTACATTGGTTTGTTTGGTATGGAAGGCGCTTTAGAAGGTATGGTGACTGGTAAAGTGGATGAAACATGGGCCAAAGAGCATCACGACTTATGGTATGCAGAAGTGAAAGCAAAAGGCGAGATCGAAGAAGCTGATGCCACGATAAGCAATTCTCAATCTTTACCGATAGGGGAGCCAATGCATGACAAGCGCTAATTCGAAAAATGCCGCAGACAACAAATCCGTTTGGTTTGTATACATTGCTAATATACTTACGCCGTTTACTTGTCTAATCTCCGGTGTGATTGGAATCATTTACGCTGGATACCGCTTAGACAAAAACGAAGATGGTGAAGTGGCGAATTCACACTATTACGGTTTGATTCGTACCTTTTTCCTATTTTTAACTTTCTTCGTTGTGCTCATTATCAGTGTTGCGACTACAAATGGGCTGATCATGGGAGTTAATCGTTATTGGTATGCCCATTCGTGGCTAACAACCGTCGGTAGCGCAATCCCTTATGTTGGTGCATTGATAGCTCTATTCGCCATTTCTATATGGTTTGTAAGGATGTACAAAGGAATGCAGCAACTAAAAAACAACATTCCGCATGCACCATCAAAGGGCCCAAACTTGTAAAAATATATCCACCTACACTCATACAGGATGATATTTGTACAATAATTGTGCGCACCACATTAGTTCATTTGAACTAATGTGGTGCTTTGTATAAGCATAAAAGCCTCTTCATCTAGCATCTCTTGCACTCAAACTTAATTTTAATTAACTATAAATCAGATAGTTATTAATTATTTTTTCATTACTCCATAGTGATGGAATGTTATTTGCTCATGCAGGGCACAAACATAATAAATTCACCAATATTGTGAATTGCAAAACCTTTAGCACCCAGTTGGTGCGATTTTTATTCTGCATGGAGTGTAACGAGAATGACTCAAACCGAAAGTCAGGTTTATGGGGCTGTACAAGTCCTGACCCAAAGTTCAGATACTTTATTTTTGCTGCTTGGCGCCATCATGGTGTTTTTAATGCATTCAGGGTTCGCATTTTTGGAAGTAGGGACAGTTCGTAAGAAAAACCAAGTAAACGCATTAGTTAAGATACTAGCGGACTTTGGTGTATCAACTATCGCTTATTTCTTTATAGGCTACTGGATAGCTTATGGCGCTAACTTTTTTGCTGATGCAGAGACTTTATCCCAAGGCAACGGCTATGAACTGGTTAAATTCTTTTTCCTGCTTACATTTGCCGCTGCTATTCCAGCGATTGTATCCGGTGGTATTGCAGAAAGAGCACGTTTTTACCCTGTGCTTATTGCCACATTTTTCACTGTAGGTCTTATCTATCCTTTCTTCGAAGGTATTGTTTGGAATGGCAATTACGGTATTCAGGAAGCATTGGAAAACCGTTTTGGCGCAGGATTTCATGACTTTGCCGGTTCTGTAGTAGTACATAGTGTCGGTGGTTGGATTGCTCTAGTCGCGGTGTACTTCCTTGGTATGCGTAAAGGCCGTATCCGCGCTGGCAAACATACTAACTTTGCTCCTTCAAATATTCCGTTTTTAGCGTTAGGTGCATGGATTCTTTGTGTAGGCTGGTTTGGCTTTAACGTGATGTCAGCTCAAGCGCTTGCAGGAATCAGCGGTCTTGTTGCTATGAATTCTCTTATGGCGATGGTTGGCGGTATCTTGGCTGCACTTGTGGTAGGTAAGAACGACCCAGGTTTCATTCACAACGGACCTTTAGCTGGACTCGTTGCGGTTTGTGCAGGCTCAGATTTAATGCATCCACTCGGTGCTCTGGTGACGGGTATCGTTGCTGGAGCGTTGTTTGTGTGGCTATTCACGCAACTTCAGAACAAAACTAAGATTGATGATGTACTTGGCGTATGGCCATTACATGGTGTTTGTGGTGCATGGGGTGGTGTTGCTGCCGGCATCTTCGGTCAAACTGCACTTGGTGGTTTAGGTGGCGTGAGTTTAACAGTTCAGGTTATTGGTACTGTTATGGGAATCATCGTTGCATTAGTTGGTGCGTTTGTTGTGTACGGTGCACTTAATATGCTGACTGGACTGCGTTTATCTGAAGAAGATGAGTTTATTGGCGCTGACTTAGCAATCCATAAGATTTCGTCGGTTAGCGAAGA
Organism: Vibrio sp. HM8-C; assembly: GCF_058630515.1. NCBI lineage: Bacteria > Pseudomonadati > Pseudomonadota > Gammaproteobacteria > Vibrionales > Vibrionaceae > Vibrio > Vibrio sp. HM8-C. The sequence goes on from NZ_JBMMKS010000003.1 coordinate 287,469, forward strand.
GTAACAACTGACGTCGTTAAACTCATTAAAGACAAAGTTAAAAGAGCAGGCCATGTGCCTGCTCTTGGCTTTTCTGAATCACAGAATAAACAATTAGTACTAAAATTAAGACTATGGTCTAACGGTGAAAACTACAGTTGGTTTGGCTTCAGTGCTAATCTACCAAAAAGCCAATCAGAATAAGGATGTAGTATGAAATTTCCGTATCGCAATGTTGTTGTACTAACCGGTGCTGGAATCTCTGCGGAATCGGGCATTCAGACTTTTCGCGCTCAAGATGGACTTTGGGAAAATCACCGAATTGAAGATGTGGCTACCCCAGAAGGTTTTGCTAAAGATCCAGACTTAGTTCAAGACTTTTACAATCAACGCAGACGCAAATTACAATCAGATGCGATTCAGCCGAATCCAGCTCATATAGCCCTTGGTCAGCTTGAGCAAGAGCTCAATGGGAAAGTGACTATCATCACTCAAAACATCGATAATCTGCACGAGCGTGGTGGGAGCAAGAACATCATTCATATGCATGGCGAGCTGCTTAAAGCGCGTTGTAGTGCCTCTAATCAAACTATTGAGCAGAAAGACGATCTACTAACTGGCGATCTTTGTCATTGCTGTCAAATTCCAGCGCAGATGCGCCCACATATCGTTTGGTTTGGTGAAATGCCACTAAGAATGGGAGACATCTACTCAGCATTGGAAGAGGCTGACCTATTTGTTTCTATCGGCACATCCGGCGTTGTTTACCCAGCAGCTGGATTTGTACATGATGCGAAAATGCATGGCGCACATACAATAGAAATTAACTTAGAGCCAAGTGCGGTTGAAAGTGAGTTCGCTGAAAAGCGTTATGGTAAAGCGAGTATTGAAGTCCCACGACTAGTGGAAGAGATATTGGAGCTTCAACGCCCTGATTGCAAAGCCAGCAACCATTAAAAAATAAAAAAGCGGCTAAATGCCGCTTTTTTGATCCACTAACGTTGTTCGATTACTTATCGACTTTAAGTTTTTGAAAGTATTCTTCGTATAGTACGCTTGCATCACCAACTTCATCTTGCCACACACCACTATCCATAATCGCTTGCGGTGGGAATACGCTTGGGTCGTTCGCAAATTCTTCGGGTAGAAGTTTGTATGCTGATTTAACTGGTGTTGGGTAACCAATTTCTACTGCAATTTTAGCTGCGTTATCTGGGCGTAGAAGGAAATCAATCATCTTATGAGCAGCTTCAGTATTCTTAGCTCCAGAAGGTATTGCTAAGCTGTCCATCCAGAAGATCGTTCCTTTTTCTGGCCAAATAATATCGATTTTAGCGCCTTCTTCACGAGCCATGTATGCCGAGCCATTCCATAGCATACCAAGTGAAACTTCACCGGCTAAATAAGGGTTTGCAGGGAAATCTGAGTTAAACACTAATACGTTTGGCATTAGCTTTTTAAGCTCTTCGTATGCAGCTTCGATTTCTTTTGCATCGGTCGTGTTTGGAGAGTAGCCTAATTTAACTAATGCAATGTGGAAGACTTCACGCGAGTCGTCCATCATCATCAATTGACCTTCCCATTTCGCATCCCATAAGTCACCCCAGTTGTGGATATTCGATTTATCCAACATATCAGTGTTAATACCGATACCAGTTGCGCCCCAGATGTAAGGAATAGAGTAGTTGTTGTTTGGATCAAAAGGTTTATCTAAGTAGTTAGGGTCCAAATCAACAAAATGAGCCAGTTTAGACTTGTCGATTTCTTGAAGCATCCCTTCTTTACGCATTTTAGAAACAAAATAAGTAGAAGGGACTACTAAGTCATAACCTGAACCTTGAGTCTTTAGTTTGGCATACATACTCTCGTTAGATTCGTATGTAGAGTAGATGACTTTTATACCTGTTTCCTTGGTAAAGTCTTCTAGTACTTCGCTTGGGATATATTCTGACCAGTTGTAGAAATAAAGTTCCTGGTCATTAGCCATTGCATTGGTAGTGAATAGAGTCGCAGCACAAAGAGCGCCAGCATACAGTTTACTTTTCATTACTTTTCCATGTTTGTGCAAGAGCTTGCCTAGGCAAACGCGTTTCAAAAAGGAAAAACAGTATAACAGCTCGAAAAAAAATAGGCAGCGAAAGCTGCCTATTTAGTTCTTTTTGCTGGGTTATTGACCCGCTTTAAGCTTCATAAAGTAGTCTTCGTACTTCACAGTCTTATCACCAACAGCTGCTTGCCATTCCACACGGTCAAGATCTTCTTGAGCAGGGAATAGTGGTGCTACATCTTTAAACTTCTCGTTAGATTGAGCAACAGCAGTTAGGTAGCCAGTATCGTTAGAAATTTGCTCTGCGATTTCTGGACGTAGTAGGAAGTCGATCATCTTGTGAGCTGCATCGATGTGTTTTGCACCAGATGCGATAGCAAAGTTGTCAACCCAACCGATACCACCTTCTTTAGGGAATACAAGTTTAAGTGGTAGACCTTCTTTTTGTGCAGCAGCAGCTGAACCGTTCCAAAGCATGCCTAGACCAACTTCACCAGCTAGGTAAGGATCCGCAGGGTTGTCTGAGTTAAATACTAATACGTTTGGCATCAGTTTTTGTAGCTCAGCGTATGCTTCATCAATTTGTTTTTCGTCAGTAGTGTTACCAGAGTAACCTAGTTTACGAAGTGCAATGTGGAATACTTCACGAGTATCATCCATCAGCATCAATTGGCCTTTAAGCTCAGGCTTCCATAGGTCACCCCAGCTTTGGAAATCGTTTGGATCATACATGTCTGTATTCACCGCTAGACCAGTGATAGCAACAACGTGTGGGATAGAGTAGTCGTTATTTGGATCGAAAGGTTTATTTAGATAGTTAGCATCCAAATTCTTGAAGTTGGTAAGTTTTGACTTATCAATCTTCTGAATCATACCTTCGTCGCGCATTTTAGATACGAAGTATGTTGAAGGAACAACAAGGTCGTAACCTTCGTTGTGAGTCTTCAGCTTCGCATATAAGGTTTCATTCGACTCGTAAGTTGAATAGATTACTTTGATACCGGTTTCCGCAGTAAACTGCTCTAGGATACCACTGTTAATGTACGGTCCCCAGTTCATGAATACCAGTTCTTTATCCTCTGCTACTGCTTGCGCAGATAACAGTGAAAGCGCACATGCACTACCAGCTAATAAAGTAGCCCATTTTTTCATTGACGTTAGCTCCAAACCAAACGTTGCCCTTTAAGGACATTTTTAAAGGATAACGGAATAACATGTGTTATCCCGTTTCGAATTTCAGTTAGTCAATTAACTGAAGATTATTTCACTTTCTCTTTTGCCAGCAATTGTGAAGTTACAACAAGTGCCAGCGAAACAACCAACATTACAGTTGCCAGTGCGTTGACTTCAGGTGAGATACCCACTTTCACCATTGAGTAGATCTTCAATGGCAGAATTTCGTATGTCGGACCTGTTACAAACGAACTAATAATTACGTCATCAAGAGATAGGGTAAAGCTTAATAGCCAACCTGCTGCAACAGCTGGTTTAGCTAGAGGTAAAATGATTTTCTTCAAAATTACCCATTCACTTGCACCTAAATCTTTTGCTGCTTCTAACATTTTTACATCGAAGCCATTTAGACGACTGAAGACAGTCACAACAACAAATGGCAGACAGAATGTAATATGAGCAATCAAAAGCGTCATAAAGCCAAGTTTTGCACCTAACACTAAGAATAGTGCAAGAAGCGAAATTGCCATAACGATGTCAGGAGACATCATTACAACAAACAGCATACCGTTAACCATATTCTTACCACGGAACTGGTAACGGAATAGGGCAACTGCAGTCAAACTACCAATGATGGTCGCTGCTGTAGCTGAGAAAACAGCAACACTGATAGAGTGCCATGCTGCTTGCATTAAGCTGTCGTTGTTCATTAATGCGTGGTACCACTTAGTGGTGAAACCACCCCATTTAATACCGAATTTGTTCGCATTAAATGAGTTTGCAATTAACACAATGATTGGTAGGTACAAAAATAGGTACACTACGCTCATAAAGCTAAATCTAACAACTCTTCCCATTAGTCTAGCTCCACTTTCTTATTCAACAATTTGCCAGCACGGTAATATGCATAAAGCATGATCGCCATTGCGATTGTCAATGCAATACTTGTTGCTGCACCAAATGGCCAATCACGTGCGTTCAATACTTGGCTCTTAATGACGTTACCAATCAGCAAGTTCTTCGCACCGCCTAGTAGATCCGAGATATAGAACATACCCAGCGCAGGTAGAAGAACCAACAAACAACCGCCAATGATGCCAGGCATAGTCAGAGGTAGAATAACTTTGGTTAACGTTTGAATCTTATTTGCACCAAGGTCACGAGCCGCTTCGATATATGTTCCATCAAGTTTCTCAATCGCTGAATAAAGCGGAAGAATCATGAATGGCAACAAGATGTAAACCAAGCCGATCATAACTGCTGTTTCTGTATACATAAGGCGCAATGGAGCATCGATAAGACCAAGATCCAACAACACTCTGTTCAAGAGGCCTTGAGTACCAAGTACAATTTTTAGACCGTATGTACGAATCAACGAGTTGGTCCAAAATGGAACAATGACTAAAAACAGCATGATAGGTCGCCATTTCTCAGGCATCTTCGCAACAATGTAAGCAAACGGATAGCCGATAATTAAGCATAGAATTGTTGCAACAATCGCCATATAGAAAGAGTGAAGCATTACTTTCGCATATAGCGGATCTAACAATCTTAAGTAGTTATCAAAGGTAAACGTCAGCTCAATCAGGTTCGCTTCGTCACGAGTCAAAAAACTCGTACCAATGATCATCACGTTAGGAATTAGAACAAAAAGTACTAACCATCCAACAATTAAACTGATGATTGACGTTTGAAGATTAAGCTTCTTGCTCATCATTGAGGACTACCTCCCAGCTTTCTACCCAAGTGATAGTGACTTTTTGGCCAATAGAGTGGTCAACGTCTGGATCATCTTCGTTGAAGAACTCACTAACGGTAACACTCATGCCTGAATCGAGTTCAACAACCGATTCTAAAGTCATGCCTTTGTAGGTGCGATCTGTCACGTGACCAACAATGCCTTTGGTCTCTGACTCTTTGATCTCTTCAATGCGTAAATCTTCTGGGCGAAGAAGAACTTGGAGTTTGTCGCCTTCGTTAACTGGCTTGTCGTAGTAAACCACTGACTCAACGCCTTCAATTTCAACCAAAATGCGCTTTTCATCAAGACGCTTAATAGTATTAGCCGAGAAAACGTTAATTTCGCCGATAAAACGAGCAACGAAAAGGTTTTTTGGATCTTCGTAGATTTCACGAGGAGAGCCATCTTGCTCAATGTTACCATTGCGCATAACGATGATCCGGTCAGACATTGATAGTGCTTCTTCTTGATCGTGAGTTACAAAGATGAAAGTGATGCCTAGTTGGCGTTGAAGCTGTTTAAGCTCGCTCTGCATTTGCTTACGCAACTTGTAATCGAGAGCAGACAACGATTCATCTAATAGAAGTACTTTTGGCTTGTTAACAACAGCACGCGCAATAGCTATACGTTGTTGCTGACCGCCAGAAAGTTGATGCGGCTTACGTTGTGCCATTTCATCTAGTCGAACCATACGTAATGCTTCCATTACACGAGGCTCAATATCATTGGCTGGAACTTTTTGCATACGCAGGCCAAACGCGACGTTTTCGAAAACCGTCATGTGAGGGAATAACGCGTAGCTTTGGAAAACGGTATTGACGTGTCGCTGTTCAGCAGGAACTTGAGTAACGTCTTGACTATCCAGTAGAATCTGACCGCTATCTGCAGTTTCAAAACCTGCAATCATTCTTAAAACGGTAGTTTTACCACACCCTGATGGGCCAAGAATTGTTAGGAATTCACCATGATTTACATCTAGTTGTAAGTTACCGATGATCTGTTTGCCATCAAAGCTTTTACTAACACCAGATAGTTTTACAACTGGTTTTCCTACTGAATTTGGTTTGTTCAACGTCTGTCTTTCTCCACCTTGATCCGCAGATAACTGTTTACGAGTTCTAAATTATCTACTTGTTGGACCTGTCAAATAAATACAAATTAGGGGCGCATAATAATCACGAAAAAGGCGATCTCAAAGCGTTTTCTTATCTTGAAACACAAAAAGTTTTGTAGTTAAAAGCAAACTTTCATTAACATCCGTGTTGCGATAACTATCAATGGTTTCAACTGGTTAATTATCAACCATATTAATAAGAAAGCAAGATGCAATTCGAGATCGGATTTTAGACTCGGATGCATTTCAGTATAATGAATCAAAATTTTATGTTGTCATGTATCTAACTCAGGCATGACTCGCCAACTTAGGGCATTTTATGAACAAGGATATAGAGAGAGATTTCAACGTAGGTGGTACTGTTGAACAAGCACTGTCAGGCCAATACCAGCTTAAAGTTGGAGAGGTTTTGAAAGAGTCTTGGGATACGACGCTTAAGCATTTTGTCTCTTTTTCTCCAGCAATCGTAATTATGATTGCCATTCAAATTGCAATCTTTTTCATCGCGTTAAAGTTACAACTCGGTGATCCTTCAGCAATTATCACTGCTTTAGAGCAAGGAAGTGAATTCCCAGACGGAATGATTGAAGCGATTTTCATCGCGAATTTTAGCTATGAAGTGGTAAGCGCCCCAATTTTTGCGGGCGTAAGCTTGATGGCTATGAGCCATGCCGCTGGCCTTAAAACGAAAACTAGGCACATCAGTAAAGGGTTACAGTTTACCGTACCCGTAATACTTGCAACGCTAGTTGGTCTGGTATTTCAGGGGATAGCAGGCATGATATTCCCATTACTTTCTATGTATCTTTCTATTGCTTTTAGTAACTCTATCTTGCTAATTTGCGAGAAAAGAGTTCCACCAATGCAATCGTTGTTTTTGTCACTGCGTGCTGCAAACAAAAAACTATTGCCTTTAGCATCGCTCTACTTAATTGTAATGATTATGTTTGTTACAGCGGCGCTCATGTACGGAATTGGATTAATTTTTGTCGTTCCGTTTTTCTTTCATTTAAAAGGAATTATCTACCGCAACATGTTTGGGGTTCGTTTAAAGATTATCACTACTAATAAAGACAGTGATGACAATCAGGATAATAACTCTCAGGTATTTAATGCATAAGTTTTTTCAAGTGGCCGCTTTAGGCGGAATCATCGCAGTTGCTGGTTATGGCTATTACAATTTCGAAAGCCAGAAAATCATAACTGAATCCGTTGTGAACAAAGGTAAGGCGGTATCTAGCGCTCCAGACTTCACTGCAATTGAGGATGTTAGTGAGAAAAAGCATGCCTTTTTCTCTTACCTCAAACCGGGAATCGCCCTAGAAAATCAGAGAATTGAAAAAGAAAGAGTAAGACTAAATCGTCTGAGAGAACATCTGGAAGCAGGTAATCTCGTGGACACAGATATCGATGATGCAAAGAAGCTCGCTCATTTGTATCAAGTTGAATTGCAGACTAATGAGATTACACACGATTGGATTGATGAAATGTTACATCGTGTGGATGTCATTCCTGAAGCGTTAGTGTTAACGCAAGCGGCAAATGAATCTGCGTGGGGTACATCTCGATTCGCTCGCACAGCAAAAAACTATTTTGGCCAATGGTGTTATAGCAAAGGTTGTGGTGTGGTTCCGTTACAACGTAGCGAAGGCATGACCCATGAAGTAGCCAAGTTTGGTTCAGTTCAAGAATCTATCCATCGTTATTTTATGAATGTAAACCGAAATGCTGCATATTTTGATTTGCGCGAAATCCGATTCCAACTTAGAGAGGATGGGGCGGATTTACTTAGCATGAGTAGCGCGATGGAGATGAGCAATGGATTACTGAAATACTCTGAGCGCGGCGAAGCGTACATTCAAGATCTACAAGCTATGATGCGTCATAACGAACAATATTGGACAAATTAATGAAAGGAATTACAGCACTAGCTTTAGGGTTAGTTTGCGCAAGCTTTTCAATCAATGCAGCGGCGCAGGAATACATGTTTACTTATAGCAAACTGTATTCATCACTTAAAAATAACAATAAACCCGATTACCCAGATGTAAAAGTGGGTGTTTTCTTTCTAAACGCAGATACGAAAAAGCTTTGTTCTATTGATAAGGCTTGGATGGAGAAAGAAGAACATTATGAACTGCTGAAAAGTAGCTCTAACAATGAACTTCTATTGCCGATTGATGACAATTTGAAACAGGCAAATCCATTGGTTTTCGTTGATACGCCACAGGATCTTCGTTGTGATTTTTCACTAGTCGTTATGACAAAAGAACCACTATCTGGGCAGGTTAATTACAGCAAGATTGAGCAACTGCTTCCCCAGATGCAGGAGATTCTAGAATCTCTTGGCGGGATGTTCTCTAGCTGGTTCACACCAACTGTTTCAGGTATCACTCTAGAGTTTGCAAACGACCTTAACAGTGTAATTCGTTTGAGTAATGGTAGTGAAGTGCAGGTTGTTAATGGGAAAGCGCAGATCACTTTGGAAGAGATAGGTACAGACGGCTGGATAAGCCTTCCTGAAGAAACGGTTAGAGTTCTTCCGTACTTACCAAAAGCTAAAAAATAGAAATCAAACTATTGGAACAAACACCAACGCCTAAGTGGTGGTGTAAAACTGACAACAAAAAGGCTGCATCAATCGCAGCCTTTTTTACATCGTTTTGCTTTTAAACGTTAGTCACATCCAGTTTCAAACTAGGGTCAAATTCCATTACGCTGTCCTCATCTTGAATTGGCACAACTGGAATATCTTCTTTATCGAAACCGATATCGCCACCATTGATAACACCAGACTCACTATTGATTGATTTGAAATCAAACAATTCAAAATCCGCAAGATGGCTTGGTACTACGTTTTGCATAGCTCGAAACATAGATTCAATACGCCCTGGGAATTGTTTATCCCATGCGTTTAGCATTTGCTTAATATTCTGGCGTTGTAAGTTAGGTTGTGAGCCACATAAGTTACATGGAATGATTGGGTAATCACGCATACCGGCATACTTAATAATGTCTTTTTCGCGACAGTAAGCCAGAGGGCGAATAACGACGTGCTCGCCATTGTCAGAAACCAACTTAGGTGGCATACCTTTCATTTTTCCGCCATAGAATATATTTAAGAACAAAGTTTCAATGATGTCGTCTCTATGGTGTCCTAGAGCAATTTTAGTTGCGCCTAACTCTTTTGCTGTACGGTACAAAATACCTCGGCGTAGGCGAGAGCATAAAGAACAAGTCGTCTTACCTTCAGGAATTTTATCCTGAACAATAGAGTAAGTATCTTCTTCTACAATTTTGTACTCCACACCTAACTGTTCTAGGTAAGCTGGCAAAATGTCGGCTGGAAATCCGGGTTGTTTCTGATCAAGGTTTACTGCAATCAATTCGAAAGACACAGGAGCGCTCTTTTGTAAGCTCATCAAGATTTCAAGCATAGTAAAGCTGTCTTTACCGCCAGATAAGCAGACCATGATACGGTCGCCATCTTCAATCATGTTGAAATCAGCGATTGCTTGGCCAGTATTACGACGAATACGCTTTTGCAACTTATTGAAATTATATTGTTGAGCTTTCGTTAGCTCTTGAGTTTGCTCGGTCATCAGCTTGCAGTCTTAATCTTAGAAACAAAATGAAGTGCGTATGATACGGATAAATTTTCGATATGCCAGAGTTTAGCGTTCAAGCACGAAAAAAAGTCCCAAGACGTCAGCCTTGGGACTTTGGATACGATTACTAAAACAAAACTATTATCTAAGATGCGATAGTAGGGTCTAGAGGACTGACATAGCCTTTAGGTTTCAAAGCCATTACGTCACAGTTAATTTTATCAATGACTTGTTCTGCTGTGTTACCAATGAACACTGCTGATAAACCAGTTCTACCTGTAGTTCCTAAAATAACCATTGCAGCATTTAGTTTCTCAGCTGCTTGAGGAATCACATCCTCAGGTAAACCTTGTTGAACAATAGTATGTTCTTCATCAATACCATGCTTTTGACGCAAAGCCTTCATCGCTGTTAGATGATGTCCGCGAACTGCATCTGTGTATGTCGTTGGGTCAAACTCTGGTAGTTCAATGGTAATGTTTGCAGGTGTAACTGGATAAGCATTCACGAGATAAGGAGTTGTTCCTAAACGCTCGGAAAGATTTAATAGCTGATCCACCATTCTGTCATTTAGGTCGAGATGTGTTTCAACTTCAGAACCTACATGAACAGAAGCAAGAATATTCGCATTTTCAGGCCAATCTGAGTTTTTAACTAACAAGACTGGAATAGGGCATTTACGAAGCAAATGCCAATCGGTAGGAGTGAAAATTACCGATTCTAAAACATCGTGCTTGCGTGTACCTTTAATCAAAATATCGTGTTCACCAGCAAAGACCTCACCGATGATCGCTTCATAAGGACGGTTATGCCAAACGACCTTAACATCAAAGACAATCGATTCTTGTATGTAAGGCTCTGCAACCTTTTTCATCCATTGCTCACGCTGATGAATGACGCCACGTCTCATAGCATCACGTTCATCTCCAGATAACATAGATGTCATGTCATAAGAGAAGTCATAAATCGATAAAAAGAACGTAATGTGGCTTGTAGATCTACTTCTCTTAGCAAGTTGAATTGCTCTGGCTAAAGCGGGTTGTTCATCGTGATTAATATCAGCTACAACCAAGATTTTGTTATAAATACTCATAACAAACTCCCTTATCGTTTCGGAGATTTCTTATTTAACTTTAGCTTAGAAGTTGCGAGAGGTTTAGCAAAAAGAGAGGGATTATAGAAGAAGTATGACGTAGCTCATTATTGAGCTACGTCATTGATGTTTATTTACTTTCTTTAGAGACGCCAGCTAATTCCATCAATGCATCATGATTAATGATGGTAATGTATTTGCCTTTAACGCTTAGAATTTCTGATTTTTGGAAACGGCCAAGAAGACGACTGATAGTTTCAACGGTTAAACCTAGGTAATTACCGATATCGCCACGAGTCATGGTTAAACGGAACTCTCTTGGGCTAAAACCACGTTGTGAAAAACGAGTTGATAGATTGAAGAGAAATGCAGCCAAACGTTCTTCGGCATTCTTTTTAGAAAGCAAAAGAATCATTTCTTGGTCGCCTTTAATTTCGTTACTCATCAGTCGCATGATTTGCTGACGAAGCTTAGGCATTTTACCTGAAAGGTCATCTAGAATTTCGTATGGAATTTCACAAACCATCGATGTTTCTAATGCTTGAGCAAAACTAGGGTGTGCATCACCAGTAATTGCATCAAAGCCAACTAAATCACCAGCAAGATGGAACGCAGTAATCTGCTCATCACCTTGTTCTGTAATAGTGTAGCTCTTGATAGTCCCTGAACGGATTGCGTACAAAGACTTAAGCTCATCACCAGCTTTGAATAGTTCCTGACCTTTTTGAATTGGCTTTTTACGCTCAATAATTTGGTCAAGTTGATCCAATTCAGACTCGTTAAGAGTGAACGGAATACATAGTTGGCTAATACTACAGTCTTGACAGTGAATCGCACATCCACCAGATTGAATTCGCTTCGCAGCAGGCTTTTCCGAAATCATAACGACCTTTCACTAATTGATTTACATCAATATTTTAGCATCCCTTCACACTAAAGGATAGTTAAAAAAATCATGTTCCTAATCATACATCTAGCTAAGACTGATTAGCATATTTATTGCGTTGTAACCGGTATATATGCCGTAACAAATTATTGAAATTGCGGCAATAGTCCTGAAAGTAGGAGACTGTTGCAATTGCTTAACTTGTGCAGCTCCTAAGCCAACCAAGAGCATTGAAGGCAACGTGCCAGCTCCAAATGCAAACATAATAAGAGCGCCGTTTATGGCACTACCAGAAACAGCCGCCCACGTTAGCGCAGAGTAGACCAAACCGCAAGGTAGCCATCCCCAGATTATTCCAAAAGGTAGAGCGTGCCAGCTTTTTTTTAATGGAAGTAGTTTACTGCCCAGTGGAGAAATAAATTGCCAAATTCCAGTGCCGAGCTTTTCCAACTTTAGTAAGCCAAACCACCAACGTCCTACATATAAACCAAGAACAATCATCATGACTGCGGATAGAATTCTTAACCACACAAGAGTGTGGTTAAGAGCTGAAAGTTGGCTTAGTGTAGTTGTTAAGCCACCAATTAGAGCGCCAAAAAGACTGTAACTAACTACTCGACCAATATTGTAATAAACAATTGAGAAATAAGGCTTAGAAGTGCCGTTACCGATACTCAGTAAAGAACCTAATCCACCGCACATACCAACACAATGCCCGGTTCCTAATAAGCCAACGATAAATGCCCCTAAAAGATCAGCAGTCATGGTCACTTTTTGTTTTTCGAATCAGTATTTTTGGGTGTTAGATGATCATCTTCGTCAAATAAGATGTTGTGCCCCTGACGCTCTAAATCTTCAAACTGATCACTTTTTACCGCCCACAAAAAGATTGCCACAGCTACAGCAACAATTACGATGGCAATTGGGATCAAAATATATAGGCTTTCCATTTAGTTATTCTTGTCCTTCAATAATCGAAGAGAATTAGATACTACTATAATCGAACTTGCCGACATACCGACCACTGCAATATAAGGAGCAACAAATCCAGCAACAGCTAGCGGCAAAATAACGACGTTATATCCTAAAGACCAAGCTAAGTTCTGTCTGATGATGCTACGAGCTTTCAGTGCCAGTTCTCTAGCATCGAGCAAGCGATCTAGTTTATCGCCTAGCAAAACCATATCAGCAGATGCCTTTGCAACATCAGTTCCACCGCCCATAGCAACTGACAAATGTGCTCCGGCAAGAGTAGGAGCATCGTTGATGCCGTCGCCAACCATCAATGTTATGTCTTTATCATCTAATGAACGTAGATAGTTCAGTTTATCTTCAGGTTTGGCCTGAGCAATCACTTGGTCCACACCAAGCTCATTTGCAACAGATTGAGCGTTAATTTGAGAATCACCGGTAAGCAATGTTATTCGAATCCCAGCTTCATGGAACTTATCAATAAAGCTCTTTGCTTCTGCTCGAATCGGATCTTGGTAATAAAATGTTGAAACGTGCACAGAATCAATCGCCATATATATTGCATTGTGATCCTTAACATCATCGTTGCTATTCAAAACATAATTTGCGTTGCCAATACGTACGCTATGTTCTTCGTAGATACCTTCAATACCTGAACCAATAATGTTTTTGACATCAGATACCGTTAGATTTTTGAGATAAGGTTTAAACGCGCGTGCAATCGGATGATTTGCATACTGTTCTAGCTGCGCTGCAATAGATAAACATTGCTCTTTCGTCCACAGTTGAGAGTGAATCGCTACGTCGCGAATTTCAATGTTACCGTGCGTTAGTGTGCCAGTCTTATCCAATACGAGATGGTTAACATTACAAAGCGTTTCAAACACATGGTTTTTACGTAGCAATATCCCAAATCCACCTAGTCGAGAGGTTGCACAAGTGATCGCAGTAGGTGTTGCTAATGAAAGCGCACATGGGCAGGTTGCAACAAGTACGGAGAGCATAATCCAGAAAGCATCATCTGGACGAGAACTATGCCAGAAAAGCCATGTACCGAGCGCAATAACGAGAATAATAGCGACGAAATACCTAGCGACAACATCAGCAATTTCAGCAATCTTTGGTTTAGACGATTGGGCGTCGTCTTGAAGACGGACAATATTTGAAATTACAGAATCAGCCTTTGTCGCGGTTACTTCTAGTTCAAAAGATTCATCACCATTAAGTGTTCCAGCATAAACGGCATCACCAACATTTTTCACAACTGGTAGTGATTCTCCGGTTAACATTGATTCGTCAACATGAATTCGGTTAGAAATTACTGCTCCATCGGCAGGAATATGTTCACCAGGTAAGACGCGTATCTTCTCTCCAACTTGAAGAGTTTTAACAGGTGTTTGAGTACCATCAATGCGTGTTGCAATAGCGGGAATCAATTTTAATAAATTACCACTGGCTGCTGCAGCTTTACGTCGCGCTCGCATTTCAAGAAAACGACCAACCAACAAAAAGAAGGTGAACATAGAAATCGACTCAAAAAAGACTTCACCTTTTTGAGTCACAGTAGCAAACAGGCTAGCAACATAAGCAAAAATCAACGCAATAGATACGGGAACATCCATTCCAAGCGTACGACCTTTAATACTTCGCCAAGCATTTACATAAAATGGGAATGCAGAATAGAGAAGCACTGGTGTTGCAAATAACAAACTTACCCAGCGAAAGTAGTTTTTAAACTCGCTATCGAGATCACCAAAGGCTTCCAAATACAAAGCAACAGCCAGCATCATTACTTGCATTGTTGCCAAGCCAGCAATACCAAGACGATAGAGGTACTGTTTCATTGATTGATGATAAAGAGCTTCGTGCTTATCAGCTTCAAACGGAGCTGCTTTGTAGCCCAAATTATGAATTCGCGAAAGAATGTCGCTCAGTTTTACAGATGAGTTATCCCAGCTCAACAAGGCACGATTTGTAGTAGTATTCACTCGGATACCCATTACGCCAGGTTGTTTTACCAGTTGTTTCTCAATTAACCAAGCACATGCAGCACACGAAACCCCTTCAAGTGACAATGTCACCTCTGAATGTTCATCGACATTTCTAACGAACTCAGATTGAACGTCTGAGTTGTCATAATGAATTAACGCTTTTAACTGTTCAGGAACGAGCTCTACTTTGTCTGCGGTTGTTGTTCTGAACTGGTAATAGGAGACAAGTCCACTCTCGATGATAGTTTCCGCAACAGTTTTGCAGCCGGGACAACACATATCCCGTTCTTCGTCGAGAATCGTGACTTTAAAGTTGGTGTTTTCTGGTACATCTTCACCACAGTGGTAACACGCTTTAGTCATATTTTTAGTTCATCAGTTGTGTTGGCGTTGCTGAAGGGAATGTCACTCGACCTTGAACTAACCATTCGCCATTATGTGGCGTTAACTCAATAAACCAAGGGCCTTGCATCTCACTATCACGAGTAATTTTATAATTGCCTTTAGCGTCAGCTGTAATGAGCTGAGTAAAATCTCTATCAGGAAGCGTTCTGTGAGCAAACATAGCTTGAATCGCGGGATAGTGGTCAAGCTTCCCTTTGTTGAACTCAATAATGATATCGCTACCTTTAGAATAAACAGTAGCGCTGAGACCTAAGTCTTTTGCTACATGAATTTTTGACAAATCAACATTAATACCTTTGCCTTTTTTATAGTAATCCTCTGTGACTAAAGAAACTGAGTTATTAGAAAACACGATAACCGTAGCGATTGTCCAAACCACAACTGTAAGCGGAAGGATAATAAGGAACCACGGCCAAAATTGTTTATACCAAGGCTTTACCATAAAAAAGTTCTCTACAACGAAAAAGAAGGGCTTAAGTTAGAAGACTTAAATTTAAGAAAAAAGCAGCCCCTAGAAAAGGGGCTGTTATTAGATTTTTACTATTTATCTGAATTGCTTAGGCTCCAGACATAAGAAGCAACAAGTTGCACTTTGTCTTCACCTAGAATATCAATCCATGCTGGCATTACACCTGAACGGCCGTACATTACTGTTTCTGTTACAGCAGCACGTGAATCACCGAACAGCCAGTCTTGGTCAGTTAGGTCTGGTGCACCTACAGCAGGGTTACCTTTACCATCTGTACCATGACAAGCAGCACATACTACGAAGCGTGCTTTTCCTGCTTCAGCTTCGCGAGCATTTACAGAGCGTCCGCTTAGGCTCAGTGCGTAGCTAACAACTTCAGCTACACCATCTTCACCAAGAGCATCTTTCCATGCTGGCATCTGACCAATGCGACCATGACGAATTGTTGTCACGATTGCATCAGGCTCACCACCGTATAACCACGCGTTATCAGTTAGGTTAGGGAAACCTTTTTGACCGCGAGCATCCGAGCCGTGACACTGAGAACAGTTTTGTAGGAACAAACGTTGTCCAACTTTCAACGCATCAGAATCTGCTGCGATTTCAGTAACAGGACGTAATTCCGAGCCACCGTCTTTGTAAGCTAAGCGCTTGAACGCTTCGCCAAAATACGCATCAGCGTCATCAAGCTCTTTTGCATACTGAACAAGAGTTTTTGTCTCTTGTGCATTAGAAATAGAAGCTTTTGACTCTTCTAAAGAACGTACTTTTTGATCTGAACTCTGCCACCCTAAAACACCTTTAAAGTTACCCAATCCTGGGTAAAGTGTTAAATAGACAGCAGCAAAGATGAACGTACTAACAAATAGATAAGTCCACCACTTAGGCAGCGGGTTGTTGATTTCGCGAATACCATCATACTCGTGGCCCATGTCCGCACCTTCTTCAACACCCATTTTGTCTTTTAGACACCAAACGAGAAGAATTGCGCATCCAAGTAGGGTACCAACCGTAATTACGATGATCCAAAGACTCCAAAATGTAGTCATTACTCAGTCACTCCTTGTTTTTATTAGAGGGTGTTTCTTTTTGTTCATCTGCAAAGACAAGGTTTGCAGCTTCGTCAAAACGCGATTTACGCTTTTTGCCAAACGCCCACCAAACAACGCCGATAAAGCAGACAAACAACGTTATGGTCCAAATACTGTGAATAGTACCGATATCCATAATTACCTCTGTTTATTTCATTGCGTGACCAATAGACTGAAGGTAAGCAATGATGGCATCCATCTCTGTTTTCCCTTCGACATCTTTTGACGCATTCGCTATTTGCTCATCTGTGTATGGTACGCCGAACTGATTGCGGAAAACCTCAAGTTTTGTCTGAGTATTTTTTCCATCCAGCACATTTTCAGCTAACCATGGGAAAGCAGGCATATTTGATTCTGGTACAAGCTCACGTGGATTCATCAGGTGAACACGGTGCCATTCATCAGAATAACGACCGCCAACACGAGCAAGATCAGGACCAGTACGCTTAGAACCCCATAGGAATGGGTGTTCCCATACACTTTCACCGGCTACAGAGTAGTGTCCGTAACGTTCAGTTTCAGAACGGAAAGGACGAACCATTTGGCTGTGACATACGTTACAACCTTCACGGATGTAAATATCACGACCTTCCAACTGCAGCGCAGTATATGGTTTCAGGTTTTCTACTGGCTCAGTAGTTTGCTTTTGGAAAATCAACGGTGTGATTTCAACCAAAGCGCCCCAACTGATGGCGAATACAATCATAATTGCCAACAAACCGACGTTACGTTCGATAATGCCGTGGCGATTATTAGAATCTGAACTCATTCTTTAAATCTCCTTACGCTGGTTGTTGGATAGCTTTTAAGCTGTGGTTCGGAGCAGAGATCGTCTTATAAGTGTTGTATGCCATTAAGAACATACCAGATAAGAAGATGAAGCCACCGATGAAACGTACTGTGTAGAATGGGTACGAAGCCTGAACTGATTCTACAAAGCTATAAGTTAAAGTACCGTCAGAGTTAACTGCACGCCACATCAAGCCTTGCATTACACCAGAGATCCACATCGCAACGATGTACAACACCGTGCCGATTGTCGCTAACCAGAAGTGAGCGTTAATCAGACCAACAGAGTACATACGCTCTTGGTTAAATAGACGTGGGATCAAGTGATAAACAGAACCGATAGAAACCATTGCTACCCAACCCAATGCACCAGAGTGAACGTGACCAATCGTCCAGTCAGTGTAGTGAGAAAGCGCGTTTACAGTCTTAATCGACATCATTGGACCTTCGAAGGTAGACATACCGTAGAAAGACAGAGATACGATTAGGAAACGTAGGATCGGGTCATAACGTAGCTTATGCCAAGCACCAGACAACGTCATGATACCGTTGATCATCCCCCCCCAAGAAGGAGCGAAAAGAACCAACGACATCACCATGCCCAAAGACTGTGTCCAGTCTGGAAGAGCGGTGTAGTGTAGGTGGTGCGGGCCTGCCCAGATATAAAGTGAAATCAATGCCCAGAAGTGAACAATTGATAAACGGTAAGAGTAAACTGGACGTTCTGCTTGCTTAGGTACGAAGTAGTACATCATACCTAGGAAACCGGCTGTCAGTAGGAAACCTACTGCGTTGTGACCATACCACCACTGAACCATAGCATCGACAGCACCTGAATAAATCGAGTATGACTTAGTCATTGATACTGGGATTGCCATACTGTTAACGATATGTAAAACAGCAACGGTAATGATGAAGGCTCCAAAGAACCAGTTTGCTACATATATATGAGAAGTCTTACGTTTAACAAGTGTTCCAAAGAACACCACCGCGTAAGAAACCCATACTAATGCGATAGCAATATCGATAGGCCATTCTAACTCAGCATATTCTTTACCAGAGGTAAAACCTAATGGCAGAGAGATTGCTGCGGATAAAATGATTGCTTGCCATCCCCAAAAGGTAAATGCAACAAGCGGACCACCGAATAAACGAGTTTGACAAGTACGCTGAACAACATAATAAGATGTTGCGAACAGGGCACTGGTACCAAACGCGAATATAACCGCATTAGTATGCAACGGACGGAGACGACTGTACGTCAGCCACGGCGTATCAAAGTTTAGCTGTGGCCAAACTAATTGAGCGGCAATCAAAACACCTACACCCATTCCGACAATACCCCAGAGAATAGTCACTAAGGTAAATTGACGAACGACTGTATAGTTATAGTTTTGTTCAAGCTGCTTTTCTTGGCTCATTTTGCATGCTTCCAATGTCTAATTAACTACACTTTTCTTCCAACACGACAAATGTCGTAATGCCACCCAAATCCACAACAAAATTAAAGTTTTATCAAAACGTTAATAGCTATTGCTGACTTTACGAAAAAGTGGCATTTTCAAGCGGAAAAGTATACTGCAATTAACAATTCAATGACAGTGTAGTAACCTTACCCTTTATCAGGTTTTGCCCTTTTATTTCAAAACTTTGAACTTTGTTACACGAGGAACCCGTTCTAATGGCAGCTGAAAAGCTTACAAAACTCAGACTTGCTCAAATTGTCATCACATTGGTTTTGCTTCTTATCGCTTTCTTTTGGAGAACGATCACATATACAGAGATAAATACTATTATTTGTAATCCACAACCGAATTGTTCTCTATTTGTGAATAACCAAAAAATAACTGTTACAAAAGATGATAAGAAGAATGGAGTGATTGTTGTTTATCCAGTTCAGTCAGATTGGATAATTAATTATGACGGTGATATCTCAAAAAATGACCAGAATTTAGTTTTGTCGCCAAAGGGTAACAACCTTCATACAAGTACTTATTTTATTATTAATAATTCCATAAAGATCCAAATTGAAAACTAGCTTACTTCGTTTAATTTATAAGACTTATGTGACATAGAGAGGAGAGTGACATACGTATATGAATTAATATGGGGTATAAATTAATTCATATTGTCTATGTAAGTAATTCGTAAATGCGACTTAAAACAGCTATATCAAATGAATTAGATGTCAACGCTGCGATCGATTGCATCAAATCTGCTCTGGGCTTTGAAGGCATTAAAGCTCTAGTCTGTTACTACACGGAAGCATACTGTAATCATAACCTTTCTAAAATTCTCACTCAGTTTTTCCCAAATATCCCTATTATCGGATGCTCATCTTGCTGCGGACTGATGACAGATGGCGGCTATCATCTTGGCCCTGTTATAGGTGTTATGGCGATCTATGATGACTCACCATTTAGCGCATACGGAACAGCGACTATCAGTCAATTAAATTGCAGTGATTATATGTCAGCTGTTAGTTCGGCATTAAAGGAAGCTCTTTATAAAGCAAATAGAATCGGTGAAGTACCAGATTTCGTTATTCTTCATGCGACGCCAGGTAATGAAGAACGCATTATAGAGGCAATCGATGAACAATTTGGGACTCAAGTTCCGATTATAGGAGGGAGCGCTGCTGATAATAATATCACCGGCCATTGGTCAGTACTTAATGAACAACATGAATCAAAAGATGCTTTGACAGTTCTTGTTGGCTTTTCATCCATTCCGATTGCAACAGGGCTAAGCGTAGGATACACGCCAACAGAACATTTTGGGTTGGTAACTAAAGCTCGGGGTAGATATATATACACAATTGACAAAAAGCCAGCGAAACAAATCTATCAAGCATGGCTAACGGCACATTCGGGCTTAACTATATTAGACGAGTATCTATTTGACTATATCTCTGAGTTTCCAATCGGAAACGTAGTCGGGCACATCGATAATCAACCTTACTTTAAATTATCACACCCAATTCGCATAACTGATGACGATGCATTGGAGATGTTCTCTGAAAGTAAGGTGGGAGAAACCATCACATTGATGACAGGCTCGAAAAAACATTTGATCGAGCGAGCGTCGAGAGTAATCAAAGATGCAAACACTAAAAATTTCAGTGATTCAGAAATGATTGGTGGCATTCTCATTTTTTGTGCCGGTTCAATGTTGCATTTAGGTGAGCAAATGGCAGATGTGTATGAAAAAATTGCGAAGCAACTGAACGGACGGCCATTTATCTGCCCATTTACTTTTGGCGAACAAGGCAAGCTCGTCGGGGGTGAAAATGCTCACGGCAATTTGATGATTTCATCAGCCATTTTTTACGATTCCGAGCATTAACTATGAAGCAACAATACATAGAACATTTCAATGAGACATTACTCGAGTTAGAACGAAGTAGAGAGCGAGAACGCTCTATAACTGAAGAGAATCGAGTCATTTTGGCAGCTTTGTCAGCACTGAGCCGAGCTGATAACAAATACCAGATATTTGACGAACTCAAAAAAGTACTTAGTCGATATATAAAATTCAGTGATTTTGTAGTGATATCTAAAGGGAAAAATACTAACAACTACTCGACATTTTTAACTTCGAATATCTCATTTACAGGTAAAGAGTGGTTGAATGGCGAAAAATTTCAAAGAGTGCTCAAAGGGGAAAGTATTATCCTTTTTGACCCTATCAATCTTGATGAGTTTAAGAACCTCAACCCTTTTCTTAAAGAACAAATAAATTCAGCACTTATTACTGGTATTAAAACTGAAACCTCGGATTCCGTATTATTGCTACTTGGAAGAAGCAAAGGACAGTTTAACCTTGATATGAAATCAACGTTAACCAGATTCAGACCTCTGTTGGAACGAGCGATTAGCGACATAGAATATAAAGAAGAGCTGCAGAGTCTTGTTGACCTAAAAACCAAAGAATTGTTGGTAGCTCAGCAACAGGCAGAGCAGGCAAACAAATCTAAATCGCAGTTTTTGGCAATGATGAGTCACGAGTTAAGAACACCACTTAACGCCGTTTTAGGGTTGATTGATGTTTTAAGAGATAGTTCCAATACACACCAGTTAGATTTGCTTGAACAAATGGAAAACTCCGCGGAACTTCTACTTGTCATCATCAATGATGTTCTCGATGTAAGTCGTATTGAATCGGGACACTTTAAGCTACAGTGTCACAAAGTGAATTTGTTTCAAAAACTCAACCATGCTCTCGAATATCATCGACAACTCGCCGAAGATAAAGGAATCGAGTTCTGCGTAGATGTAAAACTTTGTCCAGAAAGTGAATACATCATCGATGCTGTCCGCCTTATGCAAATACTGTTTAATGTTGTTGGAAACGCAATAAAATTCACAGAGAAAGGGGTGGTGACGGTCTCACTGTATGACCACGATAGTCAGTTACACATTCAAGTAAACGACACTGGTATTGGAATTGACAGCGCGCGAGTTGAACAATTGTTTTCTCCGTTTATACAAGCTGATAGCTCAAACACTAGAAACTATGGTGGTGCGGGACTCGGATTAACTATAACTAAACACTTGGTTGAATTGATGAAAGGCGCGATAGCAGTCAACAGTACTTTGCATGAAGGAAGTTGCTTTGAAATTACAATTCCGTTAAGCGAAGAAAACCTAAAACATTACAAACACGAGTTCTCAAAGTCTGAAAAGGGAAAAAAGTTAGACAGGGCGTACAATATTTTAGTGGTTGAAGACACCAAAACAAACCAAATGGTAATACAGTTAATGCTTAGCCGTTTAGGTTACAACGTGACGTTAGCAGACAACGGTAAGCAGGCAGTAGAACTAATTAAAAATGAAAAACAGTTTGATCTAATCTTCATGGATATCTCAATGCCAGTAATGGACGGTATTGAGGCTACCAAGAAAATTCGATCTAACAATATCAAAATACCGATCATTGCTTTAACCGCACATACAATGGAAGACGATAAAGAGGAATGTCTCAACGCAGGTATGGATGACTTCATGCTTAAACCGATGCGTATCAATGAAATTTCCAACATTATTGAGAGATTTACATCCTAATAACTACATTTTTAATCAGAGATGATAAATGTAGTTATTAGGTATTTTATGGTAAATGCCAGTTATGTTAAAAACAGCGAGTTAAGGAGATAGTCATTTAAAAACAGTATTTAACATAACATACATAATACGCAGTCATTAATGGATTGTTGAAACACACTATATCCCATAACAATTGCTCCGTAACTCATTGAAAACCTTTGTAATCCATACTTGCTAAACTTTTTTGCCATGCGCTCCCAGACCTCCTTTGAGATCACACTTTTGCTGCGGTCAACGTGACAACCAATGAGTGCCAGTTCTGGGGCTATTTTTGTTTTTTCTGCTAGAAAAATTGCTTGTTCATCAGACATATAGCGCTTTCCTTTACGAAAATCACTGATTCGCTGCTTAGGAATGTCCAAATCCACTGCAATCTGTTGGTCTTGTTCGTAGTTTTGAGCCTTTTTATAGGCTTCAATTAGTAAGTTTTGGTACATCACACATTCTCCATTTTCGTCATTTCAGGCTAAAAATCAGCGTTTTGTGAGTCTTGCATTCACCAATTTTGGTTACTAATCTCTAGCCAATTCTTGACCACTCTGATTATAGGCAGCGATTCGATAAATGCTCAAGCATGCGACCAAGATCTACTACGATTTAATGCCCGATTATTCGGTATCCGTACTT